>JAZLIT010000229.1:0-10383 GCA_045617525.1 Solibacillus sp. | reverse complement strand
CCGCCCGGGGACTGGGCCAACACGAAGTTGGTCCCTTAGGTGGTGCCGCACGACGCGGCGTTCTTATCATAGGCTCCTGTTCAGCGCTGCCTCGAACCCCTAATGATTTAAAATCATATTTGGCATTCATCTTCTATTTTTAGAAGTATGCGACTTCTGCTGAATTAAGTTAAATATTCTTCAAGTGTTGTACGTAAATCTGTTGGTATTTCAATTGAATGCTGTTCTTGAAAGTTATAACAAACAATTACTGCACTTCCATTTGCCACAAGAGCACCTGTATTTGCATCATTAATTTCATGTACTAACGTATAGCTTTTTGTTCCAATATTCGATACGCTTGTTGTCACGCTAAGTATTTGACTTGCATATGACTGGGCTATGAAATTACATGAAAGGTGAGCGACAATAAAATTAAAATCCTTTCTATCTTTCAATCCAAAGCCAATCGTTCGGAAAAATTTGGTACGTGCTTCTTCAAAATAAAGAAAATAACTTGTATTACTAACATGACCCCCAGCATCTGTTTCACAAAACCGTACATAGATATCAACTTCTGGAATGGTTTTCATTTATTTCCTCCCCCTTCATATACCAACTTACTATCCCTCTCGTTCAATGATAGTTGCAATTCCTTGCCCTCCACCAATACATGCAGTAATGAGAGCATATCTTCCACCTGTTCGTTTTAATTCGTAGATTGCTTTTGTCATTAAAATAGCTCCAGTGGCACCTAGAGGATGCCCATGCGAAATAGCCCCACCATTGACATTTACTTTTGCTGGATCCATTTTTAGTTCTTTATCACAAGCAAGAACTTGTGAAGCAAATGCTTCGTTAATTTCTATTACGTCTATATCCGCCAAAGCTAAACCAGCCTTCTCTAATACTTTTCGCGTCGCAGGTACTGGACCAATTCCCATAATATTTGGGTCTACCCCAGCAACTGCTTGTGCTCGAACGACTGCTAGAGGAGTTATTCCTAACTGATTTGCTTTCTCTCTCGACATGATGACAACTACTGAGGCACCATCATTTAAACCTGAACTACTTCCTGCTGTCACAGTACCATCCTTCAAAAATACTGCCGGCAATTTTGCTAATCCTTCCTTTGTCGTTTCTGGACGGGGATGTTCATCCACTTTAAACTCTATTGGTTCTCCTTTTCGAGTAGGTACTAGAATCGGTACAATTTGCTCTTCAAATCGCCCTTCTTCCATTGCCTTTGACATCCTTTGTTGGCTTTGTAAAGAAAATGCATCCTGTTCTTCCCTGCTAATTTGATATTTTTTAGCTAAGTTTTCCGCTGTAATCCCCATAGGCGGATTTCCTATTTCTGTTGGAGATGATTGAGACTTACGAAAGGTAGGAAACGTAGGACTGTAGGCTTTTTCAGGACGATCCATTAAATAAGGAGCTCGGCTCATACTCTCCACGCCACCTGCTACAAAAATTTCTCCATCGCCTGCCCAGATTGCCTGTGCTGCTAGATTGATCGCATTGATACCAGACCCACATTGACGATCTACTGTTAAGCCTGGCATTCCAAGAAATAAACCTGTTTGTAATGCTGTCAATCTAGCAATATTTCCTCCACCACTTAGTACGTTGCCTAAAATAACATCATCAACCATATTAGCGGTAACCTTTGCTCGACATAATGCTTCTTTAATAACTTCTGCACCAAAAACATGGGCTGGAATAGACGCTAATGTGCCACCCTGTCGACCTATTGCTGTTCTTACCGCAGAAACAATAACTGCCTCTCTCACGCATTCATCCCCTCTTTAATCATCTCAATATTCAGAAATGTTATAACAAAAAAAATTTACTGATCCATTCATAACTTCTTTTTGGTGTTGATTGATAGCTGCAACAGTAAATTCCATTTTTCTAGAATGGTTGTTTACTAAAGTTGCCTTTAATGTGATGCGATCATCTATAAATACCATTCTTTTAAAACGAATTGCGAAATCTTGAATAAAACCTTCCTCAACATAAGGTGTAAATATCTTCGCTAAATTCCCCATCGTCCACATTCCGTGTGCAATGATGCCTGGTAATCCTGCTTTCTTCGCCTCATCATCAATTGTATGAATGGGATTAAAGTCCCCAGATGCTCCTGCATATTTAATCAGGTCCATTCTACTCACCGGATTAATTTCAATTGAGGGTAATGAATCGCCCGGCTGTAACTTGGCAATATCCGTCAAACACCCATCCCCTTTCTCACAGCTTCATTTATGATGATTACACGTTCTTCACTGAAAATTAGCTCTTGGTTAAGATCCAATCCTTCACGACGAATGACTAAAAATCCCATATTTCCATTACTTCCAGTTTTCTCATAGTAATCTTTCACTTCTGTATAGCAATATAAATCTTCGCCAACAAAAATTGGCCGTTCATAATGATAGATTTGCTCACCATGAATGAGTCCTTTTACTGGTAAATTCAAGTTAGGAATCACACCAAAATCAAATGTAACTGGAAAAGTAGGAGGCGCAATATTTCGTTTATATCTTGAATTTTTCCCTACATCCTCGTCATAATAAATCGGAGCTAGATCATTGATAGCCTCTGCAAACTTTTTAACAGCACCTCGCTCAACTGTATTCTTAATTACAGTTGAGCGTGTTCCAATTGCTTCTTTAAACATTTAGTACCCCATTTCTTTAATTTCTTGGTCCTCCAGCAACATAAATGACTTGCCCGCTTACAAAAGAAGATTTTTCATCTGCAAAAAAGAGGACTGTAGTCGCAATATCTTCTGGTTTTCCACTTCGGCCAACCGGAATTGTACTAATAGTAGATTCAACAAATTTTTCATAAGGAACGCCCAGCCTTTCTGCAGTTGCTTTTGTCATATCTGTTTCAATAAATCCTGGAGCAACAGCATTTACGGTTACGCCATATCGACCTAGCTCAATTGCTAGCGTTTTTGTTAATCCTTGTAAACCTGCTTTCGCCGTCGAATAATTCGCCTGTCCTCGATTTCCTAAAGCAGAAGTTGATGACAAGTTAATAATACGGCCGTATTTTTGCTTCACCATATAAACTTGAGCAGCTCGAGAAGCGTAGAATGCACCTGTCAAATGAACATCCATAACAGTTAACCAATCTTCATCGGTCATTTTAAATACTAAATTATCTCGAATAACTCCCGCATTGTTTACTAAAATATCAATCGTACCGAACTTTTCATAGACTTCTTTCATTGCCAATTCTACTTCTTCACGATTGGCTACACTTCCTACTTTTGTATAAAAAGAATAACCAGCTTTTTTTAATTCATTAGCTGCAACTTCTAAAGCTTCCTCGTTAACATCCATAATAGCTACATTTGCCCCTTCTTGCGCGAATTGCTCTACAATCGCTCTACCAATTCCTCGGCTACCACCTGTTACAAATGCAGTTTTCCCTTCAAATCTTTTTCCCACCACTATTCCTTCTTTCTCTTAAATATTAACTTACGCTTACTGAATGTAGCTTCGGAGAGAGAGTTAAATATATTGCCCAATCTTTACGTTACCTTTTAAGAGATTTCTTGAAATGATCATACGTTGTATTTCATCAGTACCATCATAAATTCTCCAAAGTCTTGCTTCACGGTACCAGCGTTCAATCGGCAGCTCTCTTGTATAGCCCATTCCACCATGAATTTGGAGTACTCGATCTACAACTCTATTCCCCATATTTGAACCATATAGTTTTGCCATTGATGCTAAATGGCGATTATCTTCTCCTTGATCGATGGTAAAAGCAGCATTAAGCACAAGCCATCTTGTTGCTTCAATTTCCACTGCTGAATCTGCAATCGGCCATTGAATCGCTTGATTTTCTGCTATTGGTTTTCCAAATGTATAGCGCTCCTTCGAATAATCGATGGCCATTTGCAATAGACGTTCTGCCATCCCAACTGCACGAGCACCTACAACCCATCGTGCAAATCCAATCCATTCTAATCCTAATTTGTAACCACCATTAATCTCACCTAAAATATTTCCTTCTGGAACACGAACATTATCAAAGACTAAACTAGCTGGTCCCCACTCACCCATCGTGTCTATATACTCTGATTTCCAGCCCATATCACGATCCACGATGAAACAAGTTACACCTTCTCTACCAGCCTTTCTATGAAGTTCTTTATCTGTTATCGCAATAACCATCACGAAATCCGCTTCATTGCCACCTGTAATAAAGGTTTTCTCGCCATTTAATATCCACTCATTCCCGTCTTTGACTGCTGTCATTTTAATGTTTCTTGTGTCTGACCCTGCATCTGGTTCTGTCATAGCAAAACAAGATTTTTTGTCACCATTTATCGTGGGAATTAAGTACTTTTTCTTTTGCTCTTCGTTTGCATAATAAAGAATATTGTCAGCTGAGCCGCCAAAACTAAAAGGGACAAAGGTTTTCGATACTTCCATTAAAACGAGTGCCATCATCATTTGGCCAAGGTTTGCACCACCATACTCCTCTGGTGTATTAATTCCCCAAAAACCAAATTCTTTCGCTTTTAATCGCAACTCTTTTAATTTTTCATTTGAAATACTCGGTTTCCCTTCGCGCTCGTTCTTCAGCACTTCATTTTCAAGAGGGAATAATTCCTCTTTCACAAATTTACGAATTGTTTCTTGCACCATTTTTTGTTCATCTGTTAAACGTAGATACATATTTGTCACTCCTTTTCCTTTTCAATTGATTTGAGTTACACTTGTTCACTTTGAGAATTAAATTGCATTATTAAGTTTCTTTTCAGTATTTTACCAACGGCCGTTTTAGGTAACTCATTGACGAATTGAATTTCTTCAGGAACCTTATATGCTGATAATTGGGAACGGCAAAAATCAATTAGTTGTTCTGGCGTCACATCATACCCATCCTTCAGTACTACAACTGCTTTAATTGCTTCGCCGCGATACTCATGTGGAATACCAATTACCGCGACTTCAAGTACGGCTGGATGTTTATAAATAATGTTTTCAACCTCGATAGGATAAACGTTATATCCGCTTGCGATGATCATTTCCTTTTTACGCCCAACAATAAAGAAGAAACCGTCCTCATCCATTTTTGCTAAATCCCCTGTATACAGCCAACCGTTACGTATAGCAATATTCGTTTCTTCTGGTTTGTTCCAATAACCTTTCATCACCTGAGGACCAGCAATAACTAACTCTCCCACTTCTCCAACAGCAAGGTTTTGTTCTCCAGTTGCAATATCTACTATTCTCGCATCCGTGTTTGGTATTGGAATACCAATACTCCCTGTTTTTTGCAATCCTTCAACTGGATTTCGATGAGTCACAGGTGAAGCTTCAGATAGCCCAAATCCTTCAGCAACTGAAGTACCACTTATTTCATTGAATCGATTAATTATCTCTATTGGTAAAGGAGCAGATCCACTCGAACAGATATTAAAACAGCTAAGATCAAATTTTTTCACATTGTAATAATTAACTAGTGCAATGAACATCGTTGGAACACCTGGAAATGAGGTTGGTTTCGTTTTATCAATAATGTCAATGACCATCTCCACATCAAATTTAGGAACCAAAATCAAATTTCCCCCGATATAGAAAGTGACAGACATAGCACTCGTCATCCCATATACATGAAACAATGGCGATATAGTTAAAACACGCTCTTCCCCTCGTTTCACCTTAACAGTTGCAGTCGCTTCACTTTGTAATGTGTTAGCAACTATATTAAAGTGGGTTAACATTGCCCCTTTTGGTGTTCCAGTTGTACCTCCCGTATATTGTAAAACCGCAACATCTTCAATTGGATTTATTTCTACCCTTTGTAATTTGTTCTGATCCTCTATTAATAATCCATCTGGCATGTAAGCGCTTTCTACTGAAACCGCGAAAATTTCTTCAATCGATGTGTGCGCTCTAACTGCCTCTATTAAAGGGAGTAATTGATCCATTACAATTATTACCTTGGCACCTGAATCATTTAAAATATGAATTAATTCTGAAGCCTTATACATTGGATTTACTTGAACTACAATTGCACCACATGTTAGTATGCTGTAAAAACTCATTGGGTATTGAGGACAATTCGGAAGCATAATTGCAACCCGATCTCCTTTCCCAACGCCAATTTTTGAAAGAGCCTTTGCAACCTTTTGAATGTTATTGCTCAGTTCTTTATAGGAGATAGTTTTTCCAAAAAACGTCATAGCCGTGTGGTTTGGATATTTTGCAATAGACTCATCTAGCAGCTGGGGAAGAGAAATTATGGGGATTTCAACTTCCTTTGGATTTCCTGGTACAACATGTTTTAACCAAGGCCTTTCCACATTTGTTTCTCTTTGCTTCATAATGATCCTCCTCCATCAACAGCTATTACTTGCCCTGTAATAAAATCACTTGCCCTTCCAGCAAACAGTAATGCTGCACCTTTTAACGAATTCATATCACCAAGTTTTTTCATAGGATTTTTTTGCCTAATACGATCACCGCTTCGTTCAAGTATATGTTTTGTCATCGTAGTTTCAAAAAATCCAGGAGCAATTGCATTAACAGTTAAACCATACTCCGCCCATTTACGTGCCAAATCCTTTGTAAAATGGTGTATTGCAGCCTTACTCGTACTGTAACCGATTGCATTTAACACATCACTAGGCTCCGCTTTTATTCCTGCGACAGAACCAATATTAATGATTTTCCCGTACCCCATTTCAATCATATGATTACCAACTTCTTTAGACATAAGAAAGGTCCCAGTAACATTGACGTTTAACACCTTTTGCCATGCTTCAAGTGGCATCTTCTCGGCTTTTTCCCCCCAAGTGGCCCCACTATTATTTACTAAAATATCAATTTTACCAAAATCCGATAAAACTTCTTTTACTGTACTGACCACATTTTCTTCGTTACTTACATCACAACTATAAGCTCTTGCTTGCACTAAAAACTTTTTTTGTATATACTCGACTGTTTCTTGGCAATTGCTTATTTTTCGCGAACAAATCGCAATATTAGCCCCATGCTCTGCAAAAGCTTCTGCAATATTCCTACCTAATCCTCTTCCTCCTCCTGTAATAAGAGCAGTACGTCCACTTAAGTCAAATAAGGATTTATCCATATCATTAACTCCCATCTCTTAACTAATCGGTCAGTATGCCGAGTATAAATTAAGATGATTTTCTAAATTCTTTTTCAATAGACTAAGGGATAAGGATTAACTTCCCAATTGTTTTTCTGCCTTGGAGTAAATGGTGAACTTGGGACGCCTCCTCTAATCTGTAAATACCACCGATTGTTAATTTAAGCTCTCCGCTATTAACAAAGTTCAGTAATTCAGTAAAACTCCGTTGGTATAATTCGGGTTGACTCATGATTTGTGGCAAAAAGAATCCAATAACAGTATGGTTACGACGCATAAGCTTACTTACATCAAGTTTTGACAGTTCACCACTCGCTCTACCAAATATCACTAAACGCCCGAATGGTGCTAGGCATTTAAGTGTCTTTTCAAAGATAGCTCCGCCAACCATTTCTAGTGCTATATCGACACCTTTTCCTCCAGTAAATTCACGTACTTTTTCTTCCCATCCTGGTTCCGTATAATTTACAAGATAATCTGCACCCAAATTCTTTGCATGTAACAGTTTTTCATCATTACTAGCTGTTGCAATAACTTTACCCGCGCCAAATAATTTTGCTAATTGTACAGAAAGTGCGCCTACTCCACCCGCAGCTGCATGTACAAGAACTGTTTCTCCTTTTTCTATGCGTCCCATTGTCTTTAAAATGTGGTACGCAGTTTGACCTTGTAAAGGTAGAGCTACAGCATCCGAATATTCAACACCATTTGGTATTTCTGTAAGGGCCATTTCATGCACTCTAATAAATTGTGCATAAGCTCCTGACTCTATAAGTGAAACAACACGCATTCCTGGTTTGAAACTTCTTACGTCTTTCCCGACCGATACTACTTCACCCGCTAATTCTGCACCTGGTATATATGGCAACTTTGTCGGTACAACGTACTTGCCTTCCCTTCTAGCTGTATCTGCATAGTTTACTCCGATAGCTTTTACTTCGATTAAAACCTCTTGATCACCAATTTTAGGTCTTTCAATGTCTATCAATTTTAAAACATCCGGCCCCCCATATTCTGTGAATTGAACGGCTTTCATTGTTTTGGCTGGAATTGTCGTCATCTAATTCCCCCTAATTTTCGATTTATCTTGCAAAAATAAATATAAAAGGTACTCACTGCCTTGTTAAACTTATTCCATACAAAACAAAGTCCACATACTTCTCCGCTAACTCTTCAACTGATACCTCTCCAGCAGGATTAAACCAGTTATAGCTCCAATTAGTAACACCTAAAATTGCCAAGGCAATCATTTTAGGATCTATATTTTCTCGAAACTCTCCCGATTCAATACCTTCTCTTAGTACATCTACAATATTGAGACGAAACTCTTCTCTTTTTTTCTTTATTTTTTTTGCGTTCTCTTGTGTTAAATTCCGCATTTCTCGAAAGTAAACGCGACCATTCGCTCTTTGTTTCTCAATATCTAGAATAATAAGTGATACAATTCTAATAATCCTATCTCGGCAATTTTTCGTGCTATCAATGATTGCTTTTTGCCTGAGCAATAAGTCATCAATATATCTTAGGTGAATTTCCATCAGTAGCATTTCTTTACTCGCAAAATAATAATAAAATGTGCCTTTTGTAACGCCTAGTAAATCAACAATATCTTGTATTGAAGTTTCGCTAAATCCTTTTTCTTGAAAAAGCTTAACGCTTTGTTCTGTAATTTTTTCTTTCATCAGTAATTAACCCTTTCTCTCTACTTACGATACTTTTAAGCATCAGAGTACTCTGTTCTCTCATCAATTCTTCAAATACTGACCGCTCAGTATTATCCGAATAATTATTTATATGATTTATAAAATGTATTTATTATACTTTTTACATTTTTTATAAATTGAGTTCAGAAAAGAACACATTAAATCTATTCAATACCACAGATAGAACTGCAATCATCTAAAACAAGACAAGTGCTAGCCAGCCAATTCCAGAATCTAATTCTAACTTCAACAACGTTAACAGATTGACTTACCGATAACGTCCGTATATAGTACTCCAGTATAAAAAAATTAAACAAATAACCCCGAATAGAGTCACTTTTATAAAGTGTCTACTATTCAGGGTTCAGTTCATATTTGGGAACGTTTTTTAGTTTTAATTTGTATACTTAAATCATTGCATTGCAGCACTGAAGCCTTTTTGAGTTAGAGTTTAAAACGTTTTTATTAAAGACCATCTCCCTTTTTTCTTACCTTTTTCTTTAGCTTAAAACCTAAGCGACTAATATACTCCTCATTTTTCGCTAGTAGTCTATGTGAATCGAGTAATGGTACTGTACGACTCACAATGTAGACGCCAATAGCAATCAAAACTACAGAAATCGGATAATAAGGCTCTAAAGTTCCAAAACCGATATCACTTTCTTCTAATGCAAAAGACAATCCACCTATCACGATGGAACAAAACCCAACTATTATTACAGCAGTATACTTTTTCTTAAAAGGATTAAAAAACGGGGAGTAAAGCGCACTATGCTCTACTCCCCTTTTTATTTGCTGCTAGATATAGTTTCCTTGTAAACGAACAGCCTCTATCCTTAACCGTCGTAATCGAAATTAAGCCCATCATGACAAATGCTTATGCAATTTTCAAGACTAAGGAAACAGTAAAAGGTTAATCTACTTAGAACGGATAAAGTGAAACCTCGAATAAATATTTAATTCGAGGTTCATCTTACGTTTACTTTTTATTAGTTTGTACTTTTTTCCCCGTCGCTTTGTCAGCTCGTTTAAAATCACTCGGATATAAAACTTCTTGCGTCGATGTCAGTCCATTATCTTTCATTGTCATTTGCTGATGTGGCGGCAACTTTCGATCCTTCATCGGAACACTCCTTTCTTTTTTATCTACTGTAGTTTTTACTTTGTAGCTGTAGATATACCATTGTTATTCGCGAACAAAAGTGAAGTAATACTCATTAATTCGAAAGATGCCCTTCAGCCAAAGAAAAAGGGGCGTCAATCCGTGAAAAAACAATCGACGAAGCAATCTAAAAATGTACCAGTAGACTGCTCTACAGAAGCACTTCAAGCGCGTATTCAGCAGCTTGAAATGGAAAATGAGTATTTAAAAAAGTTGAATGCCTTAGTTCAAGCCAAGGAAGCATCACCAAAGAAGACAGGTAGTGTCAAAACTTCTATGAAAAAAGATGAAAACCTAGTTCGGTGGGGAAAAAATCTCCTTCGAACAGGGACACAAGCGCTCTTGACAAACAGTCGTAAAAGTTTGCGCCTAAATTTGAGGACGAAGGGAAAAAAG
>JAZLIT010000228.1:0-12082 GCA_045617525.1 Solibacillus sp. | reverse complement strand
TAGAGACGACGCTTAGGATTGTTAAACGTTCAAACCACTTTAAATGCTTGACCTTTTGTATACGATAATCGTGAACTTTAATTGTTTTAACGCCACAAGAGGGACAAACCTGTTCTTTTTTAGCTAAAGAAACGTGTATCGCAACGCGATCCACGTATTCTTTAATCTCATGGATGATGACATCTTTTAATCGTGGATACCCCAACAAATAGTATAGATCCAAAAATTGAAGTGCAAAATAAAAACGCGATCATTTTCCTTCTAAGGAACGTGATCGCGTTTTTTTATAAATCGTTAAAGCAACTGCGTAAACAGTCTGCAATTGTTTCAACGCCAATTACCGAAATACCGGCTGGATACTCCCAGCCACCTAAATTCGAACTTGGAATATATGCGCGTTTAAAGCCTAACTTTGCCGCTTCCTGAACACGTTGTTCGATGCGTGACACACGACGTACTTCACCCGTTAAGCCAACCTCACCGATAAAACAATCCGTTGGGCGCACAGTTTGATCCTTGAAGCTCGAAACAATTGAAGTGAGCACCGCTAAATCGATTGCAGGCTCGTCCAGCTTTACCCCACCAGCTACTTTAATATATGCATCTTGTGCCTGTAACATCATACCCATACGCTTCTCTAAAACAGCCATTAGAAGCTGCACTCTATTTTGATCAACACCTGTCGCCATACGTTTAGGATAATTAAAGCTCGTTGGCGTCACAAGCGATTGAATTTCCACTAAAATTGGACGCGTTCCTTCCATTGATGCCACAATGGTCGAGCCCGGTGCACCTTGCGAACGCTCTTGTAAGAACATTTCAGAAGGATTTAATACTTCCTTTAAGCCACCATGTAGCATTTCAAAAATCGCAATTTCATTTGTGGAACCAAATCGGTTTTTCTGACTACGCAAAATACGGTGATTATGATGGCGCTCTCCTTCAAAATAAAGCACAGTATCAACCATATGCTCTAAAATACGAGGTCCAGCGATTTGCCCTTCCTTCGTCACATGGCCGACAAGGAAAATCGCAATATTTTTCGTCTTCGCAATACGCATTAGCTCTGCAGTACATTCACGTACTTGCGATACACTACCTGGTGCACTTGTAACCTCAGGATGATGCACTGTTTGAATTGAATCGACAACCACAAACTTCGGCTGAACTTCCTCAATCGTTTGATGTAATAACTCCAAATTTGTTTCTGAGTAAACATAAAGCTCTTCTGATTTTACGCCCAATCGTTCCGCACGTAGCTTCGTTTGGCGTACAGATTCCTCACCTGAAATGTAAAGTACACGTTGCCCGCTATTCGATAGCATTGCAGAAACTTGCAGTAAAAGCGTAGATTTCCCGATTCCCGGATCTCCACCCACTAAAATAAGAGAACCCGTCACGATTCCTCCACCTAATACACGATTCAGTTCATTCATACCTGTTAGTACACGTGCTTCTTCCATCGTTTCAATATGAATTAGAGGGGTCGCTTTTTGAGTAGTTGAAGAGGAATGTTGGAATGCACCGCGAGGACCTTTCGAAACAATCTCAACTTCTTCGTTCATCGTGTTCCATGCGCCGCAACCTGGACATCTTCCCATCCATTTCGGAGACTCATACCCACAGTCACTACACATAAATTTTGATTTCTTTTTTGCCATTTGTTTCACTCCGTCCAAATGCTTGTTCTCATTTTATTGTACTAAACTTTCACTCTGTTTACTAATTTTAATAGGGATGAATGAGGAGTAAACAATCTCTACCCAAATGAAAAAGTAGCTATTCATTTAATTAAAATGAACAGCTACTTTTAAGTTTTGAAGCATCAATTACTCAACTACTGAAACTTCTATGTCCTTCGTTTCCTCTTTTTGACGAACAAGGAAATCTCCATCAACATAATCAAATACAACTACTTGACCTGTTAATACATTGCCTCGTAATAATTCTTCTGAAAGGCGATCTTCCACATGTTTTTGCAAAGCACGACGTAACGGACGTGCACCGTATTGTGGATCGTAGCCTTCCTCTACAATTTTTTCAAGTGCAGCAGGCGTTAATTCTAATTCGATATTTTGCTCTTTTAAGCGCTTCGTTAACCCATTTGACATGAACGAAACAATTTCTTTTAAATGTTCCTTCTCCAATGAATGGAAAACAATCATCTCATCGATACGGTTAAGAAATTCTGGACGGAAAGCCTTTTTAAGCTCTTCTAACATCGTCGCTTTCATATCCTTGTGCTTAGATGCTGCATCACCGATATTGAACCCTAAATTCTTTTGAAATTTCAAGGCTTCCGCACCAACATTAGATGTCATTATAACAACCGTATTACGGAAATCAACGGTACGTCCCTTTGAATCCGTTAAACGACCGTCCTCTAACACTTGTAAAAAGATATTAAAGACATCTGGATGTGCTTTTTCAATTTCATCAAATAGCACAACTGAATAAGGCTTACGACGAACTTTTTCTGTTAATTGACCGCCATCATCAAATCCTACATAGCCTGGAGGTGAACCCACTAAACGAGACGTAGAATGTTTCTCCATATACTCGGACATATCTACACGAATCATCGCATTTTCATCGCCGAACATTACTTCAGCTAATGCTCTCGCTAGTTCTGTTTTACCTACCCCTGTTGGACCAAGGAAAATGAATGAGCCAATTGGGCGTTTTGGATCTTTAAGGCCAGCACGTGCTCGACGAATCGCACGTGAAATAGCTTCAACTGCTTCACTTTGACCCACGACACGTTTATGCAACGCTTCTTCTAAATTCAACAGTTTTGCTGACTCTTCCTGCGCGATTTTCGACACTGGAATTCCCGTCCACATTGCCACTACTGCTGCAATGTCATCTACCGTTACTTCAGATTCAGATTTACCTTGATTATCTTTCCATTCTTTCTTCGTTTGCTCTAGTTCTTCTTTTAGTTTTTGTTCGCCATCACGTAGGGAAGCCGCTTTTTCAAATTCTTGACTTTGTACTGCTGCATTTTTTTCATTGCGTAACGATTCTAATTTTTCTTCAAGCTCTTTTAAATTTGGAGGCATTGTATATGAACGTAAACGTACTTTCGAACCTGCTTCATCAATTAAATCAATGGCTTTATCAGGTAGGAAACGATCCGAAATATAGCGGTCTGAAAGTTTCGCAGCTGCCTCAACAGCTTCATCCGTAATTTTCACACGGTGATGTGCTTCATAGCGATCACGTAAACCATAGATAATTTGAATTGTTTCATCTACTGATGGCTCATCAACTTGAATTGGTTGGAAACGACGCTCTAACGCTGCATCCTTTTCAATATATTTACGGTACTCATCGAGTGTAGTTGCACCGATACATTGTAATTCACCGCGTGCAAGAGATGGTTTTAAAATATTTGATGCATCGATTGCACCTTCTGCACCACCAGCACCAATTAATGTATGCAACTCGTCAATGAACAAGATGATATTTCCTGCTTGTCGAATTTCATCCATTACCTTTTTCAAACGATCCTCAAATTCACCACGGTATTTTGTGCCTGCCACAACTGTACCCATATCTAGCGTCATTACACGCTTATCACGTAATGTTTCTGGTACTTCATTGTTAATAATTTGCTGCGCTAACCCTTCAGCAATTGCTGTCTTACCTACACCAGGCTCACCGATTAATACAGGATTGTTTTTCGTACGACGAGAAAGTACCTCAACGACACGTGTAATTTCTTTTGAACGTCCAATAACTGGGTCTAATGTGCCTTCACGTGCTACGGCTGTTAAATCACGTGCTAGGCTATCTAATGTTGGTGTATTTACTTGCGGACTAATGCTTGCACCACTAGGATTTGCATCATTATTGCCTAGCAGTAATAATACTTGTTGGCGTGCTTTATTAATGCTTACACCTGTATTTGCTAACACACGTGCTGCCACACCTTCACCTTCACGAATTAACGCTAATAATAAATGCTCTGTTCCAATATATGTGTGACCTAATTTACGTGATTCATCGACAGAAAGCTCAATAACCTTTTTTGCACGTGGAGTATAATGTACAATCGGTCCAACTTCCTCCATACCCTTACCAACTAGCTCTTCAATACCAGACTCAATCACTTGCGGTGTAATATTAATTGCCTCTAATGCTTTCGCTGCGATTCCGCCACCTTCACGAATCAAACCAAGTAAAATATGTTCTGTTCCGATTGATTCATGCTTCCAACGTATTGCCTCTTCTTGGGCTAATTGTAGTACCTTTTGTGCTCTTGGCGTAAATCGATTAAACATCATGTGGTTCCTCTCCTTTATCTATCCTATTTTTTAAATCTTCTTCTTTTAATAGCAACTGCTGTTGTAATATTTTCGCTCGATACACATCGCGCTCATTTGACTGAAGTGTCATCCCTGAATACTGTTGTATAAACCCTGGTTGTACGAGGAGCATGCACTCATTTAGGCGACTTCGGGAAATGTCTTTAATCAGCCCTATATCAACACCAAAGCGGATATTCGATAAACAGGTTGCAGCCTCTTCGCTCGATAAAATCCGAGCATATTTTAATGTTCCGAGTGATCGATACAATTTATCTTCTAATAAAAGCGGCGCTCGTTCCATTAATTGCTTCCTTGCGAGACGTTCCTTTTGAATAATTCGCTCGACCAAATCATGTAACTCATCCAAAATATCTATTTCAGATTTACCTAACGTTACTTGATTGGAAATCTGATAAATATTCCCTAAATTTTCACTACCTTCACCATATATACCCCTAACTGTCATTCCTAATCTCGTCAATGTATGAATTAAATTATTCATTTTTTTCAGCATCGTCAAGGCTGGTAAATGTAACATGACAGAAGCCCTTAAGCCTGTTCCTACATTCGTCGGGCAAGATGTTAAATAGCCAAATTGATCATCGTAGGCATACATTAAATGTTGCGCTAAATATTCACTTAATGAACGTGCTGCATCATATGCTTCTGCTATATGAAGTCCTGGATGTAAACTTTGAATTCGAATATGATCCTCTTCATTTACCATCACACTTAACGATTCATCTTGCGCCAAAAAAACAGCACCTGTCTTTTCCATTTTCGCTAAGTATGGACTTATTAAATGCTTTTCAATTAATACTTGGCGTTGTAATTCCGGCAACTCTTGAATTTTAAAATAGGAAAAATGATTTTTATAACCACTCGTAGACATTAGCGTGTATAATACTTTATTTTCAATTTGCTCTGCCTCATCCTCTGTAAACAGCATAGGAAAGCGGAAATTTTGCAAATTACGGGCCAAACGAATGCGCGTGCTTAAGACAATATCAGATTCATTGCTATTCGCATCCATCCAACTCGTTTCTTTAATTGTTAAAAAATGTTCTATATTCATGGAGTATCAACACCTCCAGATTGAATCTTCGTTTCTAAAAGTCTTATTTCATCTCTTAGATTGGCAGCATCTTCAAATCGTTCTTCCTCAATTGCACTCTTCAGCTCTACACGTAAATGGCTGATTTTCTCCTCATACATATGCAATGTATGTAAATTAGACTCATGATTTGTCACATGCTTTGTGCCTGCATGTAACTTTCCAAAAAGCGGTGGTAGCTGTTTCCGAAATGTGGAATAGCACAACGCACAGCCAAATTTCCCATGTTTTAAAAATTCAGCATAAGTCATTTGACAACTTGGGCACGATTTCCGCTCTCCCTGT
This sequence comes from Solibacillus sp., assembly GCA_045617525.1. Classification (GTDB taxonomy): domain Bacteria; phylum Bacillota; class Bacilli; order Bacillales_A; family Planococcaceae; genus JAZLIT01. The sequence goes on along the minus strand of JAZLIT010000228.1, from coordinate 6,370 downwards.
ACCCGCTTCTCCTCAAGAACATTCGTTTTAAACGGTGCGCTAAACCAATTAGTAATGAATTGCTGCAACGAAACCGGTTCTTCTTGTACATCAAATTGAAAAGGGTGGAATTGTGACGCGCAAACTTCGCAATAGTGACGCTCTAGCTTTTGACCATTTTGAACTTGCGTCACGGTTATGTTTGCATGTCGCTGTTTACAATGCTCACAAACCATTTGGGACACCTCTTTTATTTTTCGTATTTTAAAGTCATTAGCATTGCGCTAAAGATATAAGCACGCAATTCATCTCGTGCTGGTAATGGGAGCGGTAAATTTGAGCGATGTGTGGCTGCTAGTAAAAGCTTCGCCTCTCGGTGCGTCAAAACATCCTCTTCAAGCAATCTATAAACGATATGCTCTGATGCTGCTTGCGTAATACTTCTACCTATGTGATCTACTACTTCGTCTATTAAATCTTTTTTTGAATGGAGGGAAACACGCAAAATACGAATATAACCTCCACCACCTCGTTTACTTTCTACCAAATAGCCACGTTCAACCGTAAAACGCGTGTTAATAACGTAATTTATTTGAGAAGGTACACATTGGAATTGCTCAGCTAATTCACTTCGCTTTATTTCAATATGCCCTTTTCCATCAGATTCAATAACTTGCTTTAAATACCCTTCAATAATGTCAGAAATATTTTTCACCTTTTGGCTCACCTCACTGACTTTGACTATCTTTGACTTAAATATACAATACGTCAAAATTGAATTGCAAATAATCACTCTATACTTTCCCCTGAGCAAAAAAAAGGCCGTACAGTAAGAAAATCCTTACGTACGACCTTTTATTTTATTACACCCAACGACCTACAATTGGGTAATTCCATGATTTATCACCCAGTGCATTGACGATTCCGAATATCGGGGCAATCCAAAAAATTGCACCAAAAATAATTAAGAATGGAATACCAATTAAGATGAAAGAGAAGATTACTGAAATTGCGATTAAAACCCCAAAAACAATTTGGAATAATAACGCCTGAATTGAAATACGCTTGACCTCATCATCTGTACTCACTAAGAAAAATAAAATCGGTACTAAAAAAGGCAGATAATATGCACTCGAATGCACAATTACCTTGGACCATTTTGATTCCATCTATATCAACCTCACTCTAATTATTTATTGTTATAGTAGATATACGCTTGAAACACCAAAAAGTTTCAAAAAAAGCGACATAGATACAATACCTATTGCCGCATAACCTGAAATATTTCATTTTTTTAAATGGCTTGGAATTTCATCTGGTTTTTCTTGCTTATCTTGTGGAAATAAAAAATAAGATAAAATTGCAGTTAAAATCGTTGCACTCAGTATAATCATAAATTTATCAAATGATGGCACCTCTTTATATTTTGTGAACAGCATAAAATTTGCTGAAACACATACTACAACTGATAAAGGAATTACATATTTAAGTCTTTCTTTATGAAACTTCATTATAAAACATCCTCCCCTATTTTTACTTTTCTTACTCCTATTGTATTTTAACTGAAGAAAATTTGAATTGCTCATTTTCATATTTCATTTTGTATTTTCCATTATTTAATAAAAAAATGCTTTTTTTATAAATTACATAGTAAAATATACTATAATACATACTATACATTACCAAAAAAACTAAAAACTAGAGGTGCTACTACCGTGTCATGGCTTTTTAACAAAAATAAAGATCAAGCAACATTCATCCTTGAACCTGCTAAACATATACACTCTGTTCAATTAGATGTCTCGTACTACCCAGATATTCAAAAGCAAATTCAATTATTAAAATTAACAAAAGAAGATTTGGCAATTCTAAAACAATTACAACCGCACACAAAAGATTTCATTCCTCAAATGGTCGACCAATTTTACGAAGCTATTAACTTTAATTCCGACTTGATAAATATTATTCAAAGTAACTCACGCCTTGAAAAATTGAAAGTTACTTTACTAAAGCATTTAGGTGATATTTTTAATAGCCAAATTAACACCAGCTATATTGAAGAACGAAAAGTTATCGCGAAAGTACATGTTCGTATTGGTTTACAATCGAAATGGTATCTTGCCTCGTTTCAATCATTAACAACAACGTTTAATCAGTTTGTTAACGAGTTACCACTAGATAAAAGTGATGCATTATTAGCTGTAAATGCTTTCAATAAAGTAATTAGTTTAGAACAACAATTAGTAATTGAGGCTTATGAAAACGAGGAAGAGCGCATTCGCATTAAGAATGAAAATCTCCGCAACTCACTTATTAATCAAATTAATATAACAGCAGAAGAGCTTAATGCAATTAGCGAACAAACAAATGCCTCACTGCATGAAATTGCAAATCAGTCTGAAGAAATTGCTGCAAGTACAACTCAAGGACTTGATTTCGCAACGAGTACTGAGCAAAAGTCATTACAGGGCCGCGATAATTTACAAGAGCAGCACCATCTAATGCAAAAAGTTCTTGAGCGACTAGACCTTTTAGAAAATTCAATGGGCAACCTACGTATTTCATCAAAGAAAATTTCTGAAATTGTTGGACTTGTAACAGGCATTGCCGACCAAACAAACTTACTTGCACTAAATGCTTCAATTGAAGCTGCTCGAGCAGGAGAACACGGGAAAGGTTTCGCCGTAGTTGCAGATGAAGTTAGAAAACTAGCTGAGGAAACAAAATCGGCTGTTCAAAATGTTTCTACACTAATCCGTGACACTGAAACAAGCATTAATACGATGGCAGAATCCGTATCTAACGTTGATGGTCAAGTAAAATCAAGTGTTGAAAAGCAAATCATTTTAGAGCAATCATTTGAATCTATTATTCATGCTGTTTCAGGTATAAAAGAACAGTACATGTATACAACAGAAGAAATAAATTCAATTTCTCATGTAATTAGTGAGCTTTCACAAGCATCGGGCCAAATCTCCATTTCTTCCGATTCACTTGTTAGCGTCATACACGAATTAAGCGAATAATTAAAAGGGTGGGCATCGTCTAATTGACGCTGCCCACCCTTTTGTAATTTTTATAAATGTCTGAAGGCACGTTTCGCTTTACGATGCTCTCGGCGCTGCGGACCTGTTTCAAATAGACGGCGCTCTGTTTCAGTTTCCGGGAAAACTGGCGGAACTTCCGTGGTATTTCCCTTTGCATCAATTGCAACCATCGTCACAAATGATTCTGTCGTTAAACGCTCTTCACTTGTAATTAAATTTTTCGAAATTACTCGAACATATACTTCCATTGAAGAACGACCCGTAGAAGTAACGATTGCCTCTAACTCTAAAACATCCCCTGCATACGCCGGAGACACAAAATCTACTGAGTCAATTGAAGCAGTAACAACCTCGCTTTTCGCGTGTTTCATCGAGGCAATTGCCGCGATTTCATCAATATATGCAAGCACTCGACCACCAAAGATCGAATGATGATGGTTTGTATCTGGTGGTAATACTAATTTCGTCTGAATCGTACGTGACTGACTCATTGGTACGGCGTTACTCAATATGGCCCACTCCCTAAAACATTACTATCTCATCATGTTACATTGAGTGAAATTCAAATTCAATTACTTTCCCTTCATTTTGCTAAATCTAAAAGGTTGTCTTAATCGAAATAAACTTCAAATCCGTCATTTCATCCACCGCATATTTTATACCTTCACGTCCATAACCACTCATTTTCACACCGCCATAGGGCATATTATCCGTTCTAAATGTAGGGATATCATTAATAATTATGGCTCCTGCTTCAAGCTGGTCTGCTGCGTATAATGCATCCGTTAAAACATTCGTGTATATCCCTGCATTTAAGCCTAGCTCCGATGTATTCACAAGTTTAATCGCCTCATCAAGTGTTTCATATGGGATAAGCGAAACAATTGGTGCAAACGTTTCCTGGCAAATAATTTTCATTGTTGGATGTACGTTTATCATAACAGTAGGCGTGCATGATCGCTCTGTAAATTGCGCACCTTGAGCTACCGTTGCCCCCTGTGCCTTAGCTTCCTCAATCCACTGTTTAATACGTTCAACCTCTGCTGAATTAATCATTGCACTCACATCCGTACGCAGGTCATGTGGATCTCCAACAACGAGCTTTTGTGTTGCTTCCACAAATTGCTGCGTGAACTGTTCATAAATGGAGGCATGTACATAAATTCTTTGCAACGAAATACAAACTTGTCCTGCAAAACCAAAGGCACCCGAGACAGTACGGTCAACAATTTTTTTAATTGGTGTCGATGGCTCAATAATTAATGCTGCATTCGAGCCAAGTTCTAATGTGATTTTACGCAGGCCAATTTTTTCTTTTATCGCAAGGCCCACTTTCCCACTCCCTGTGAATGTCACCTTTTTTACGAGTGGGTGTGTCACAAGCGTACCACTTAATTCTGCCCCTGAACCCGTAACAATTTGAAGCATGCCATCAGGTAAACCCGCCTCTTTGAAAATCTCAGCCATCACAAGTGCGCTTAATGGGGTCTGTGTCGCCGGCTTCAAGACAACTGCATTGCCCACTGCAAACGCTGGTCCTAGTTTATGCGCCACTAAATTAAACGGGAAATTAAATGGCGTGATTGCACTGACAACACCAAGTGGAATTCGCTTCGTGTAGCCTATTCTGTCGCTAACACCAGGTGCCGCATCCATTGGAATCGTTTCACCCATTGATTGCTTCGCGGCTTCTGCCGAGAATTGATACGTCGCAATGGTGCGGTCAATTTCAGCCAATCCTGCTGCAAGAGGCTTCCCAGCTTCGTCTGCTAAAATCGTAGCAAATTCCTGTTTACGCTTTCGCATGATCTCTACGACTTTATATAAGATTTCCGCACGTTCAAAGGCTGTTGACCTCTTAAATGATTCAAATGCTTTCGCTGCTCCTTCAATTGCACGCTCTACATCTTGAACAGTCGCTTTAGACACGTTCGCAATCGTTTCACCTGTATAGGGTGATTTTAGCTCGTACGTCGTTAATGCCTCGGTCCATTGTCCATTAATCCATAATTTCGTTGCTTTCATTATGCTTAGCTCCTATCAATTCATTCTTCATTTCATTTTACACTTAATCTAGAAAAGGTATATTTCCTAGAATGACTTCAGTTAGTTCACGTGGTATTTGAAAAAGGATCGGGGCGATTTCGAGTAATATAAGATATTTCGGCACTTGCCCAACTGTTGACGCCAGTGTCTCCTGCTGTAGTTTCATTACTACTTTTTGGATTGCAATTTGCAAAGCAATTTCCTTATGAACTGAAAACATTTTAAGACGAATGAGCTGTTCATATAAATTTCCGACCTCTTCAATACAAGTTACATTAGATTCATTCAATGCAAGGATCGCTATAAATGGGTAGTGCATTCTTTTAATTTTAATTTTTCTTTTTTCTAGTTCCTTTTTTATTTGAACAACATAAGGGACGAGGTTTTCATTGTATTGTTCATCGTAAATCGTGAGTAGCTGTGATAGCATTTGAAGCGCTTCACCTGGTGAGAAGTTACTTTTCAACTCGTTATAATATGTATGCATAGTCTTTGCCATTACTACCGGATTTGAATCTTGATTTTTCGTTAATAAAACAGCAAGTGGTACATCATTCTTGCCTGTTAAAAAGGGATGATACTTCTTCATCTCCATATAAAGTTGCATTGTTCGACTACTGTGCGCATCGTCCTCGGACAGAAAAAGCGATGCAGTTAATGTCAGTTGTACTTTTTTAAACCCTACCTCTACTAACTTTTGAAAATTAACGCCGAATGCCTCAATTAATTTTTCCTGTTCAGATGAAAGGTAAATATGTGCAGCAAGAAGCTGATCAATTGGTGCTGCGGAAAAAATGCGCAAAGATTTAATACCGGCCTTTAGCTCATCGGTCTTTTTTTGCAAAGCAACGCCACTAAATTGCTTGTCTGCAAATGTATAAAGTGCAGCTAATTGAATTGTTTCTGGTGTACGATCTCCCACGTAATTAAATGTACGGTCATCATTACCTTCTAAAGCGCGAATAAATGATTCCAAAATCAACACCCCTTTTAAAGTATTATACGAAATATACGTGCATGCGTTTCATGCAATTTTAAGAACCTGATCAAAAAAAATTTCTACGTCAAATGTTGGGGCGTACCTAAAATTAGTCATTAATTTCAGTACACCCTTTCTCACTAAAGGCGTTGATTGGAGCTCCGTGGACCGAGGGCCAGCAGGATGCTGGTCATGGAAGCGTTGCGCTCACGACGAGCGCGCTCTTAGCTTCCCTACCTAATTCTTTAGGGCACGGCTCCAACTATCTAATTACCTGCCTTTTCGGTGGCAGGCAATTAGAGGATTTTCCGCACGTGCT
>JAZLIT010000227.1:0-1263 GCA_045617525.1 Solibacillus sp. | reverse complement strand
GAATACTAATGGCGATGTTTTGCGCGCCTCAGCAACTAGCTCTTCAGCCATCGCAAATGGATCCTCATGTGGCGGTAAAAATACGCGCCCGTGCAAATTTATGACCGAAATCGTCACGCCATTTTTCGATACTTGCGTCATGCCACGGCCTGGTGCATCTTTCGAGAAATTTGCGGGACGAATTAAATAATCCGCATCATCAATAAAATCAAAAATGTCTTTATTGTCCCACGTATGGTTACCCATCGTAATGACATCGACACCCATTTGCAGTAAGTCATTATAAATACTACGTGTAATCCCGCGTCCTGCTGCTGCGTTCTCACCATTTGCAATAACTACATCTACTGCATACTTTCTCTTTAAGCGTGGTAAATACTTCTCCAACGCATCTCGGCCGATTGAGCCAACAATATCACCAATAAATAAAACTTTCATTAATATAACCACACTTTCTATCAACTACACTTCATTTTAGCACTTTACATTTGGATGATGCAAACTACATCTCATGATATGAGGAGATAGATGGATCTTGCTCTATTTATCGCAAATTTCAATTTAATAGAAGCGTCACGCCTGCAACAACTCAAGCATTTTCCTCTTATACGCCTCTACACCAGGCTGGTCAAATGGATTCACATCTAGTAAATACGCGCTAATTGCACATGATTTCATAAAGAAGTAAATTAAATAACCGAGGTGGAACGCATCTAGCCTCGGTAGCTCCAATTGTATAACTGGTACACCACCCCCAGCGTGCGCTAAAGCTGTTCCCTGCTTGGATAAAGCATTAATTTGATTGAAAGTACGTCCTGCCAAATAATTTAAACCGTCTTCATCTCGACTATCAAAATTTACAATGAAATCTGGTTCAATCGTTTGGAAATGTAATAACGTCTCGAATAAAATCGGATTCCCATCTTGAATGAATTGGCCGATTGAGTGTAAATCCGTTGAAAAGTTAACGGTCGAAGGATATAAACCCTTCTTCTCTTTCCCTTCACTCTCCCCGAATAACTGCTTCCACCATTCGTGAAATTTATTCAATGAAGGCTCAAATGATGCGAGTAGCTCAATTTGATAGCCCTCTATATACATTAAATGCCGCATCACCGCGTACTTATAGGCATCATTAAATTCCAACTCCGGCTCTGCTAGTTCCTGTGCCGCTTGCTTCGCTCCACTTAATAATGCGCGAATATCAATATCCGCCACTGCCACAGGTAATAAGCCAACCGGTGTTAAGACAGAAAAACGCCC
>JAZLIT010000226.1:0-3152 GCA_045617525.1 Solibacillus sp. | reverse complement strand
AGTTAATTAACGAAAATCGTGAACTTCACGATAAGTTAAAAGCTTTAAAATCAGAGATGGGCTTAGAGAAAAGCTTCGCGGTTAAAGCTCTTTACCATTCAGAAGTGGCTGAAGAAGGCCCATACATGCGCGACTATCAAGATTTAGAGCGTATATATAAATAAGTTGATTTATCGTTTATGCCGGACGCTTTCCGCGGGCACGGCTCCAACTAACTTAGTACCTGCCTAACCGTAGGCAGGTACTAAGTGGATTTTCCGCTCGTGCTTTCCCGCAGGAGTCGCCGGCAACACTCCAATCAACTACTGAAGATTACTTATAAAAGTGAAAAGTTCGAGACAGATTCAGATATAGTTTGGATCAACTGAAGGCGCTTCAAATCCTTTTTATCAAGGGTTTGAGGTGCTTTTCTTTTTTTATGTACGTTCCTATATTCAAACATTCCAATTCAGCCACCGCTAATAATGCAGATCTTTCAGGTTGTGGTGGACTCTGTTATAGAGTTCCTTATCCTTTAAACTCTTTCTTGAATAACCGCTTTTCGTAAGTTTATGACGTTATTAGGATTTGATGACCAAAGTTTCATTAATTCCAGTTGTTTCTCTTTCAAATCATCAAAAGGTTCTTCAACTACTTCAACCTCACAAAATCGCTTATCAAATACTTTTGTACCTTGTATTTTTTTGTAACCACCGAAACCAATATCGTCGTTAAGTAACCAGACTACTCTTTTAATATTGGCAAATAATATCCCACCAGTGCACATTGGACAAGGCTCCAACGAGGTATAAATCGTAAACTTTTCACGATTAACTTTTGCATTAAATATTGATTTGCCTGCATTCCGTATTGCGTCAATTTCAGCGTGAGCTGTTGCATCTTGTTGGGTGTGTACTCTGTTACGACCTTTGGCAATCAAATTATAGTTTTCATCCACTATAACTGCTCCAACTGGATATGTATTCTCGTCTAACGTTTTTGCTGCTTCTTGCAATGCTAACTCCAAAAAATATCTATCTTTATCAATATTCATTAGTACTGTCCTCTCCTGAGCCACTGCTTTCTTAATCATTCTTAATTGCGCTTTGTCTGGAATTGAAAAACTTCGATAAATCTCAAATAAAGTTTTAGGGAGAAAAGTATAAAAATGACTGATCATATAAAATGGTATAAGGTATTTATTTCGGAATATTATGAACATTTTACACCATTTAACGTTATAATTATATGACATCATAATTTTATGGGGTGAATAAATGGATGCAGCTATTATTTTTGATATGGATGGAACATTATTTCAAACAAATTTGATTTTAGAACCAGCTCTTGAAGCGACTTTTGAACAACTACGTGAGAATAATCTTTGGACTGGTGAAACACCTATTGAAACGTACCGAAACATTATGGGGGTACCTTTATCAGTTGTATGGGAAACGTTATGTCCAGAGCATACATTAGAAACAAGAGTCGAAAGTAATCGTCTTTTTCAACTAGCACTTATTGAACAAATTCAACAAGGGCATGGTGCATTGTATAGTGATGTGGAAGATACATTACAAGAGCTCTCGCAGTACTATCCACTTTTTATTGCAAGTAATGGTCAATCCGACTACTTACAAGCGATTGTAGAAAAGTATGGACTAAACAAATGGATTAAGGATGTATATAGTATTGATATCGTTCCTTCAGGTAATAAATCTGAGTTGGTTGCCATTGTATTAGCAAAAAATAATATAAAAGAGGGTTATGTAGTAGGAGATCGCTCATCTGATATAAATGCAGCTCTGGATAATCAGTTAAAATCAATTGGTGTTCGCTTTGATTTTGCTCAAGAAGATGAATTAATAAAAGCGAATTTCATCGTAAATAAATTTAAGAATATTAGCGATATAGTTCTACATATAAATTAAGAGAGATGAAGGGAGTTAATGAGATTGCAAAAAAAAGAGAAAAATGAATTACTGGAATGGTTAAAATCAATCGTTGTATCAGTTGCGTTCGTTATAGCTATTAGAGTCTTTATTTTTACCCCTGTGGTAGTAGATGGGGCTTCTATGATGCCAACTTATGAAAATGGAGATAGAGTTATTGTTAATAAAATTGGTAAGCAAATTTCTGATTTTGAAAGATTTGATGTTATTGTATTTGAAGCGAAAGAAGATATAAATTATATCAAACGAATTATCGGATTACCTGGTGATCACATAGCTTACAAAGACGATGTATTATATGTAAATGGCAATGCTACAGAAGAGCCTTATTTAGACTCCAATAAGGAAAAATTGCTAGATAGTGGGACTTTAACGCAAGATTTAACACTTGAATCTTTAACTGGATTGACAGTAATACCTGATGGATATTTATTTGTGTTAGGTGATAATCGACGTAAAAGTGATGATAGTAGAGAGCCTAATATAGGGTTGATTCCAATGGAAAAAGTGTTAGGCAAGACTAATATTAGGATTTATCCATTAGAGAATATCGGAATTGTAAAATGAAATTTTTTCTTATTATTTCTGCTTTACTTCCAGAGTGAATGAACAACATTAAATTATATGTTAATTGAAAAAGCGATTCATCATTAAGTTGATGAATCGCTTTTTCTATAGTGAATAAAGAATCACAAACAATGTGTAAAACGCTGTAGAAATCGGAATTTCCCAAAACGATCGCTTAAAATTGCCGTACCAGTAATCAAATAATAATCTTGCGCTAAAGAATAGCGCGAGTACACTTGCCACAAATAATAAATTAACTGCCGAATAAAGAGCCGCGCTTTGTCCCACAAGGAGTATGAGTAATAGATAGAAGCCAATCCCACGCCAAAAGTGAGATCTCTTGCTTTTTCTATTCTGGGATTCAAAATTTAACCTGAGCATTGGACTTACTTTTCTTATTACATAAAAATAGACAAAATAAGCAAGGATAATCAAGCCTAAATTAAGATATGAACGATACGAAGCATCTTGACTATTAACGATATCTTGTAGTGCTAGCCATTCAGCTTCCGCTAAAGTAACTTTTTGAGACGTTGTTGTATCCCATAATTCATAGCTATCATGAAAAAACATTTGAACATAGTGTTTTGATCCATCCTCATACTGGACGATAAAATTTTGATAACTATCATATCGAAAGCGCTCGTCATTCAT
>JAZLIT010000225.1:0-4379 GCA_045617525.1 Solibacillus sp. | reverse complement strand
AATTAAATCGTATACTTATCTAAGAAGAAGGGGGCTAATGCAATGAGTAAGTATACAATAGCTGAATTTATCAATAAGACGCAGGAATCTGTAAGCGCGCGTGGCTTTTTTGAGCTTGAAACGGATCGTATGCTTGAGGTCAACTTAAATGGTTTAGTGTGGACGAAGATGGGGGCAATGGTAGCATATGAAGGCGGCATTAAGTTCGCGCGTGAGAAAATGCTCGAAAATGGGATCGGTAATTTATTCAAAAAAGCATTCACAGGTGAAGGTGCTTCCTTGATGAAGGCAAACGGGCAGGGCAAATTATACTTAGCTGACAACGGTAAAAAGGTCATCATTTTGGACTTACAAAATGAATCGATTTTTGTGAATGGTAATGATCTGCTCGCATTTGCTCCATCTATTCGTCATGAAATCAAATTGATGCGTAAGGTTGCAGGTATGATGTCAGGAGGATTATTCAATGTGAAATGCAGCGGCTCTGGCCTTGTTGCAATAACTAGCCACTATGAACCACTTACTTTACGCGTCACACCAGGTAAACCTGTATTCACTGATCCAAATGCAACTGTCGCTTGGTCTGGAAATCTCGAACCAAACTTCCAAACGGACATCAGTTTCCGTACAATGATTGGTCGTGGTAGTGGTGAGTCAATTCAAATGCGCTTTGAGGGTGATGGTTTTGTGATTGTACAGCCTTATGAAGAGAGTTATTATGATGAGCAAAGTGGAAAATAAACACTTTGAATTGTACGCCAATATTAATTAGTCAATAGTCCTCACAGTCTGTTTTTAGACTGTGAGGATTTTTAATACATTATGTGTACTCGTTATATAACTGCTTTGCGCCAGTAGTCTGTTCAGTAATTAGACGTTCAATTAAAGCAATAATTTCTGTAGGTGTTAAATCCATTTCTCCTTGAACCCAACTAATAGCAAGTGTCGATAGGGATATCGTGTAATAATGGCTAAGAAAATCTGTATATTGCTTGTCCTTTGGCAAATTCTCACCTAGATGTCCAATAAAACCAGAAATAATTTCATTTACTTCCGTGTAAAAAAAACGTTTGAAAGGATCCTGTCCTAGGGAATAAATAGAAGAGAGAGCGAATTCGCGGTTTTCTTCTAAGTAGGTAAACAATCCAAGTAGGCCTTGCTGCCAATTGCCGTCCATTTGCTCCTGTAATGGCAAAATTGTTTCTTGCTGTAATGTCCATTTTAATAAATCAAAAATATCCGAAAAATGATAATAAAATGTTTGGCGATTTACGTTGGCTGCTGTTGTAATTTCCGATATCGCGATTTTATCCATCGATTTTTGCCTCATTAATTGTTTTAAGCAATCTGCTAATAAGCGCTTAGTGTTATTTTTTACCATATTACCTCCGAAGTTTAGACAATTTATCCAATTTGTCTTAATTTTAAACAAAAGTGACGATTTGTCTATGTTTAAATAATAACCTTCATTATACAGTAATCCATAGCAATAGAATAAAAGAGGTGATGAAATTGAAAAATATGTTGAATATTAGAACGGCTGCATTTTTAGGCTGGGTTGCAATTGTCGTAGTTATTCTACTTGTTATGCCCGATTTAGACAAATTGCTGCGTGAAAAAGGGCAATTAGAAGTTCCAGCAACGGCGGAAAGTACGATAGCCAATGAGTTATTAATTGAGTTAAATAATGGTGTGGGCAATACCTTTGATTTGGCGCTAGTATTCCATGATGAGGATGGATTATCCGAGTCACAGGTTGCAGAAATTGATGGAATTGTCGGGAATTTAATCGACAATCAAAAGGCATTAGGTATTGAGAAATTCCTTGCGCATACAGAAAGTGAACAGGCGGCGAAGCAGCTTGTTGCAGAAGATGGCACGACGATTTTAACGCAAATTAGTATTAATCAGGATCAGGGGCAAATACAGGAAGTTACGGCTGCAATGTATGAAGAGATTGCAATTTCTGATGTAGAAACGTTTATTACCGGTGCTACAGTAGTTAGCAATGACTTTTCAAGCTCGACACAAGAAGGTGTTGCTAAAACCGAAGTTATTGCGGTGATCTTCATTTTACTTGTGTTGATTGTCATTTTCCGTTCTCCAGTTATTCCAGTTATTAGCTTGCTAACGGTTGGAGTATCTTATATTGTCTCGCTTGGCATTGTGGCGTTGCTAGTTGAACATTATAATATGCCGTTCTCAAACTTCACACAAGTGTTCCTCGTAGTTATTTTATTTGGGGTGGGGACCGATTATAATATTTTACTTTTCACACGTTTTAAAGAAGAGCTTGTGGCAACAGGGCATGTGTTAAAAGCGATTGCAAATACGTATAAAACGGCGGGTAAAACAGTCATTTTTAGTGGCTTGGCCGTATTAATCGGATTTATCGCATTGTTCTTTGCCGAGTTTAAGATGTATCAAGCAACGGCACCAGTCGCAGTTGGAGTCGCCGTGTTATTACTCGTATTACTTACCTTAAATCCATTTTTCATGGGCATACTTGGCTTTAAATTGTTTTGGCCAATAAAGAAAATTGACGGACATGGTGAAAATAAATTTTGGGGTGCATTATCGAAAAAAGCGTATTTCCATCCATTACTTGCGCTACTTTTAATGGCTGTCATTTTTATACCAAGTGCTATGAAGTATTCTGGCGAGTTAAACTTTAATGATTTAAATGAAATCGATGATGAATATTTATCAAAACAAGCAATTACGATAATTGAAGAGCACTATTTACCTGGCTTTTCTTCTCCAATTTCATTTGTTCTTCAGGCGAATGAATCATTAGCAACGCAGGAGAACTTACAAAAGCTTGATACAATAACAGCGGCAATCCAACAAGTGGACGGCGTGGCGGAAGTATATAGCGTAACACGTCCTGAGGGGCAGCGAATAGAGGATTTATACAGTAATAAACAATCCGAAACATTGAATAGCGGCTTAACGGATGCAGAAAGTGGTGTATCTGATATCTCGAGTGGCTTGAATGAGGCAACAGATGCCTTAAATCAACCTCAAGATTTAAGTGGTGTACAAGAATTAATTAATGGCACGAATTCATTACATGGTGGCGCACAACAATTACAACAGGCATTAGGGCAATTACAGGCCGGATTAACAGAGGGTACTGACGGCGCTAAAGCACTACTAGACGGGTTATCATCATTAGACCAAAACTTACAACCGCTAGTAACTGGAGTAGATGCGCTAACAACTGCATATGGACAATTGCAAGGTGGATTTGATCAGTTCTCTGATTACATCAATGATACGCTGTCAACGGTGACACAGGCAAAAGCTGGCTATGAGCAGATTAGCCAATCAATGCAGGCGTTAGTTGTCTCAAATCCATCATTAGAAGAAGATGCGAATGTCCAAACCGTGCTAGATGTATCTGCACAAGCAATTCAAAACTTAACTACAATGGAAACGCAGGCGAAGCAAGTAGCTAGCCAATATGCAGGTACACTTGCGAGCTTCCAATCAGCGAATAATTCTCTAGCAGATGTGCAAGCCGGATTAGCACAAGTACAGGGCGGTGTAAGCCAACTTAAAGCGGGTGCAGAAACATTAGCTAGTGGGTTAGATACAGCAGAAAACGGTACATCTACTCTGGCGAATGAATCAGGACAATTTGTGTCAGGATTAGCGCAAGTAAATGATGGGCAAAAGGAACTGCAATCAAGCTTAACTGACCTTCAAGATCAATTAGCGACATTATCAGAGGGCTTGACGGAAGGTTCAGAAGGCTTAACCAAAATTCAAGAAGGCTTACAAGATGCCAATGGCTACTTAAATGAATTGAGTAAAGAAGAATCGGGTACATTCTATATCCCACAAGAAGTATTAGAGGGCGCAGACTTTGTGACGAGTTTAGATACGTATATGTCAGATGATCGAACGTTATCGAGTATGACAATTATTTTAGACGTCAATCCGTTTACTGCTGAAGCGATGGAAATAGGTAAAAAAATTCGTGAGGCAGTTGAATCGAGCTTAGCTGTATCTGAACTTAAAGAAGCGACTGCATTTACGGGCGGGAAAACGATGACGAATATTGATTTGCAAAAAATTGCTAATGATGATTTCATTCGCAGTGCAGTCATTATGTTAATCGGTATTTCGGTTGTCTTGCTTCTTATCACAAAATCATTATTCCAAACTTTAGTAACAGTTGCGTCATTAATTATTACAACGTTTGCAGCACTTGGCTTAGCCGGGTTAGTGAATGAATTTATTATTGGGCAAGAGTTCTTAAGCTGGAATGTGCCATTCTTCTCATTCATTATGATTGTGGCACTCGGGGTGGATTATAGTATTTTCCTATTGATGCGCTTTAATGAAAACCCAGAGCTTGGGTCTGCTGGAAT
>JAZLIT010000224.1:0-15082 GCA_045617525.1 Solibacillus sp. | reverse complement strand
CTATGAAAATACCCGCTATCCATCGTCGAAAAATTCGATCGATAGATAACGGGTATTTTTTATTTTTCATATTGTGTGATTAAGTGCACCATCTCTAGTGGTGTTTTGGGCATTTCAACGTCGAGCATTGCATCGATCATTTCATCCTTGCCAGCCACTAATCCTTTTATTGCCTGTAAAAACGAATCCCTTGTCAGCTCTTCTTCGACAAGTACATGCGCAAAATTCTGACGTTTAAATAAATTAGCATTTAAAATTTGATCGCCGCGACTTTTCGCAGCAGAAAGTGGGATTAACAGCATCGGCTTATGCAAGGCTAAAAATTCAAATATCGAATTCGAACCCGCACGAGAAACAACAAAATCGGATGCATACAGTAAATCAGGGAGCTCGGTCGTTACATATTCAAATTGGCAGTAACCAGCTTTACCGATTAACGATTCATCTGTATTTCCTTTACCACATAAATGGATAATTTGGAATTCCTCTTTTAATCGATCAATATTTGCACGCAATGCATCATTTAACACAACCGAACCTAGACTACCACCCATTACAAGTAGCACTTTTTTCGAATTATCAAAACCACATAATTCTAATCCACGTTCACGATTACCATCAAATAATTGGCTACGAATAATCGAGCCTGTGCATGTAGCTTTATCAATTGGTAAGTGTTGCAAGGTTTCTTTAAAAACCGTAAACACGTGTGAAGCAAAGGGTTGCGCTAGTTTATTCGCTAATCCAGGTGTTACGTCTGACTCATGGACAACAACTGGCACGTTCGCTAATTTTGCAGCTATTACAACTGGAACCGACACAAATCCCCCTTTAGAAAAGATAATAGTCGGTTTTACTTTACGTAAAATTTGAAGCGCTTGAAATACGCCCCCTACAACACGAAAAGGATCCGTGAAGTTTTTTATAGAGAAATAACGGCGGAATTTACCGCTAGAGATTGGATAATACGGGATATCCGGAAATGAATTACCAATAATTTCTCGTTCAATTCCTTCGTACGACCCAATGTAATGTACGTCATAGCCTTCTTCTATAAGGGATGGAATGATCGCTTCGTTTAACGAAACATGACCAGCTGTACCACCACCTGTAATTAAAATTGATTTTTTATTGTATGGCATTTTAAGATTCTCCTAACAAACGCTTCATTTCTAATTTATATATGCCTAATAACCAAGATCTATTCAATGGATTCTGTAGTATGAATTATCAATTTATATATAGTTAAGTGTTTAACTTCTTCGCACATTGTAGCATAATTATGCAATATCAGAAACCTTTTTAGCAATTTCCGGGGATTTAACCTAATAAATACTTTAAATTAAAGTATGATATCCCTATCTATCTATACATAAACAGAAAAGGTTGTTTCATAAGTTGAAGTACTTACGAAACAACCCTTAATTTGATTGATATAGTTTTATTCATCTACTTATTTTTTAATAAATTGCTGTGTCCAGTGATGGCCGCCTGCAACATATCCTACTCCGATATGAGTAAAGCTTTCACTCATAATGTTGGCACGGTGTCCTGATGAATTCATCCATGCATCAACTACTTGCTTAGGTGTTGTTTGACCTTTTGCGATATTTTCACCCGCTGATTTATATGTGATACCACGTTTTTTCATTTGTTCGAATGGTGTTCCCAGTATTGGGCTCGTGTGATCGAAATAAGCATTGGCACGCATATCCTCTGATTTCTCACGTGCATTTGCCATTAAAGCCGTATCAATTTCAAGTGCCTTAAGTCCAGCCTTCGCACGTTCTGCATTCGTTAATTCCACAACTTCTCGCTCAAACGCTGAAATCGTACTTGATTGATTCGTTGTTGGTGTTTCTTCTTTTGGCGTAGCTACTTGTGTATTTTCTGTTTTCACCGGTGCTTTTGCTACAGGTGTATTTTCTGTTTTCGCCGGTGCTTTTGTTACAGGTGTTGTACTCTCTGTTTTTACTGGCGCTTTTGTTACTGGTGTACTATCTGTCTTCGCCGGCGCTTTTGTTACTGGTGTACTTTCTTTCTTCACTGGCGCTTTTGTTACTGGTGTACTATCTGTCTTCACTGGCGCTTTTGTTACCGGTGTTGTACTCTCTGTTTTCGCTGGCGCTTTTGTTACAGGTGTATTTTCTGTTTTCGCTGGCGCTTTTGTTACCGGTGTTGTACTCTCTGTTTTCGCTGGCGCTTTTGTTACTGGTGTACTTTCTTTCTTCGCTGGCGCTTTTGTTACAGGTGTACTATCTGTTTTCGCCGGTTGTTGTTTAACTATTGTTGTTGGTTTTTTAACTTCTACTTTTTTAGTAGTAGGTTTTGATTGTTGTGTTTGATTTAACACAATCACCTCTTTATATATAAAGCGTTTCGCATAATTTTGAATCCAACTAAATGAATGTTTTGCCTCTATCTTAACTTCAGCTTCACTTTCACTAGCACTCGCAGCCACTAAAGGCATCCCCTGTGATCCAATTAAAACTATCATTAATATTGTAGCCAACCATTTTTTCATTTTGGTTGCCCCCTTTCGATAACTATCGTAACGTGAAAAACCGAAAAAAAATGACCTTAAAAGTGGCACCATTTCCAGTGCCCCCCCTTAAGGTCTTAATTCCAAGCTTAAACCGGCTTCAAAATCACCATTTTCACTACTCAATTGGATTGAATTACTATTTAAACGGTGTTGACATATTGGACTTATTAGTCAATATTGATCACTTTAACTGCTTTAATGTTCTCTCCTATAATTACGAGCTTCGCTGGCATCTTAATATATTCCGGCATCCATTGCACCATTCCATATGCATATTGGAATAGCATTGGATTTTTAACACCTTCAATTGGAACATACCCCTTCATTCGATACACGGCCTCAGGTAACTCTCGCACCCAATCCTCAAATTGTTCTTGTGTGAACGGCGTTGTAAACTCCACTAAGCGCGAGCCAAGGTTAAAACTTTCATTAATACGTGCAGAAACGATATCATCCTTCGAAATTCGAGTTGATGCCTGCATCGTTTGCAGTACTTTTAACGGTACCCGCCCATTCGTCGTTTGCAATAGGAAAGCTTTTTCATTGAAACCCTGAATTTCAAACGCAACTTGCGCTTGCTCTTCAGGTGTTAATAAATCAGTTTTATTGGCTAAAATAACATGTGCATGGCGAATTTGTTCCATAAAGAGTGAACGGGCTTGTGGTGATAGTGTTGTTCGGTCAAGCCACAGCCTGCTATCCGCAACGGTTACAATACCTTTTATATTCAGCTTTTCTGCAAATAACGGCGAATACACAGCGTCTAATGCTTCGACAGGGTGGGCTGCACCAGTTGTTTCGATAATTAAAACATCAAATTCTTCATTTGCTAAAAGTCCTTGAATTTGTGCCTCTGTCTTTTCTGAACCCGTGCAGCAAATACAACCATCAAGCATTTCCTTTAATGGAACGTCCTTATCCACTGATTGCGAATCAAATGGTAGCTTGCCTAATTCATTCATAATAACAGCTGGCTTTAATCCAGCCTCTTTTAGCTGACGAATAACATCTGTTAGCATCGATGTTTTACCACTACCTAAAAATCCACTAAATAAATATACATCTTTCACATAAAACACATCCTTCATAATTTTAAAAAATTTGAGTTACTTCCTATTATAGAAAAAAGCTTCACTCGTAAGAAAGACTTACGAATAAAGCTTCATTAAATCTAAATTATTGCTTTACTAATTCTTTTGCTTTCATTAACTGTGGATCATTCTCTTTTACATATTCACTTAAAGATTCTAATAACTTGAATGTTGTTTCACTCACCAAAACACCTGTCAATTCAAGTTCATTATCCTTTTGGAATTTCGAAACCGCAGCTTCAGTTGCTTCATCGAACACATTATCAACTTCACCAACTTCATAGCCTAATACTTCTAAAATACGCTCTGCAGAAGATACAGCTTGTTCAGTTGAACCAATTTTCAATTCTGTTGAAGGATCTACGTAACTTAGTGATACATAATCAGGGTAAGGAACTTCAATAGTAGGTGCAATACCTTTTTCATTGACCCAATTACCATTCGCTGTTAACCATTTACCTGTAGTAAATTTAAGTGTCGAACCATCCTTTTGGGAATCAATACCTTGAACTGTACCTTTACCAAATGTCGTTAAACCAATTAGCTTAGCGCCCGCCGATTCATTTAATGCACCCGCTAAGATTTCAGAAGCAGAAGCACTTCCTTCATCTATTAATACAGTTAATGGCAAATCGTATTTAATGCCCTTCTCTGCATAGTAAATAACCGGTTCTTCATTACGTTCTTGTGTTTGTAAAATCGGTTTTCCTGCAGGTATAAATAAATCTGAAATTTCGATAGCTGCACGTAAAAAACCACCCGGATTTTGACGCACATCAAGGACAATTGCTTCCATCCCTTGTTTCTCTAAATCCGCTAACACACGTACAAGCTCATTTGATGTATCTTCACTGAATGAAGTAATTTGAATATGTGCGATTTTATTTTCATCTAACGTACCATACACCGTTTCAACTGGAATATCATCTCGAACAATCGTCATATTGAAGTCTTCCTCAACACCTGCACGTTGAATTGTTAGTGTAACTTCAGTTCCTTTTTCACCACGAATCAGTTTTACCGCATCGTTAGCAGACATACCTTTAATCGTTTCACCATCGACATATAAAATCATGTCTTGTGGCAATAAGCCCGCTTGCTCTGCTGGAGAATTTTTGATTGGTGATACGACCATAATATAGCCATCTCGTTCTTGAATTTCAGCACCAATTCCTTGGAAACTTGATGATAAACTTTCATCAAAAGAAACAGATTCATCAACTGACATATAATCTGAATATGGATCGCCTAGTGCATCAACTAAACCATTGATTGCACCTGAAATGACATCTTCGTTATCAAATTCAAGGTAGTACTTTTCTTTAAGTAAATCATATGCATCATATAATTTTGTAAATTCCGTACGTTCAACCGGAACTTTTACTTCAACTACCTTTTTCTCACCAAACGTTAACGCAAAAATCGTTAACCCTGCTGTTGCAATGATCGTAAAACATACGACCATAATTAAAGCAAAGGGCTTCATTCGAATAAATTCACCTGCTGGCTTGACTTGTTCGTTTTGTTGCTCTGATTGTTCATTTTTCTGTTCATCCATTGAATTATCCACCACTCTCATCTATGCACTTTCTTTCACGCTAATACCATATTAACAGTTTCCATCCAGTTCGAAAAGGACAGACGAATATTTTTTTATATAGTTTCCGGAATAATCCCCCTAGTATTAACCAAAAAAGGTCTTTATAACTAAAAAAACTGTGCTATTGTATAATTATACATAAAGAGGTGATGAATTGAATAAAGAAAAACAATCAAATGCAGGTTTTTTAGATAAAGAACTTGAATTTGCTACAGCAAAACAGTGGAATATTCAACATGAAGGTAACGAGATTATTATAATCAACAAAATGAATCAAGAGTTGCTGTTTGTGAACGGAGAATGTCTTGCAGAGAATAGCCGCTCACATCCATTAGCATCCCTTAAGCCATATCAACGATTAAATGGTAGTTTCCAAGATTTTAACGGACAACTTCATTATATCGACGTGAAGTTAGGTGGGTTTTTCACGTTAAATATTCAAGTCAAGATTAATAACCAACTTATTTTCAAAGATAAAATTAATATCTTTAAATAGCTACCATACATAAAGTGCAGGCTACCTTAAATGTTATCCTGCACTTATTTCACTAACTTCCTATTACTGTAAATTTTCCCTCTTACTAGAATAAATGATTAACCCTAGTACCAAAATCGCAACCGAACCTAGTCCCAAATAGACAAATTGAAACCCGTTATTTTGAATAGGGTTTTCACGATATGTGTATGCGCCATCTCTAATAGCTTTTTTGTATCCAAGTTTATCTTCTACTGCGATTGCAACCTCTGTATTAATGTCTAAAATCGAATAGTATTTTGTTCCTTTTGGATATACATTCGAAAAGTTACCACCATAGCTTTCCATATCCGAATACTTCCTAACCTCGCCAATTTCTTTATCAATATTTGTGACATATTCATCACTAATCACATAAATATAGCCATCCCACACAACAAACAGATAAACCCAACTTGTTGCAAAGCCTTTAAACGGAAATATTGTAATCCAAAAAAGACTCAACAAAAGTACAATAGTTGTAAGTTTTTTATTCCCCAAAAGATCCCCTCCTCAAAATTAAATATTACTTAAAACCTTAAAACATTAGACTTTCCACTGGGGAAAAGTTACAAAATATAGTCGTTAACTGTAAATTTTAGCGTTGTCCGCTTTTTCCTGTCTATCTCAATTTACTACTAAATCAATAAGAGCTATGATAAACTATTTTAAAACAGAATTTTCAGTCAACAGTAAAACAACATTGCACTAGGAGGAATAGCTTTGTTTATCGTTAACGTTGAAGGCGCTATAAGAAAAGATAATAAATGGATAATCATTGAAAGAAGCAAAAAAGAAGAACACGCAGGCGGGGGACTATCCCTTGTTGGCGGAAAAGTAGAGCTAGAAAAACATCCCTCAAATATATTAGAAAAAACGTTGAAGAGAGAAATTTTTGAAGAAATCGGTGTTACCGTCAAAGAAAACTTAAAATATCTACATAGTACTTCATTTGTAACTGAAAAAGGAGACGTAGTTATTGATATTATTTTCCTTTGCGAATATGACTCGGGTGATTTTTATGCCAAACAGCCAGACGAAGTCGAAAACGTGTTTTTATTAACAACTGAAGAAATACTCAACAATCCACAAATCGCTATCTTCGTAAAAGAATATATTAACTACGCTGCGTTAGCACTTTAAGCTAACCATGAAATTAGGTGGAATTTTTGAAGAAAATTTATGTGATTAGGCATTGTGAAGCAGAAGGACAACAGCCTGAGGCAGCTTTAACTGAAAAAGGTTATAAGCAGGCAGTAGAATTATCCACTTTCTTTTCCGGTAAACAGATCGAACGCATCATCACAAGTCCTTTTAAACGGGCGATTGAATCTATTCAGCCACTTGCAAATTCATTAAACATTGAAATAGAACAGGACAATAGATTAAGCGAACGTATATTAAGCGAAAAAAATCTCCCAGACTGGTCTGATAAATTACACCGAACATTCCTAGACCTTGATCTAAAGTTTGAAGGTGGCGAATCAAGCTTGGATGCAATGAAACGTATCGTTGAATTGGTAGAAGAAATTCTTAAGGATAAGTCTGACCAGATTGTTATAGTTACGCACGGTAATTTAATGTCGTTACTCTTAAACTATTTTAATACTAATTTTGGCTTTAACGATTGGAAAAACCTTAGTAATCCCGATGTATTTCTTATAGAAAGCTTAAACGGTGAGGTAATTTATAAACGTATTTGGTGTTAATTAATGTTACGAAATATCTGTGAAGCAATATTTAGAAAAGACTAAGATGATGCGGGGGTATTGGGGATGGATGGCAAGGTATTATTCATTACGGGGGCAGCTAGAGGAATTGGATTAGATATTGCTAAAGCATTTGCAGAGGCGGGTGCTAAGGTTGTGATTTCAGATATCAATGAACGACAATTAGAAGTTGCACAAACGCAAATTCAAGGTGAGGCATCGTATGTCGTCTGTGATGTGACGAATGAAGCGCATATTGAGCAGGCCATTCAATATACGATCGATACGTATGGGCAGTTGGATATTTTAATTAATAATGCGGGGCTTCAACATGTCGCAATGATTGAAGATTTCCCGACCCCAAAATTTCAACAAATGATCAATATTATGTTAGTGGCACCATTTATGACAACGAAATATGCGTTACCTCATATGAAAAAGCAAAGGTTTGGTCGTATTTTAAATATTTCATCGATAAACGGTATGATTGGTTTTGCTGGAAAGTCTGCTTATAATTCAGCCAAGCATGGAGTCATTGGTTTGACAAAAGTAGCGGCACTAGAGACAGCGACTGAGGGTATTACCGTCAATGCGATTTGTCCGGGTTATGTGGATACCGATTTAGTGCGTGGGCAATTTGAGGATTTAGCTTCAACACGAGAAATTCCTGTAGAGCGTGTATTAGAGGAAGTGCTGTATCCCTTAGTACCACAAAAACGTTTATTAGCAATAGAGGAAATCACGTCGCTGGCATTGTATTTAGCAAGTGATGCAGCAAAAGGATTTACAGGACAGGCTGTTGTGCTCGATGGAGGGTATACAGCGCAATAACAATGTACCATGGTAGAACGTAATCGCTACCATGGTATTTTTATAGGACAGCTCCTGTTTTCGAGGCGGCCCTATAGCTGGTCGCTATCATTAGTAGCAAACATCAAAAAAAGCCTTTCGAACATTCGGAATATAGGGTAAAAAGTGTAATAAATTAAAATTGTAGCTTATTCTTATTGATTTTGAGTTTGATTATATTTAATCAAACTTTTTAATCAAACTTTTTATTAGTACAGGAGTGCAACCTAGATTTTAGAAATTTTGCATGTTAAAAATATGCAAGATTCTATGCAATACCATGATGTACGCAGCCAACACAAAACACGCTCAATTTATTGCTGACACTAGCTTTTTAAGAACCTGTATAAAATACCGTATAAACAATGTTCCAACATAAAAGCCGTAAACGTTGATAGAACAGCGTTTACGGCTTTTTGGTGTGTTCCCAAACTTGCATTTGGGAACGTTTATTAGGTTTATTTTGTATATGTTATTAATCTCTGTTGTACTAATAGCTATGCACATTATTAAAAAATCTGTGTATAATGCTTATTTATTTGAAATTCAAGCTCTCTAATGATTATATTTGTTTCTACATCGAAAATTTTTATTTCAATCGTAGTCTTGTCCCACTCTTCTAAATACGTGCGCTTTACACATTTTTGAAAACCTCTAACAACAGAAAATTTCTCCAAATATTGAGGCTTTTCATGAGATAAATTATAAATACTATCATCAACCCTCCATTGACCGAGTTGAATATTTATATTTCGATTAAGTTTATTTTGTGTATCAAAACTAAAAAACATTTCTTCTGTTGCTTCGTTAAAGTAAATGCCCATTATTTTTAAATAAAAATCGTTATCATTCATCAGCAATAATTGTATACCTACGTGGTCCTTTTCTTCTCCAACATATACCTGCCATTGTTCTTTAGTCCACGAGTCCGTTTTAGTTGTATCATATGTTTTCATTGGTAAAACCACGTTAATAATTTCTTTTGTCATTTCGAATCAAAACCTCCTAATAATTTACAATTTAATTGTAACATATTCGAAAATATAAGCTACCAAAGCGATGTTTGGGGACATTCTGATTATAAGCAACCAACGCCCCCATTCAATTGAATAGGGGCGTTGTTTCCCTAACTTTTATTTGGGAACGTTTTTTAGATTTGTTTTGTATACTTTATAAATCCTACTTTCACTAAAGCTATCCTTTAGTGAAAATTACTCTAGATGCATTACAATCTCAAGACCTGTTGGTTTGTCCCTAATAGTGTCGCTATATTCTCTGAAAACTAATTCAAGTCCTGAAATATTGTCCGGTAACGGTGGAGAAACGATGAAATTGTATGTGTTTGTTCCTGTTGAACCTCTTACGCCATCCGCACGACAATCGTATTCTCCTAATAAAAACAATTCAAACGACGAATTGCGATGATGATGTATACGGTCAATTGGTGATTCATTTGTACCATCCCAATCGACGTGAAGGTGTATAACGCTGGCATTCTCATACTGCCGAATGGAGGTTACTGAGTAAAAACGTTCATTTATTTCAACTGATTTTACAACAGGTAAGTGTTTTCTAAATCCAGTTGGTTCAACACGAGTTTTAAAGAAGTCCTCCAATCTCAGAGACCCGAACAATGAATTTAAATAATCTTCGTAGAGGTCGTATTTTATAGCCCAATTTATAATTGCTTCTTCAGGTGGAAAACCTGGGTTATTGTTTGAAATGTCCTTACGTTTTTTTAGCAATGCACAAAGTTGCTCATCGATTGAAAAAAGTCTTTCATATATTTGTCTGTTGGACGTTCAAATGGCAATCGCTTCATTGTTTTCCCCCTCAATTTATATATCCAAACTAAAATCATAAGGTGTTCTCTATTTTAGCAGATAATGGAATTCGGTTGAGTGATAATCTTTCACTAAACTGTTTACGTTAGTCGAATCAAAAAGCACCCAAAGTGATGTTTGGGAATTTAATTAAATAAAAAGCAGCCAAAATCTTAATATTATCTTGGCTGCTTGATTGAACGTTCCCTAAGTGTCATTTGGGAACGTTATTTATATTTGTTTTGTATACTTTATTAGTTCTTGTTGCACTAAAACTCCTGTTATTTTAAGTACAATACACAAATCATTTTGTTAAAAGAATTTTTTCACATACTGGTAAGAATAGAAAGTTACCTTCAAATTCAATTTTCATAAATTTTTTTAACAGGTTTTCCGTTACTTCAATTGAAAAGTCTTTTTTATCTTCTTCGGTAAGAGAAAGTGTAGCCGTTAGGTTTTGGTGGAATTCGTAGAAGTTTGGATATTCGCCAGTATATTTATACGTACTTCCTGTTTTAGTGATTAATAAAGGGATTTCATGGTATTTCGTAGGATCTACATTTAATTTTAGAAGTAGATAATCTAAATCATTTTTCTCAATCTGTTCGTTCATCTCAATAATTCTAATTAATAGTTCTGTTGCTTTATTTAACTTTTGTTCCAATTCATAAGCTGTTCTATCAAGCCTGTCAATATGTATAACTTTTTTCTCAATGTGCTTAATTCTTTCTTCTAATTCGTTTATATTATTCATATTTACTCCCTCTACAAATGTTAATTTTCAATAGTTTGGTTGTTACTAACTATACTTTTCAATAAAATACTCTTAAATCCCTTTAAAAACATTCCCAAAGCGGGATTTGGGTGTATTTATTTCCTTAACAGTGTAAATCTGAAGGCACCCTTGAAGCATCAGTTGAGAGATTTTGTTCAGTTCATTATGTATATACTAAATGTTGGACTTCATAATACCTCCACTAATAAATACAACTATTAATCCAATGACTAATGGTAGAAAAGCCACTTCGGTACTTGAATTTGTAACTTTAAATATTAGAATATCTATATCAGCAACAAAGCCAATTATATAGAGTAAAGCCATCGTTCCAAATCCTAACACTAAAGAAGTCAAAATGGTTTTATTCACAATTTCACCCCCCCTCATTTAGTTCGTCTTCTTTAATTAATACGAAAAATCAGAATAATAGTTTCGAAATTATGGTATTAGCAAAAGAAAGTCCTCAAACCGGCGTTTGGTAACATTTCTTTATTTAGCGTTGTAAATTTGACGAAAGTCCTTGTTGCACTAAACTGCCGAGTTAGTTTAAGTGTAACACTTCACAAAGTAAATCCCCTCAAGAAAAAACAACCCTAGCCTTTAACATAGCCTTTTTATTTGGAATAAAACCATAAATTACTTTTGAATAAAAAATATAAGTTTGAATAATAAAAATAAGACAGGGAGAGAGAAGATAAATCGAGCTGAAGCTGCGGAGACCGAAAAAGCTAAAAACCACCCCAAAACACGTTTTTAACAAATTCGTCACGTATCGGTCACGTAAGAAGGATTTACACATGTATTTCAGGTAATAAATTGAATTAGAAAAAGCCTGAAACCATTGAGGTTAAAGGCTTTTGACTAGATGGTCCCGACTGGTCTCGAACCAGCGACCCCCACCTTGTCGAGGTGGTGCTCTCCCAACTGAGCTACAAGACCGAGTTTTGAAGTTAATCTGATTTTATCATATTCCAGAGATGGTAGTATATAGTTTTTTCTTTTTCTCCTAAGTGGGGTGTCATAAATTCCTCACATCTGCCACTACTGAGGTACTTGCTTGGGACTGCTCCCTTCCACTAAGATGGAAGAGATAGTGGGAGGGGCTATGATCATGTTAACTGAAGCGCAGGAATTTATAAGACTTTATTACATAGAGTCAGGTAAAGAGGAACGTGAGATGGTTGCTCGCCTGGAAGAAATAGAAGATGAAATCAATCGCTGTGGCACATATGTACATACATCGGAGGAGCTGGAGTTCGGGGCTAAAGTTGCTTGGCGGAACAGCAATAAATGCATTGGTCGTTTGTTTTGGCAAAGCCTGACTGTTTTCGATAAACGGGATTTATGTAGGGTAGAAGACATTTTCAAGGCATTGCTTGACCATATCGAGTACGCTACAAACGACGGACGAATCAGACCGACGATAACCATTTTTTCTCCGAAAGATGTTCGTGTTTGGAATCACCAGCTCATTCGTTATGCTGGCTATGAAACCGAGGGGGGAGTCATTGGAGATTCTGATTCCCTTGCTTTCACGAAAGTATGCGAAGGGCTCGGCTGGAAAGGGAAGGGGACAAACTTTGATGTGCTCCCGCTTGTCATTCAAGTGAATCATCAGCCTCCAAAGGTTTTTGACATTCCGGATTCGTATATTTTAGAGGTTCCGTTCCGACATCCAGAGATGGATTGGTTTACAGATCTACAGCTAAAATGGTATGCCGTTCCGATAATTTCCAGTATGAAGCTAGATATTGGCGGGATTACGTATGCTGCTGCTCCGTTTAACGGCTGGTATATGGGAACAGAAATAGGTGCACGTAATCTCGCGGATGAATATCGATATAATATGCTGCCTACCATTGCTGAGCAAATGGGCTTGAACACGAAGTCGAACGCTTCTCTTTGGAAGGACCGCGCATTGGTGGAACTGAATGCTGCTGTTTTATATTCCTTTAAGGAGGACGGGGTGAGTATCGTGGATCATCATACGGCTGCTCATCAATTTAAAAAGTTTGAGGAAATAGAACGAGATGCAGGGAGAGACGTCACTGGGAACTGGACTTGGCTCATTCCACCGATGTCACCTGCAACAACCCATATCTTTCACAAGCCTTATAACAATGAAAAGATAACACCGAATTATTCCTATCAGCCCAACCCATATTAACAGGTATTTTTCTAAAAAAGACCATCCAGTTCAAATGCGGATGGTCTTTCTTTATGAATAAAAGTATAGAAATTAAAAACTTAAAAAAGTTTTAACCATTAAAAATCCAGAATAAGTTATCTATTTAAACTTTATAATTATGATAAGTAGTCGGAAGAAAATGGGCTACAATGAGGGCCCCCAGTATATAATCACCTTTTTCTAAAGTAATCAATTATGCTAGCAGTGATAGTAAGGATAAAATAAGTCACACTAAACATAAATGTAATGTTATACGGGATGAAAAATACGAAGTAACAGAGAATGATCATTAAGAACGTATTGTATATTAAAATAGCATTCCCGGTGCTTATAGTCTGGATATTCCATTTAAACAGATTATAAATTATGGTACCAGCCATGATAGCAATCGTGAGTACTGGGGTCCAGGTGGGATATTCGTATGGCATCAGTAACATAGTTATTGCTAGAATGACCGTTACTACTAAATAATGCTTGACTCTTTCTTTATAAGTCAGTTCTTGAAATCTGTTCATATCCTTCCCCTGTCCCATTGTTTTTCTTATCCTGCCATGCTTTTCATTAACCCTCTGATACAAACCGATCTCTTCCAGCATGCATTCCAGCAAAGAAAAGCAGAATAACTGTCAAGATGAATAATAATATTGGAGTATCCCAGCTTCCAGTCGTATCGTGAACAAACCCAAAGAATACTGGTCCGACTGCAGCAAGGAGATAGCCGATAGATTGTGCGACACCAGATAAGTCTGCAGCCTCCATCGGTGTTCTTGATCGAAGAGAGAAGAACATCATTACTAATCCAAATGAAGCCCCACCGCCTAATCCTAGGAATACCATCCACAGTATTGCTAGAGAAAGACTACCGTACAACAACCCAATAAACCCAATCAAATAACAAATTGAAAATACTGCGACTAGTATTCTTTGATCCTTCAACCGTCCTGCAAGGATTGGTATAAGAAAAGTCATTGGAAGCTGTGAAAATTGCATGGTGGATAGCATCCAACCTGATTTCCCAGCCTCCATTCCTTGTGTCTGCAATATTTCTGGGATCCAAGCGGCAGTTGTATAAAAGATAAGGGATTGGAAGCCCATACATAATGTAATAGTCCATGTTAAAGGAGATTTCAAGATAGATTTGGCTTTTATAGGATGGGCTTCAGGTATATCCGGGACAATTTGCTGCTTCCTGTTAATTTGGGGTACCCAAACCATGCAGGCGATGACAGCTAAAATAGACCAGATTCCTAATGCTCCCTGCCAGCCAAGGAATGTACCTTCTTCTTTAGCTTCACTGCCAGCAAGTACTATACAAAATTCACCACGAATTTTCTGCAATGGGATAACTAATGCCAGCTCCTATGCCCGCAGAGAGATTCATAGATACGGTGAAAATACCTGTAAGCAACCCGATTTGTAAAGGGAACTTAAGCTTGATGAAACTAGGGATCAATACATTACCAAAGGCAATTGCAATTCCGATTAAAGCAGTGCCAAACAATAAGAAAAAGGGAGTCCCGGTGGACCTAATGGCAATTCCGAACGCCAAAAGTAAAATAGCTAGAAATAAAGTCATTTCCATTCCGAAACGTCGTGCTACTCTAGGTGCAAATGGAGATATTATTGCAAAGGCGAGCAACGGAATAGTTGTGATGAATCCTGCCAATACATTTGAGATATCAAGACCGTCTCTTATATAAGAGATGATCGGACCAACTGCAGTAAGTGGTGCACGCAATGTAGAGGAGATAAATATAATCCCTATGATTAATAAGGCGATTGATTTTTTATTAATTTCTGAAGTAGTCAACAAAGCAATTTCTCTCCTCACAGCTTTTTAGACATTGATATTAGAAAATCCTACACACTTTACCTGAAAAGTACAACAGTTGTTCAAAACTAAAAAAGATGGTCATCAATTATGAATAATAATATGCTACAATTTAATTGTAAATATTTTGAATAATTACATTCTATTATACTAG
>JAZLIT010000223.1:0-18295 GCA_045617525.1 Solibacillus sp. | reverse complement strand
CCGATACAGCAAAAAAGTAATGAAGGATGTTCAAATGGGATTACTTTAAAAAAATAATCACTAAGCTTGCTAACGATTTGAGGTTCATCATAAAATAGCTCTAGCGTTTTTTCAACATTCAATATATTCCAACTCTCTTTCAATTAATATTTTATTTCTCGTGAAATTGATAAAACTAAGTTATATTAGTGCAGTATATTCAAAAGAAGTAGGTCTTATTCAAGAGAGGTGATAAATATGGAATCAACAGGAAATATATTTGCAATGGGCTATTTAAATGTTTTAGAAAAGTTAACAAGCAAGTGGTGGAACTATTTAATGAGTGAAGAATTATGGAATTTAATAGCGATTTCTACACTTAAAATAGTAGGTATACTATTACTTTCGTATCTAGTTGTTGTGATTGGGAAGAAATTTATTGCAAATGTATTTTTGCTTCAAATGCGTTCTCCGCTAAATCATTCTGAGCGTCGTCAAAAAACAATACTTAAACTATTACAAAGTGTTTTATCATATACTGTTTATTTTTCTGCGATATTAGCAATTTTAGCAGTAGTAGAAATTAATGTTGCAGGATTACTTGCAGGGGCAGGGATTGCAGGTTTAGCAATTGGTTTTGGTGCTCAGAGTCTAGTGAAAGACATAATTAGTGGATTTTTTATTATTTTAGAGGATCAATTTGGTGTTGGGGATTTTATTAAACTAAATGGTGCAGAAGGTACTGTAATTGAAATCGGACTTCGTACCACAAAAATTCGCGGGTCATCAGGTGAACAACATATTATTCCAAATGGATCAATTGGGATGGTTGTAAATTATTCAGTTAATGACACGTCTACTTTTATTGATTTTGATGTGCCAATTTCGGCAAATATTGAAGAAATAGAAAAGCGTGTGGAAAACTATTTAAAAACGTTACCCGAGCAGTATAAAGAACTAACGAAAAAACCACTGTTAATGGGCGTTCAAAGCTTTACACAAACAAATGCGACGATTCGAATTAAAATCGAAACAGTTTCAATGCAACACAGTAAAATTGCACGCATTATACGCCGAGATTTATTAACATTATTTGAAGAGGATGAAATAGAAATTTAGGTAAGGGGCGATAGAGATGGAACCGAAATTATTTGAATTGAATGATGTTGTAGAAATGAAAAAGCAGCATCCTTGCGGCACGAATGCTTGGAAAATCATTCGTTTGGGTGCGGATATTCGCATTAAATGTGAGGGCTGTGGTCATAGTGTCTTAATCGCGCGCCGAGATTTTTCAAAAAAAATGAAGAAAATTATTTCAAAGGCGTCTGAATAAACAGGCGCTTTTTCATTGGAATTAGACTTTTAAGTGAGATATCAATATAATAAACAAGGTTAAATAAATTTCTAGAAAAAATATAAAGTTGATAATATAGAAGGGTTGTGTCTGATTATGGCATTAACAGCTGGAATCGTAGGTTTACCAAACGTTGGTAAATCAACACTTTTTAACGCAATTACAAAAGCAGGGGCACTTGCAGCAAACTATCCATTCGCAACAATTGAGCCAAACGTGGGAAGCGTAACAGTTCCTGATGAGCGTTTAGACAAATTAACGGAATTAGTAGTTCCTAAGAAAACTGTTCCAACTACTTTTGAATTTACTGATATCGCTGGTATCGTAAAGGGTGCTTCTACGGGTGAAGGTTTAGGGAATAAATTTTTAGCTCACATTCGTGAAGTAGACGCAATTTGCCAAGTAGTACGTTGTTTCGAAGATGAAAATATTACGCATGTATCTGGTAGCGTAAATCCTATCGATGATATTGAAGTAATTAACCTTGAGTTAATTATAGCGGATATGGAATCAGTTGATAAACGCTTACAACGCGTAGGTAAAATGGCGAAGCAAAAAGATAAAGATGCAATGGTTGAAATGCCGATTTTAGAAAAACTACGTGATGCATTAGAAGCTGAAAAAGCTGCGCGTACAGTAGAACTTACTGAAGATGAATTAAAAGTAATAAAAGGTCTACACCTTTTAACAATTAAACCAATGCTTTATGTAGCAAACGTTTCTGAAGACGAAGTAGCAGATACTGAAGACAATAAGTTTGTTCAACAAGTACGTGAATACGCTATTGCTGAAGGTGCTCAAGTTATTACAATCTGTGCACGTATTGAAGAAGAAATTTCTGAGTTAGAAGACGAAGAGAAGCGTGAATTTTTACAAGAGCTAGGAATTCATGAATCAGGCTTAGATCAATTAATCAAAGCATCTTACAGTCTATTAGGTTTAGCGACTTACTTTACTGCAGGTGTACAAGAAGTACGTGCATGGACTTTCCGTAAAGGAATGAAAGCACCTCAATGTGCAGGAGTTATTCACACTGATTTTGAGCGTGGATTTATCCGTGCAGAAACAGTTGCTTATGCTGATCTAGTTGAAGCTGGTTCAATGAATGTAGCCAAAGAAGCAGGTAAAGTACGTTCTGAAGGTAAAGAATATATTGTACAAGACGGCGATGTAATGTTATTCCGTTTCAACGTTTAATTTAAATTATAAAAAAGGCAATGCATCTTAATTTGATGCATTGCCTTTTTTGATTATTTTGATTATTTATATACATAAAGCTTAGGTTCTAAGGGGTCGTCTTGAACAAGTGCATCGTTAGGGAATTTTTTTAGTGCATAGTACATGGAGAAATCGCCCACTGCACCTGCAATTAAAAATGCACCAAGTAGTAGAATTAAGTGATTATTTGTATAAAATCCAATTAGTGCAGGAATAACACCGGTTATCCAAAAGGGCAATAATAATGTTGCTTTCATCGCGCGATTCGTAACAGGTTTTGATGTAGTTGCGTAGGCAACACCTAATTTTAAGTTCATACCATACTTTAATTGGCGTAATTGAACCTTTCCAAAAACAACGAATCCTATGAGATGGCAAATTTCGTGTAGAACAATAAAAATAAAATTTAAAAAAATGAATAGGAAAAGTAAACGAACAGAAAAATGAAATTCAAAGCGTTGGAATAAGAACGTTTAAAAGCACAAAAAGTAAAGATAAAATGATTGTCCAACTTAAATTCCGTTTAGCTAGTTGCTGCAGGTTGAAGTTTAATATTACTGGCTTCGTGTCCATCGAATTACACCCTCTCTAATTGAAAATTATATAGTTACTATAAGAAGTATCATAGTTGCACGTGCATTTAAATTGTGATACAATTCATTGATGTGAGTAACACAAGTTACTTACTCCTTGCTCCCTGCTTGTCAGGAGAGCCTAGTCCATAAGGAGGTGCAAAGACAAATGAGAAAGTATGAATTAATGTACATTATCCGCCCGAACATCGAAGACGATGCGAAGAAAGCTTTAGTTGAACGTTTCAACGAAATCCTAACTTCTAACGGTGCTGAAATTACAGAAGCAAAAGAGTGGGGTAAACGTCGCTTAGCTTACGAAATCAATGACTTCCGTGAAGGTTTCTACCAAATCGTGAAAATCAATGCTGATACACAAGCTATCAACGAATTCACTCGTCTTGCTAACATCAGCGAAGACATTATCCGTCACATCGCTGTTCGTCAAGAAGAAAAATAATTTTTAACAAAATGCTGTAAAGAGGAGGTTGTACTATATGATTAACCGTGTCGTTTTAGTCGGAAGACTTACGAAAGATCCTGAGCTTCGTTATACGCCAAGTGGTGTTCCAATGGCTCGTTTTACAATTGCTGTAAACCGAACATTTTCGAACCAACAAGGTGAACGTGAAGCAGATTTCATTAGCTGTATTGCTTGGAGAAAACAAGCTGAAAACCTTGCAAACTTCATGAAAAAAGGAAGTTTAATTGGTGTTGAAGGTCGTATTCAAACAGGTAGCTATGAAGGACAAGATGGAAAGCGTGTTTACACGACGGATGTTGTTGCTGACGCTGTGCAGTTCTTAGAATCACGCAGTGGTACAGGTAATCAACAAGCATCACCGAACAACCAGTATGGTGGAGAGAATAATTATGGAGGCGGCCAGCCGTCTTATAATAAGCCCCCACAACAATCATACGGTGGTGGTAATGCTCCAACACAGGATTCTTATGGTTCATATCAACAAAATCAACCACCTCAGAATCAGCAAAATTATACACGTGTCGATGAAGATCCATTTGCGAATAGCAAAGGTCCAATCGAAGTTTCTGAGGACGATTTACCGTTCTAAGAAAATAATAATATAAAGGAGGACACCACTAATGGCACCACGTCGCGGAGGCCGCAAACGCCGTAAAGTTTGCTACTTCACTTCTAACAACATTACGCACATCGATTACAAAGATGTAGATCTTTTAAAGAAATTCATCTCTGAGCGCGGTAAAATTTTACCACGTCGCGTAACAGGTACTTCAGCTAAATACCAACGTAGACTTACATCTGCAATCAAAGTTTCTCGTATTATGGCTTTATTACCATTCGTTGCAGAAGAAAAATAATTAAATGCTGCTAACTATTCAGAGTTAGCCGTTTGGAAACCGATTAAATCGTTTATCGATTTGATCGGTTTTTTTTCCGCCTACTAAAAAAAATGGTACAATGAATAGGCAAGAAAAAGTTTATTGAATTAGGAAAAGGAAGGTTTTTCATGCCCAATAATCAAACAAAGCAGCTTACTCATGGCGCTATGATGATTGCACTATTTTCCATACTAATGGCCATTGCGTACTATATACCAGTTATCTATATTGTTGCGCTATTGTCACCGTTACCAATTGCATGGTATAGCGCTAAATACGAGCTTTCATCATCGATTTTTATTATGGCTATTGCTGTTGTTATAAGCTTTTTCTTAGGTGGACTAATTATTATCCCATTCGCATTGATATTTGCAGCAGTGGGTGTGGCAATTGGTGATTCTTTAAGAAGAAAGAAATCAAAAATCTTTTTATTAATTTCTACCGGGTTAACATTACTTATTACATTTGCCTTGCAATACCTTATTTCTTTACAATTACTTGGCGTTGATCTTCTTCGTGATTCGCTACAATTAGCGCGTGATAGTTATACTGAAATGGTCACTATGGCAGAGGATATGACAGGTCAGGTTGTCGTTACACAGGAAACGCTAGATCAAATGTTTAAAATGATAGATACATCATTGCCAGCTGCTATTACACTAAGTGTATTTATGTTAGCCTTTATAGTTATTTCAGTTAATTTACCGCTCTTAAAGCGTCTAAAAGTAGAAGTACCAAAATTTAATGAATTTAAGCATATGCGCTTACCGAAAGCATTATTGTGGTACTACTTAATCGTATTAACAATTACGTTATTTATTCAACCTGAGATGGGTACGATGTTATATGTAATTACACTGAACTTCTCCTTCGTGTTATGGGTATTATTAACGTTACAAGGGGTATCGTTAATTTTCTTTGCAATTGACGAAGCAAAATTGCCGAAATTTTTAAAGGGAGTAGCAGCATTTTTTTCAATTCCGTTTTATTCAATTGTATTGTTAGTTGGAGTTATTGATTTAGGATTTGACATACGTAAATTTATTGCAGGAAAGACGAAAATATAAGGAGCTGAAAGAATGGGGATTTTTCGTAAGCGTACAATTCGATATCCGCTATTAATATTATCCATTTTTGGATTAATTCCAGCTTCAATTATGATTCTCTGGAATGTGTGGATTGGACTATTATATTTAATCGTTTATTGCACGATTGTATGGTACGCATGGTCTGTAGAAAAAGTTGCGTATGATAAAACAGAGCGTTATATTGAATCGCTATCATTTCGTATGAAAAATGTTGGTGAAGAGGCGTTTTTAGGGTTACCAATTGGTATTTTATTAATTAATGGTCAATATAAAATTGAATGGGCAAATCCATTTATGATGCAAATGCTCGATGCAGAAACACTTATCGGTGAGGATTTATTTATTCTTTCAGAAGGTATGTACAGTTTAATG
This sequence comes from Solibacillus sp., assembly GCA_045617525.1. Lineage (GTDB taxonomy): Bacteria > Bacillota > Bacilli > Bacillales_A > Planococcaceae > JAZLIT01. The sequence goes on along the minus strand of JAZLIT010000223.1, from coordinate 12,350 downwards.
AAGCCGGAAGAGAAGCGGGAAATTACGATTACTGTTCGTGATCGTAAGTATCGTGTATTTTATAAACCAGAAGAAAAGTTATTGTACTTCTTTGATGTAACAGAGCAGATTGAAATTGAAACACAATACTTTGCTGATCGTACCGTATTAGCTATACTATTTATTGATAATTATGATGAACTGACGTCAACAATGGATGATCAGGCACGCAGTATAACAAATACGTTAGTGACATCTATTATTAATGAATGGGCAGCAAAAGAGGGCGTATTTGTTAAACGTGTGGCTTCAGATCGATTTATGGCAGTATTAAATGAATCAATTTTAGCAAAATTAGAAAATGAGAAATTCTCAATTTTAGATAATATTCGTGAACGTACGCTGAAAAAAAACTTATCATTAACTTTAAGCATTGGTGTAGGGGCAGATTCAATTTCTCTTATTGAATTGGGGCAGCTTGCTCAATCGAGTTTGGATCTTGTTTTAGGGCGTGGAGGCGATCAAGTAGCAATTAAGCAGCCTAATGGTAAAATACGTTTCTACGGTGGTAAAACGAACCCTGTAGAGAAGCGTACGCGTGTTAGAGCACGTGTTATCTCACATGCACTGCGTGATTTAATCCAAGGTAGTGATAAAATATTTGTTATGGGTCATAAATATCCCGATATGGATGCGATTGGTGCTGCCGTGGGTGTTCGTAAAATGGCGGATATGAATAAAGTAGAAGGTTATATTGTCGTTAATTTCGATGAGTTAAACGGTAGTGTAAAGCGCTTAATGAATGAATTAGAAGAGCGTTCTAACTTCTATGATAAATTCATTTCACCAGAAGAGGCGTTATCACAAATTACGGTGAACTCATTGCTAGTAATTGTTGATACACATAAGCCAGGCATGGTGATTGATGAGCGATTATTTAGCCGAGTGGAAAAGGTTGTTGTCATAGACCATCATCGTCGCGGTGAGGATTTCGTTAAAAATCCTACGCTTGTTTATATGGAGCCGTACGCATCATCAACAGCAGAACTCGTAACTGAGCTTTTAGAGTATCAGCCAAAGCATGATAAGCTGACGATGTTAGAGTCGACTGCCCTATTATCAGGGATTATTGTTGACACGAAGAGCTTTACACTGCGCACAGGTGCTCGAACATTCGAGGCTGCTTCGTATTTACGCACAAATGGTGCAGATACAATTTTAGTACAACGTCTTTTAAAAGAAGATGTGGATACGTATATTGCGCGTTCTAAAATTATTCAAACTGTTAACTTTATACGCCCAAGTATGGCGATTGCACATGGTGAAGACAATAAAGTATATGATTCTGTGTTAATTGCTCAAACGGCTGATATATTATTAACGATGAAGGATGTTTCGGTTGCATTTGTGATTGCGCATCGTGCGGATGGTTTAATCGGCATTAGTGCTAGGTCATTAGGTGAGATAAATGTACAACTCGTAATGGAGAAGCTAGGTGGCGGAGGTCACTTAACAAACGCGGCTACTCAAATTGCAGCACACTCTATTGATGATGTTAAAATACAATTAAACAATGCCATTACAGAAGTGATGGAAGGGAGTAATGAAGGATGAAAGTAGTATTCTTAAAAGATGTAAAAGGAACAGGAAAAAAAGGTGAAATTAAAGAGGTGGCTGAAGGATATGGCCGTAACTTTTTAATTAAAAATGGTCATGCTGCAGAAGCAACGAATCAAGCAATAAGCCAATTACAGGGTCAAAAGCGTTTACAAGAAAAGCATGTAGCAGCAGAGCTTCAAGCTGCAAAAGATTTAAAGGAAAAATTAGAAGCATTAACAGTTCAAGTTAAAGCGAAATCAGGAGAAGGCGGTCGTTTATTTGGATCGGTTTCAACAAAGCAAGTTGCAGATGCATTGCAAAAATCACATGGTATTAAAATTGATAAGCGTAAAATGGATTGCGATGGCATCCGTTCTTTAGGCTTCACAAATATCGAAGTAAAGTTACACCAAGAAGTTAAAGCAACACTAAAAGTACAAGTAACTGAGGAATAAGGAGCGAGCACTATGAACGAATCCATGATGGACCGCGTTCCGCCGCATAACCATGAAGCTGAGCAATCGGTTATCGGTGCCATTTTCCTTGAGCCACAGGCGTTAATTACGGCATCAGAGATTTTAATTCCTGAAGATTTTTATCGAACTTCACATCAGAAAATTTTCCAAACGATGCTAACTTTAAGTGATCAAGGAAAAGCGATAGATGTCGTAACAATTGCCGAGGAACTTTCTTCTAAGAAAGAGATTGAGGATGTTGGTGGGCTAGGCTATATCACAGAGCTAGCGAATGCAGTACCTACAGCGGCAAATATTGTACACTATGCAAAAATTGTTGAAGAGAAGGCCATTATTAGACGTTTAATTGGTGTGGCCACGAAAATTTTAGAAGACGGCTATTCTGGTGAGGATGAGGTGGAAACACTTTTATCTGAGGCTGAAAAGCGTGTAATGGAAGTAGCGAAGCGCAAAAATGCTGGCGACTTCAAACATGTTAAAGATGTACTTGTTGATACATTTGATAATATTGAACAACTAGTAAATCGAGAAGGCGATATTACCGGAATTGCAACTGGATTTACAGACTTAGACCGTATGACTGCTGGTTTCCAACGAAATGATTTAATTATTGTTGCGGCTCGTCCCTCGGTTGGTAAAACTGCATTTGCATTAAATGTTGCGCAAAGTATTGCGGTTAAAGAACGTGAAAATGTAGCTATCTTCTCCCTAGAGATGGGGGCAGAGCAGCTTGTAATGCGTATGCTTTGTGCAGAGGGTAATATTGACGCACAGGTGTTACGTACAGGTGCACTTGAAGATAATGACTGGGAAAAGCTAATGATGGCGATGGGTAGCCTGTCCGGGGCAGGTATTTTCATTGATGATACACCGGGTGTACGAGTTAATGAAATTCGTGCTAAGTGTCGTCGTTTAAAGCAAGAGCATGGCTTAGGTATGATTTTAATCGATTATCTGCAGTTAATCCAAGGTAGTGGAAAAGCTGGGGAGAACCGTCAACAAGAAGTTTCTGAGATTTCACGTTTATTAAAGGGACTTGCGAGAGAATTACAAGTTCCTGTCGTGGCATTATCACAGTTATCGCGTGGAGTAGAGCAACGACAAGACAAGAGACCAATGATGAGTGACCTTCGTGAGTCAGGATCTATTGAGCAAGATGCTGACATCGTGGCGTTCCTTTACCGTGATGATTATTATGATAAAGAATCAGAAAGTAAAAATATGATTGAAATTATTATTGCTAAGCAACGTAACGGTCCAACAGGTACTGTAACATTAGCATTCCGTAAAGAATTTAATAAGTTTTTAAACGTCGATTGGTCGCAGCATACAGCGCCTGCACCAAGAGATTAATCTTCCAAACACGAACATTTATGTATAAACATACATTACATGTTCGTGTTTTTTGTTGACTTCTATCAAAAATCATTGATACAATACTAGTGTTTCAGCAATTTCATAAACAAGGCGTTTTAGACGTCTTCGGAGGTGCACGGTATGACATCAGTAGTTGTTGTAGGTACGCAGTGGGGAGATGAAGGGAAAGGTAAAATTACCGATTTCCTATCAAAAAAGGCAGATGCGATTGCTCGCTTTGCTGGAGGCGATAATGCAGGTCACACAATCAAGATAGCTGACGAGACATATAAGCTTCATTTAATTCCTTCAGGTATATTTTATGCAGATAAAATATCAGTGATTGGAAATGGATTAGTTGTTAATCCTAAATCACTTGTTACCGAATTAACTGGTTTACATGGTCGCGGAATTGATACGTCTAATTTACGTATATCAAATCGTGCACATGTGATTTTGCCCTATCATATTCATCAAGACATCGTCGAAGAAAAAAGTCGTGGTGATAAGAAAATTGGAACGACTGCAAAAGGAATTGGCCCATGTTATCAAGATAAGGTGGCGCGTATGGGAATTCGTATGGCAGATTTATTAGATAAAGAAGTATTTGAACAGAAATTAACAGATAATTTAGCGCTTAAAAACCGTTTATTTGAAAAGTTTTATGAAGTTGATGGATTGAATTTTGATGATATTTTTGAAGAGTACTATGAATACGGCCAACAATTAGCCAAGTATGTAACAGACACTTCGAAAGTTTTAAATGATATTTTAGATGAAGGCGGGAAAGTATTATTTGAGGGTGCACAAGGCGTTATGCTTGATGTCGACCAAGGTACATATCCATTTGTTACATCATCCAATCCTGTTGCAGGTGGTGTTGCAATTGGTGCGGGAGTTGGTCCTAACGCAGTGCAGCGGGTAGTGGGTGTATGTAAAGCCTATACCTCCCGTGTAGGTGATGGTCCTTTCCCATCTGAGTTATTTGATGAAGTTGGCCAACAAATTCGAGAAGTAGGTCGTGAGTATGGAACAACTACTGGTCGCCCACGTCGAATTGGTTGGTTTGATACTGTAGTCGTACGTCACTCACGTCGAGTTTCAGGTATTACGGATCTAGCACTAAACTCAATTGATGTTTTATCCGGTCTTGAAACGGTAAAAATTTGTACAGCTTACGATTATAAGGGTGAGATTATTACAGAATACCCAGCAAATCTTCATATTATTGAGCAATGTAAACCAGTTTATGAAGAACTTCCAGGCTGGTCAGAAGATATTACGGGTGTACGTACATTAGAAGAATTACCTGAAAATGCACGCCGCTATGTTGAACGTGTAATAGAGTTAACAGGAATTAATTTAATGACGTTTTCGGTTGGCCCAGCACGTGAACAAACGAATGTTGTAAATGAAATCTGGGCATAATAGAACAATAGAAAAGGGATGTCTCGTAGGTTAAAAAATCTACTGAGTCATCCCTTTTTTATTACTCGGTATTAGAAAAATAAATACTATTAAAGTTTACTTTTAAAATAAAAAAATGAGAAAATACACACTGAAATAAGAGTTAAATTTTTGTTACTAATACTAGTAATGGAAAATTAATAGTATAAAAACAACTTTTTTTGAATATGAATGTATAAAAGTGAAATTTATATTAAAGGAGAGTGGAAGATAAAAAAAGGTGATTTGTAACAAAAAAGAGAGAAATAATACAGTTGCATTACAAAATGCCTAAATAGTTCATTTGGAATACGGATTATGATACATTATAGAAGTGCAAAATTTGTGTATTAAAAATTATTCTATAATTTTTGGAACTAGGAATAGCTGGAAGGAGCTTTATAATGGATTCGAAAACGAGTATAAAAGACAAATTAAGTAAGTTAAATAAAAGTCTTTTCAATCGTCAAGAAGGTAGATTTGTAAAAGCTGCCATGGCCGCCTTAATTATTACAACTTTGACGTTTAATTTAGCATTTGCTAAAGAAGATATATTAACTTTTGACCAAGTTTACCACGTATACGTAGGTAATGAATATATGGGTTCAGTAAGCTCTGAAGAAACAATTAATGAGCTTGTAGCCAAAAAAGAAGAAGAAGCTAGTATGCAGTACGAGGAATTATCCATCGATGCTAGCTCACATATAAAAGTAATACCTGAGCTCGTTTATAAAACAGAAGTAAATGAATCAGAAACGCTAGAAAAATTAGATGAAACAATTACCGTAGAAGCACAAGCATATGCCTTAACGGTAAATGGTGAAACGGTTGCATACTTAAAAGATGCCATAGATTATGAGGACGTTTTGAATCAAATTAAACTTCAATATGTTACTCAAGAGCAATTAGACGAATTGAAAAAGAGAAAACTCTATAGTACTGACGTACCACCATTAGCGTTAAATGAAACACGAATTTTAGAAGTGTTATTAAAAGAAGAGGTTTCAGGTTCAGAAACGAAGATTTTACCGGATCAAATTTTACCGGTTGAGGATGCATTAGAGTTATTAACGTCGGGTTCAATTGAAAAAGTACTTTATGAAGTACAATCAGGTGACGTATTGGGTGCTATAGCAAATAAACATGGTTTGAAATTAGAAGAATTATTTGTACTTAATCCAGATATTACTGAAGATACAATATTAAAAATTGGACAACAACTAAATGTTACTGCTGTAAAACCTTTTATATCTGTCGTAGTTGCTTATGAAACGTTAGTAGATGAAGTTATCGATTTTGAAAAAGTTTCAAAAGATGATAACACGCTACCAAAGGGTGAAACAAAAGTGATCCAAACTGGTGTAGAGGGTAAAAAACAGGCAAATTACCGCTTAGAAAATTTAAACGGTGTTTATAGTGGAATGTCAGTTATAAGTGAAAAAATCTTAGTAGAACCAATAGATCAAATCACACATATTGGGACAAAAATAATTCCAGCACGCGGTACGGGAAGTTTCGGTTGGCCAGCAAGTGGCGGCTATATTTCAAGTAAAATGGGTTCACGTTGGGGCGCATACCACCGAGGTATTGATATCGCTAAACCATCAAATTATACAATTAAAGCTTCGGATAATGGGAGAGTTACATTTGTAGGGCGTGATGGAACCTATGGTAATAAAATTATTATCAATCATAACAATGGATATGAAACAGTCTATGCACATTTATCATCTATGAAAGTTCAAGTAGGACAGGTAGTATCAAAAGGTGCTGCAATTGGAGTAATGGGTTCAACAGGTCGTTCAACAGGTGTTCACTTACACTTTGAAGTTCATAAAAACGGTTCGTATGTAAATCCATTAGCGTATCTTGAATAAAAAAAGCATGCAGTTCGTTCTTACTTGGGCGGACTGCTTTTTGGAATTTTAAAGTAGTACTATAAAAGAATTTTATAGAAGAATCCACCAACTCGCGCTTAATTAGCGCGAGTTGTATTTATCTAACTATTAAGTTGCGATATTTCCCGGAAAATAAAGAACTCAATCATCTGTTTAGTGCAGATAATTTCAAAGCATGTTAGAGTAATATTATATAAAAGGAATTAAATTCGCGCGAAAGGAAGTACTGAAAATGAATAAAACAATTTTAGTTGTAGACGATGAAAAACCAATCGCAGATATATTACAATTTAATTTAGTAAAAGAAGGCTATCGTGTTATTTGTGCTTATGACGGTGACGAGGCTTTAGAAAAAGTAGAAGAAGAACAACCAGATTTAATGCTTTTAGATATAATGCTACCGAAAAGAGATGGTATGGAAGTTTGTAGGGAGATACGAAAGAAATACAATTTTCCGATTATTATGTTAACGGCGAAAGGCTCTGAAATTGATAAGGTGTTAGGACTTGAAATGGGTGCTGATGATTATGTGACAAAGCCATTTAGTACGCGTGAATTAATTGCTCGTGTTAAAGCAAATATGCGACGTCTAAATGTCGCAGCACAAGTTGAGGAAGCTGAGCAAGAAACGAATGATATTCAAGTAGGTGCGTTAACAATTCAGCCAGATGCTTATCTCGTATTAAAACGAGAAGAGGCGATTGAATTAACACATCGTGAGTTTGAATTACTTCATTATTTAGCAAAACATGTGGGTCAAGTTATGACTAGAGAGCATCTATTACAAACAGTATGGGGCTATGATTATTTTGGGGATGTACGTACAGTTGATGTGACAATTCGTCGATTACGAGAGAAAATAGAGGACAATGCGAGTCATCCAACATGGATTGTTACACGTCGAGGCGTTGGCTATTACTTAAGAAGTCCTGAGCAGGAGTAGAGACAAATGCAAAAAGTTAGCTTTTTTAAATCGATTCATGTAAAGCTTGTGTTAATTTATGTGCTGCTCATTATTATTGCCCTGCAAATTATTGGGCTTTATTTTTCGAGGCAGCTTGAAGACAACTTAAAAACGGCTTTCGAAGAATCGATATTTCAGCGAATTGAGCTTGTTCAATATAGCATTCGCGAAGAGCTACTTAAGGAGAGAGATGATTCTAGTCCGTCGCAAGAAGTAGGTCTAAGTATAATTCTACGAGAGTTTTCCATAAATGACACAATTGATATTCGTGTATTAGATAGTAGGAGCAGAATTTTAGCAACCTCAGAAAATGATCAGCAGTCTCTCATTGGTCAAAAGGCAACAGAAGACATTGTGCGCCGAGCAATCTCCGGAGGCAATTTATTAGACACTATATATATTGATAAAAAAACAGGGAAGCGTGTCTGGGTATTGGCTACGCCAATCTTAGATACTGTTGGTCCAAATGGTGAAGTTATTGGAGCCATATATATTGAATCGAATATCGAACAAGTATTTGAGCAAATGGCGGATATTAATCGAATATTTGCAGGGGGAACTGCACTAGCACTATTAATCACAATAATTTTAGGTATTTTAGTGGCGAGGACAATTACACGTCCTATTTCAGATATGCGTAAGCAGGCGCAGGCCATGGCAAAAGGTAATTTCTCACGTAAGGTACGTGTGTATGGAACGGATGAAATTGGCCAGTTAGCAATTGCCTTCAATCATTTAACAAATCGTTTACAAGAATCACAATCAACTACTGAAGGTGAACGTCGTAAGCTGGCATCTGTATTAAGTAATATGACAGATGGCGTAATAGCAACAGATCGTAAAGGGAAGGTCATTTTAATTAATGACCCAGCGCTTCGACTGTTACATGTTACACGTGAAACAACGTTAAATAGACCGATTTCCTCTGTACTTGGCTTAGATCAGGAGTATAGCTTTGAGGATTTAATTCATATGAAAGATGCAGTTAACTTAAACTTTAGCACGCAAGAAGAACCGTTTATTTTACGTGCAAATTTCTCTGTTATTCAAAAGGAAACGGGCTTTGTGAATGGTTTAATCACCGTATTACATGATATTACTGAGCAAGAAAAAATTGATATGGAACGAAGAGATTTCGTGGCCAATGTGTCACATGAATTACGTACACCATTAACAACAATGAGTAGTTATTTAGAGGCGTTAGCAGATGGGGCATGGAAAGATGAAACGATTGCGCCAACATTTTTAAATGTAACGCAGACTGAAACAGAGCGTATGATTCGCCTTGTAAATGATCTGTTACAGCTTTCTAAAATGGACAGCCAAGAATATGAGTTGAATTTTGAACTAGTTGAATTTAATAAGTTCTTTGCGCGCATTATTGATCGTTTTGAAATGTCGAAATCGCAAAATGTACAATTTGAACGATTATTGCCTGAGCGTAGCTATTTTGTTGAAGTGGATACAGATAAGTTAACACAAGTAATCGATAATATTATTTCGAATGCAATTAAGTATTCTCCAGATGGAGGAAATGTTCGATTTGGCTTTACAGTAAGCGGGGATATGCTAAAGGTAATGATTTCAGATGATGGTATGGGTATTCCAAAAGAAAATCTAATACGTATTTTTGATCGTTTTTATCGTGTAGACCGTGCCCGTGCGCGTTCGATGGGTGGAACCGGTTTAGGATTAGCGATAGCGCATGAGATGATTGCTGCACATGGCGGGAAGATTTGGGCTGAAAGTGAAGAAGGTGTAGGGACAACGGTATTCTTTACGTTACCGTTTAATGAACTAGAAGAAGGTGATTGGGAGTGAAGTTTATTGAACCAATTAAATCATTTCTTTTATTTTCACTGGTCATATTAAGCCTGTTGTTAACTATTATGATTTGGAATTATAAGCCTAATCATCAATTTATCAATAATACACCTGCTGAAGAAGTTTCCATTGGCCCACAAAAGAGTGTTCAGGATGTAATGAAACCATATCGTGTACTTTTCCGTAATAATGATGAGTTTAGAGGTACAGTTTCAGTTTCATATATAGATGAAGTGTATGAGCATTTGGCTAATTGGAAGGCTACCGATTTAACGCTTCTTAATAATAGTTTATCGATAGAAAAGATAAATGAGCTAATGCAAATTAATAATCGAATGATGTTATTTTTTGATGGGGAAGTACCATTACATGTATTTATGGAAATTCTATCATTTGAAAATCAAGAACTTCCTCAAATATCGTTTGATCGTTTAATTATTGATTGGAATGACCTTGCAAAAGATCGTAAATTAAATATATTACTATTAAATACAAAAAACCATACACTTTATCGCACTTCAATCGAAGCGCAAAATGAAAACGTATTTAAGGATGCCTTAGTGGAGCCAATTAATAGTTCTTCGGAGTATATGGAGTATTTGGTTGAAAATCAACTATCAATTTATTCAACGAAAAATCAGATTGAATCAGTAAAATATATGTATTATGTCGATGAGCTATCGACGGATCAATTTAAAGAGGTTCTATTCGAGGATCCAGGTATCGTTATGAAAACAGAGGGAAGTCCTACTTCTGAAAAGTATATGGATAGTATGAGCTTTATGACAGTAGATACTAGGAGTAAAATTCTCAATTATGTTTACCCTGCTTCTGAAGGATTTGCGGAAATACTACCAAGTAATCTTGTAAAAGACAGCTTTAATTTTATTAATGATCATGGTGGTTTTAATTCAGATTTTCGAATTTCTACTATCAATAAAGATCAGCATATTGTTGAATACCGATTTTACTATCAAGGTTTTCCCGTGTTTAGTGCCGAAACAATTACGAAATTAACGACAACTTGGGGTGATAAGCAGATATATAAATATCGTCGACCTTATTATGTCCTTGAGGTGGGTGAGATGGAAATTAAGGAACTACCATCTGGTGAAGTAGTTATGAACCATCTCGTAGAAAGTAGGCAATATGATTTTGCGGATGTGAATGATCTAATATTGGGCTATTATTTACAGCAAAGTTCAGATTTACGTGTATTTGAAATGAGTCCAAGTTGGTTTGTGATTACCGAAACAGGTTGGGACCGCATTGACCTGAGTAAGCTAGGGGGAATGAATGATGGATTGGAGTAAATCAAAATCTATTTTCATTTTTGTGTTCTTAATTTTAAATGTGTTTTTGTATACACAGTATGTAGGTGTTTATACACAAGGCCAGGAAGTTGGAGTATTAGGTGAAAAGACAATTGAGGCAGAGCTGAAAGATGATAATATAACGTATATAGAGCTACCAAATACGATTGAAAATGTATCTTATATTTCAGGTAAGGTTCGTCGGTTTAATGAAACGGACTTTCCTAAAAATAGTTTAATGGATATTGATATCGAGGATCATCATTTAATAAAAGCAACATTCAATACGCCTATAGAGCTGCCTGATATTCAAGATCAAGCCTTAGTAGACTTTATGAATTATTATGTGGAAGAAAGCGATAAATATGTATTGTGGGAAGTAAACGAAGAAAATCGGTATGCACTTTTTTTCCAACGGATTAATGATCGAACACTCTACTATAATGCCAGTGGATTTGTTAAGATTTATTGGAATGAAGATGAAGATGTATATAAATACGAGCAAACAATGCTTGAAAAAACAGAGGAGTTTGAACAGGAAGAGATTGCCTTCTCGCCAATTCAAGTTATTCGAGCGCTCTATTTAAAAAACTTATTGAATTCAAATTCACACGTTACAAGTATGAGTTTAGGTTACTCAACTCTTGTTCAGTTAACAAAAATACAGGTTTTTGCACCGACATGGGAAGTACGTATTCGAACAGAAGACGGTGAAAATGAAGAGTATTTTGTAAACGCCGTTGAAGGAAAAGTGATTGATATTCAGTTAAGTTCGATGGAAATGGAAGAAGAGGAATAAGGGGTTTTTTTTAATGCGAGTTAGTGTCTTGGCCAGTGGAAGCTCTGGCAATGCCATATATGTAGAAAATGAAGAACATGCTTTTTTAGTGGATGTCGGTTTAAGCGGCAAAAAAATGGAGCAGTTATTTGCTCAAATTGATCGTGATATGAAGAAGCTTACAGGAATTTTAGTGACGCATGAGCATAGCGATCATATTAAAGGTCTGGGCGTTATTGCGCGTAAATACAAGGTACCAGTGTATGCGAATAAGAAAACGTGGGATGCGATGGACGGGCTAGTTGGGACGATTCCTACTGATTTACGTTTCCAATTTGATATGGAAACTGTAAAAACATTTGGTAGTATTGATATTGGCTCGTTTGCTGTTTCACATGATGCAGCGGATCCAATGTTTTATACATTTCATGAAAATGGACGCAAGCTAGTGGTTATTACAGACACAGGCTATGTAAGCGATCGAATGAAGGGCCATATTAGCGCCGCGGATTCGTATGTATTTGAAAGCAATCACGATGTAGGGATGCTTCAAATGGGTCGCTATCCATGGAGTGTTAAGCGACGTATTTTATCAGATGTTGGCCACGTATCAAATGAAGATGCAGCTGTTGCGATGAGTGAAGTCGTTGCCGAAAAGCAAACGCAAATTTACTTATCTCATTTAAGTAAAGATAATAATATGAAGGATCTAGCACG
>JAZLIT010000222.1:0-40828 GCA_045617525.1 Solibacillus sp. | reverse complement strand
ATTGCACCAACATACTCCTCGTCCTTTTTCCATAAATATAAAATCCATTGTTCACTTTGCTCATATAATTGAATTGTTTCCATGAGACGTTTAATATCCTTATGCTCAGGCATAAAGGAAAGTAATCCCATAGCTATCTTTTCACAAGCCTTTTTATATCGTACTAACATAAAAACCGTCCTCTATTTTTCATCAAAGCACATCCTATCATAACTATTCACGTTAATCAATGACAGCATTTTACAGGCAGTAATTTATCTGTATCGAAAGCAAAGTGACAGATACAAGACTTCCACCTCAAGGGATTCAAGTTGAATAATCTAGGACGAGGTACGATAAAACGAGTCACAACAATGTGTCACATAAAACTATTAGCAATTTCCATATTTCTAAAACTCCACAGTTGAAGTCTCATTTTATGCGATGAATGTAGGGATAATCCAGAATAAATATAAAAATGCCCAAACTATAGAAAAGCAAATTATCCCAGCTAAAATTTTCCACTTCGTCTCCACTTTCTTCAAGGTTATTCACCCTTTTCCAAAGTTAACGGAAGGTCATTTGCAACAATATGTTCATAGCTCTCTCGTTCTACAACTAGTTGATGCACACCATTTTCAACAAAAATAACAGCTGGACGTGCTACGCGGTTGTAGTTTGAAGCCATTGAATAACCATACGCACCTGTGCAGAACATTGCTAAAATATCGCCTGCTTCAGCGCTTTGTAGTGCAGCATCAATCATTAATTTATCGCCTGATTCACACAATTTCCCTGCTACTGTATATACAGCATCCTTCGCTACCGTTGCTTTATTCGCAATGACTGCCTCGTATTTCGCATCATATAATGCCGGACGAATATTATCGCTCATCCCACCATCAATTGCGATGTATTCACGCACACCTGGAACCGTTTTTTGAGATCCAACTGTGTAAAGTGAAGTCCCAGCGTCACCAACTAGAGAACGGCCTGGTTCAATCCAAATTTCAGGCATCGTTAACCCACGCGCCGTACACTCTTCCTTCACCGTTTTAATCATTTCAGCAACATATACATGTGGCTCTAGTGGTTTATCCTCTTCTGTATATCGAATTCCAAAACCGCCACCTAAATTTAAGACAGTACACTCAAAATCATGTTCTACCTTCCAAGCATCCATTTTGCCCATTACTTTACCAGCTGCTAGGCTAAAACCATCCGTCTCAAAAATTTGAGAGCCGATATGACAATGCATACCTAAAAGATTTAAATATGGTTGACCAATGACAGCAGCAAACGCCGCATCTGCTTGTCCATTATTTAAATCAAAGCCAAATTTTGAATCAGCTTGACCAGTTGTAATAAAGTCATGTGTATGCGCCTCAACACCAGGCGTTACACGTAGTAAAATATTCATCGATTGCTGACGCGCCTCAGAAATTTCCTTCAAAAGTGTAATTTCATAAAAATTATCAACAACGATACAGCCAATTTTTGTGTCAAAAGCTAGTTCAATCTCTGCAATTGACTTATTATTTCCGTGAAAATGAATGCGATCCGCTGGGAATCCTGCTTGAATAGCTGTAAATAATTCTCCACCCGAAACTACATCTAATGAAAGATTTTCTTGCTCAGCAAGCTGATACGCAGCAATACATGCAAATGCTTTTGATGCATAGGCAACCTGTGACGGTACACCGTATTTTTTAAACGTATCGATAAAACCACGTGCACGCTTGCGAATTAATGCCGTATCATACACAAAAAGTGGTGTTCCGTATTGTTTCGCTAATTCGATTGTATCCACGCCACCAATTGTTAAGTGGCCCAGCTCATTAATTCCCTGTGTCCCATAAAAATGCATCTTTCTCTCTCCATTCGAAAATCTATTTCTATAGTTTTCATAAAAATCAAAATTAAAACACTATTTTTTGACTTTATCATAGGAAAGAGCTTGATGCAATCGTATTTCAAGAGCGATTTCTTTTCTTCGCACGGGTCACATAAGGTCTTTTCGCCTCATGAGACATCGGATAGCGAATCAATACACGCGCAAATGCTTTTGGGAAAAAAGGCATGAGTGGCCATAAATAGGGAACATTGATTGGCTTTAAGCTTGCTAAATAAAAGACAAGCACTAAAATGCCTAAGAAAAACCCATTTTCAGCATATAAAGCTACAAGTGTCAGTAGTATAAAACGAAATACCTTAATCGAAATACTTAATTCATAATTAGGAATTGTAAAAGTAAAAATTGCAGCAATTGCTGTATACAAAACAACCTCACTTGAAAACAGCCCAACATCGATGGCAATTTGCCCAATTATTATCCCGGCAATTAAACCCATCGCTGTCGATAATGGCGTCGGCGTATGAATGGCGGCCATGCGTAAAAATTCAATGCCCAAATCAGCCAAAACAAGCTGCAAGTAAAGCGGTATTTGCCCCGCCTTTTCTACGCCTAAAAAAGATAGTTGATCTGGCAATAAATGCTCATTCGTTGCAAATAAATACCAAAGTGGGAGCAGCATAAATGACATGATAGTTGCAAAATAACGTAAAAGACGCATCACAGTTCCAATAAGCGGCGCCTGACGATATTCCTCCGCATGTTGCAATAAATGGAACATCGTCACAGGTAAAAGCATGACCGATGGCGACGTATCCACAACGATTGCAATATGTCCTTCTAGCAAATGGCTCGCTACTATATCAGGTCGTTCCGAATAGCGCACGAATGGCATTGGATGGAATTTCTGCTTAAACAGCCATTCCTCTAGAGATTTATCAGCCATCGTCAAGCCATCATGATCTATTTGCTCAAGGCGATCCTTTAGCCATTTTAAATGGTCTTCGTTCACCAAATCCGCTAAATATCCAATTGCCACATCCGTTCTTCCATAATCAGATATATGATGCATTTCAAAACGGAGCTCTGTACTTCGAATACGCCGGCGAATAAGTGCCGTATTTTGGCTTATATTCTCCGCAAATCCGTCCCGCGAACCACGAATGACCTTTTCATTGTCTGGTTCCTCTGGCGTACGTCCTGGATATTCCCGAATCTCAGCCAAAAATGCATAGCCATTCTCAGTTATAAAACCCGCTAGGCCACTTAATACACCTAGTAAAAAATCATCGAGCTTATCGACTTGTTCCTTGCCCTGGTAATTGAAATTCTGATCAAAATATTTAACATCATCTTCAATTTCCTGCGCCTCTTCAAATGGGATATTACCAAGCATTTCTGCAATTACCCCAGTATTGACTAAACCGTTAACATAAACAATTAGCACACTTAAATTTTTCACAAATACTGGCTTTATACAAATATCATAAGATTGTCCACCACCGAAAATCTTTTCTAAGTCGGCCTTTGCTTCATCTAATGAATTATAAAGTGGTCCCGTCATTTTTTCACCGTCTTTGCATGAGTTGTTTGCTGGGCATCCATCCAAATTTTTAATTGGTTTAATATCTTCTTTTCTAAACGTGAAACCTGCACCTGAGATATACCCAGGCGCTCTGCGATTTCCGTTTGTGTAAGGTCTAGCTGGTAGCGTAAATAAATGATGGTTTGTTCCCGCTTTCCTAGCCGGGCTAGTACGTCTTTTAGTGGAATATATTGAAAGGGTAGTTCCGAGCGTTCATCCTTCATTTGATCGAGCAGAGTAACAGAATCCCCCTCTCTTTCATACAATTGCTCGGATAGTGAGGTCGGATCGCGCATGGCGTCCGTCGCTAATAAAATATCATCAATCGTTACTTCAAGTAGAACTGCTAACTCCGCTGATGTCGGTAAGCGTTCATGCTGCTTCAAAAAGTCATCCGCAGCATGACGAATTTTAAAGTTTAATTCACGAATCGAACGGCTTACCTTCAGCATTCCATCGTCCCGTAGAAAGCGTTGAATCTCACCGATAATCATCGGCACTGCATAGGTAGAAAATTTCACTTCAAAGGTTAAATCGAATTTATCAACAGATTTCATTAATCCGATGCAGCCGATTTGAAATAAATCCTCCAATTCAACTCCGCGAGAAGAGAAGCGCTGTACAATCGACCAGACGAGGCGTGTATTGCCCTCAATCATTCGTTTTCTGGCGATGGTATCACCTGCTTGTGATTTTGCAATTAGCGTTCGCATTTCTTCCTGTGTAAGCAAAATTTCAGCTGGCTGTTTAATGACTGCACTCTCCCTTCTACATCGCGATGCTATGAACAGCTATAAAATTTTTTGAGAAGGTAATTACCGTCCCTTTGCCAACAATCGAATCTACCTGCAAATAATCTGCAAAGCTCTCCATAATTGTGAAGCCCATCCCTGAACGCTCAAGTTCCGACTTCGTGGTAAATAAAGGCTCCATTGCCTGCTCTATATTAGAAATACCGCAGCCTTCATCCTTTATTGAAACCGTAATTTTGCGCCCTTCTCTAATGGCATGCATCGTGACATAGCCAGGCTCATCACTATTCGCATAGCCATGTATTATGGCATTTGAAACCGCCTCTGAAATAATCGTTTTACATTCTGAGACTTCATCAATCATTGGATCTAATTCCGTAATAAAACTCATAATGGCCAGGCGTGCTAAACCCTCATTTTCACTTTTCGCTAAAAATACTAATGTCATTTCATTATCCATATATTTTTCCTCCAGCAAAATGCAGTGCTTCGATTTCCGTCCCTTTAAAAATAAATGGCGTTAAGCCCGAAAACTGAAAAATCTTTTCCATCGTTGGATTGGGATTAATAATTAATATGCGCCCATCCACTGCTCTGAGCTCTTTTAAGCGCCCTAAAACGAGCCCGATACCTGAGCTATCCATAAATTGCAAATGCTCAAAATTCCAAATAATCGTTTGAAGCTCTCCCTGTAAAATCGCATGTGTTAAATGCTTGCGAATCTTTTCCGTACCATGATGATCAAGTTCTCCAAACAATGTGATAATCGCAATCCGATTTGGGTAAAATAGAATATCAAATTTCAATTGATCGCCTCCTCCTCTTCGCATTTCTAGAAGACCAAGTATTTTCCTTCCTGGCTGACAAAACTAGAATTATTGCGCTAAATTTAGTGTAATTTAGACAAATTATAGAAATATGCGGAAAGTTACTGCAAGTATGGTTAGATAAAAGTGTTTTTATACACCGAGGGAGGAAAAAAAGAGGAAATAAAACAGAAAAAACCACGGACAGTTGTAATTGTCCGTGGTTTCATTTCATAATTATTCAGTAATGATGGCTTCGATTAATTTCGGCGCCTCTACCTTTTCTGTTGAAAGGTGAATATGTGCATAAATTTTCTCAATAACTGCATCAATATTTTCAGTGTTTGCGTGAACCGTCACTAAAGATTCTCCGGCCTCTACTGCATCGCCGACTTTTTTGCGTAGCACTAAGCCTACCGCTAAATCAATTTCAGATTCCTTCGTTGCACGACCTGCGCCTAAAAGCATTGCTGCTGTGCCGATATCCTCTGCTTCAATTTTCGCTACATAGCCTGCTTGCTTAGCAGGAATTTCCGTAATGAATTTCGCCTGTGGCAAACGAGCTGGCTCGTCTACTACTAAAGGATCTCCACCTTGAGCTGCGATGAACTTCTTCAACACTTCAAGTGCTGCGCCGTTTTCAACTACCTCTTCAAGAAGCACACGAGCTTCTTCGATAGTTTCCGCTTTTCCGCCTAAAACAACCATTTGAGAACCAAGTGTGTAGCATAGCTCATTTAAATCCGCTGGGCCATGCCCTTTTAGCGTATCAATCGCTTCTTGCACCTCAAGGGCATTTCCAATTGCATAACCAAGTGGTTGGCTCATATCTGAAATAATCGCCATTGTGTTACGCCCAACACTGTTTCCGATTTTAACCATTGCATGTGCAAGTAGCTTTGAATCTTCAACTGTCTTCATGAACGCACCGTCACCTGTTTTTACATCAAGTACGATTGCTGTAGCACCAGCCGCGATTTTTTTCGACATAATCGATGACGCGATTAAAGGAATGCTTGAAACTGTCCCTGTAACGTCACGTAATGCATATAATTTTTTGTCAGCAGGTGTTAAGTTACCCGATTGGCCAATTACCGCCATGCCGATTTCATTTACTTGCTTCACAAATTGCTCGCTCGTTAACTCCACATGGAAGCCTTCGATTGCCTCTAGCTTATCAATTGTTCCGCCTGTGTGACCTAGGCCACGTCCAGACATTTTTGCAACTGGCACGCCAACTGCTGCTACCATCGCTGCTAACGGCAGTGTCGTTGTATCGCCAACTCCGCCAGTCGAGTGCTTGTCTACCTTAACCCCAGCAATATCAGCTAGGTCGATTTGATCGCCTGACGCTACCATCGCCATTGTTAAGTCTGCACGTTCACGATCCGTCATATCTTTGAAATATATAGCCATTGCGAATGCACTTGCCTGATAATCTGGCACTGTACCATTTGTGTAACCTTCCACGAAGAACGAGATTTCCTCTTTCGTCAATTCTTGACCGTCACGCTTTTTCTCAATAATATCAACCATTCTCATTTGATGGCCCTCCTCATTTTAAGTTCCCTAAGAAACTTGTGCCAAATTGTGGTGCTGCAATTTTAAAGTTTTCCGCAACTGTTGCGGCAATGTCTGCAAATGTCTCACGTAATGGTAACTCTACACCTGTTTTAAAACGTGGTGAGTAAACAATTAGTGGCACAAATTCACGTGTGTGATCTGTACCAGGGAATGTTGGATCATTTCCATGGTCTGCAGTAATAATTAATAAATCTTCTTCTGTTAACGCTTCCAATACTTCCGGTAAACGACGATCGAACTCCTCTAGTGCTTCTCCGTAACCAATTGGATCACGACGGTGGCCAAAGTTCGCATCAAAATCAACTAAATTCAAGAAGCTCATACCGTGGAAATCACGACGAACAACCTCCGCCATTTTATCCATACCATCAGTGTTATCTTTCGTGCGAATCGATTCCGTTACACCATCACCATTGAAAATATCAGAAATTTTCCCGATTGCGATGACATCTAGTTTTGCATCCTTCATCTCAGCCATAGTTGTACGACCAAAAGGCGTTAATGCATAATCATGACGTTTCGAGGTACGTTTAAAGTTCCCGACTTCGCCGATAAATGGACGTGCAATAACTCGACCAACTAAAAATTCAGCGTCTAATGTAAGTTCACGCGCAATTTCACAAATTTCATATAATTCTTCAACTGAAATAATGTCCTCATGTGCAGCAATTTGCATAACAGGATCTGCTGAGGTATAAACGATTAATGCACCCGTCGCCATATGCTCCGCTGCGTAATCATCAATAACCGCTGTTCCACTGTATGGCAGGTTACAAAGGACTTTACGACCTGTACGCTCCTCAAGCTTCGCTACAAGCTCTGCAGGGAAGCCTTCAGGATACACTTTAAATGGTGTATCAATATTTAAGCCCATGATTTCCCAGTGACCAGTCATCGTGTCTTTACCTACAGATGCTTCTTGCATCATGCCGTAAAATGCTTTTGGTGCTTCTGCTTTTTCAATCCCCTGTAACGCTTGAATATTAGACAAGCCTAAGCTGGCCATTGTTGGCATATTTAAGCCATTCATTTTTTCTGCAATATGTCCAAGCGTATGTGCGCCGACATCTCCGAACTGTTCGGCATCTGGTGCTTCACCGATACCTACAGAGTCCATAACAATTACGTGAATTTTTTTGAACGGTTTCAATTTACTCCGCCTCCTATTCTTTACTATTTTATTTTACCAAAAATTTTAAATAAATAAAGGTCAGACATCTTACTTTAATGCTTTATTCATAAGCATTTTGACTACTTAATAGATTTCTCACTATTTTTATGCACGTGGATGGAATTGTTTATACACTTCCGACAGGCGTGTTTTGCTAATATGTGTGTAAATCTGTGTAGTAGATATATCCGAATGGCCAAGCAATTCCTGTACTGCACGCAAATCTGCACCATTTTCAATTAAATGCGTCGCAAATGAATGACGCAGTACATGTGGCGTTAATTCTTGTTGAATACCAGCCTTCTCAGCATGCTGCTTCAATAACTTCCACACACCTTGCCTAGTAAGACGTTTCCCTCTCTGGTTAATAAAAAAAGCCTCTGTTTTTAAGTTTGTGCCTTCTAGCTTTTGACGTGCGCCATTTAAATAACGCGTGCAAGCCCCTAGCGCCCCCCGACCAAGCGGGATAATACGTTCCTTACCACCTTTACCAAAAACACGCACGAAGCCCATCGTTAAATGTAAATCCGTCAAATTCAGTTCAATTAACTCACTTATACGCATACCCGAGCCGTAGAGCATTTCAAGCATCGCTACATCGCGAACCCCCTGTGCCTTATTTGAGCTAGGCGCTGCTATCAGTAGTTCAATATCTTCAATTGATAGTACTTTCGGTAGCCTTTGCTCAATTACGGGCATTTCAAGATGAACGGTTGGATCGGTGTTTGAGACTTTTTCACGCAATAAAAATTGATGAAACGAACGAATCGAAGAAATATGACGCGAAACTGTACGCGCTGTTTTACCATTCGTACGCAAATTTTCTAAATGCAATAAAATATGATGACGCGTCACCTCATCAAAACTCGTAAGTTGCTGCTCTTCAACAATATGATTTATGTAATCTGTTAAATCTCGCTTATAGGATGTTAATGTATTGTCCGCTAATTGTCGTTCTACACGGATAAAATGAAGATAATCTTCCATTGAATCGATAAATACTTGCTTCATTCATTACTCCCCTCCACTTTATAGAAGTCTTAATTTCAAATATCACACAAGTAGTTCAAGGTGTGTTAGGCAAATTAATAGCCTATATATTACCTCAGAAAATAGAAAAAAAAGAGCAGCCCCTCAGCTGCTCTTTTTGCCTAATATTTATTCCGATTTACTATCTCCATCGTTGTCATGACAACGCCAGCAAATCCCGTGGAATGTTAATCGATGATCTTTAATGATGAAATTAAAACGTTTTTCAACGACTGCTTCAACATCTTCAAGTAAATCTTCTTGAATTTCATCTACCGCGCCACACTCGATACAAACTAAGTGGTGGTGGAAATGCGCTGCACCCTCTTGGCGAAGATCATAGCGCGAAACACCATCACCAAAATTAATTTTATCAACGACTTTTAGCTCTGTTAATAACTCAAGTGTACGATAAACAGTTGCAAGACCAATTTCAGGCGCCTTTTCCTTTACTAATAAGTAAACGTCCTCTGCACTCAAATGATCCTCTTCATGCTCTAGTAACACCGCTACAGTTGCTTCTCGTTGTGGCGTCAGCTTATAGCTCGCACTATGTAGTTGCTTTTTAATTCGATCCATACGGCTTTCCATGTGACGCCCCCCTAAACTCTATTCATTATACCAAATAATTAAATTGGAATACAAGAGAGTGATTTATAGTAAAACGTACGATATTACGACGATTTCTAAATAAAGTACAACTGCTATTAACCCAATTATAACTGGGATTGCGCGCATCTTGTTTCGTTTCATTCGGGTTACTTGCACTTTGCAAATTCGATAAATACAAATAAACAAAATTAAATACAGTAATTGAAACGGAAACCACCAGCTTATGTATGCAAATACAGATTGCCCTTGTTCCATCATATACACTGAACCAAAGCCGAAAAAAACAGACTTTAATGCAATATAAATTAATGCTGCATACGATAAAAACGGATGCGAGGAAAATAATAACACAATCCCTAGTGAAATAGCTACTGGCACAATTGCAGCCACGTAACCTGGATCGATCTCTAGCACACGCGCATCCACAACTTTAATAATATTTTCGGCCAAATCCACCGAAATATAACGCGAAGAAATAACACCACAGATAAAGCTAACCGCAATCATAAATGCATATTGAAATATTAATTTAGCACGCATAAGGACCCCCCCTTGACTTGTCCTTATACGTTATGCAAAAAAGTAGCTGTTATGCCTAATTGAATTTGTTTTTCAACCAAATTACCGCAAATGCTGTTTTCGCATCATAAATTTGGCCAGCAAGCATCATTTCCTCTGCCTGCTCCACCGTGATTTCCATCACTTCCACAAACTCATCCTCATCTAGTGCAGCTTTTCCATCAACTACCGATAGATCTTCTGCCACAAAAAGATGAATAATTTCATCCGCAAATCCTGGCGAAGTTGAAAACGACTGTAAATAAGTCAAAGAGCCTGCTGCAAAACCGGTTTCTTCTTCTAATTCTCTACGTGCAGTATCGATTGGCTGCTCACCTTTTTCAAGCTTCCCCGCAGGAATCTCGATAATTGAACGCTCTAACGCCTTGCGATATTGTTCCACGACCACCATTTTTTTATCCGCTGTAATCGCAATGATTGCAACAGCTCCAGGATGATTCACGATTTCACGCGTGCTCGTTTTTCCATTCGGTAAGGTCACTTCATCAACCTTGAGTGAAATTACACGCCCTTTAAAAATCGATTTTGATGTAATTGTTTTTTCCTCAAATTTTTTCAAAACGAATCCCTCACTTGTTCTATAGGTTATTTTCATTGTACCATTAGCTTATTAATTAGATGAAAGAAAGAATAGGTGATTTTTGTTGAAATACCGCAAACTAGGCAATAGCTCTTTACACATTTCCGAAATCAGCCTCGGTTGCATGTCATTACCTTTAAATATTTCTGAAGCACAGGGAATTATTGAACATGCGCTGGATGCTGGCATTAATTATTTTGACACGGCTGATTTATATGATAAAGGGAAAAATGAAGAAATGATTGGGCAAATTTTGAAACCTTATCGCGAAAAAATAATCCTTGCCACAAAAGTTGGCAACCGATTTACTGAAGGTCAAGAGAGTTGGACTTGGGACCCCTCGCGCGCACATATTTTAAAAAGCGTCAAAGATAGCCTCCGTCGCCTACAAATCGATAAAATTGATGTTTACCAATTGCACGGTGGCACTGTTGAGGATAATTTGGATGAAGTAATCGATACATTTGAAGAATTAAAAAAGAACGGCTATATTCGAGAATTCGGTATTTCGTCAATTCGTCCTAATGTTTTTATGCCCTTTTCTAAAAGTTCGGCGATTAGCAATATGATGCAATACAATTTGCTAGACCGTAGTGCCGAGGAATATTTCGATGCCCTACACGCAAATGGCATGTCCGTTGTGACACGTGGTAGTCTAGCAAAAGGCTTATTAACAAATGATTGGGCAAACAAGCTCAAACCTTATATGAATTATAGTGAGGAAGAGCTTAAAAACCTGCTCCCTCAACTTTCCAATGCCGCTAATTTACACGCATTAGCCCTTGCATTTAACCTGCAGCATGAGGTAATTGCATCGACAGTAATTGGCGCTAGTTCAAAAGCGCAATTGAAACAATCGATTGAAGCCTACGAAGACATGCCCACCGATTTTGAACAGGAAATCATGGCATTATTAAAATCTGATCGTTATCAACAACATCGATGAAAAAAAACGTCTTTTTAATAGTTGCTGCACTTGGAGTAATTTGGCTTGCTTCATCGATGACCTATTCACAGCAAACGATTATACCTGAATTGCAAATCCTATTACAGAATCAACCGCTTAAGGGGCTACTCTCTAAAATTGAAATTCACTATTGGGGCGAAGTTATTTCAATCGAATCAATTGGCTACTTTAAGTTTGTGGAATTTTTAATCCGAAAAGGTACACACTTCTTCGGCTACGGCATTATCGGTGTCATTTTTTACTTCTTTTACGTGAAACTAAACTTGCGCTTTGCACCTCTAATTGCGATAGCTACGGTATTTATATTAGGCTCTCTAGATGAATACCGACAATATCACACCCCTGGGCGAACAGGAATTTTTAATGACGTAGTACTTGATACCGCTGGAGCCGTTGTATTAGTGGGTATTACTTATATAATTCGTCGTTTCATTAAAAGGCGAAGAAACGTGAAATATAAGCAAAAAAAGTGAGCACTTAGATTAACGGGTTCGGTTGTTGGGGAGAAAAACCCTAAAAGTAATGTATTTAACAACCCGATTAACATGCATTTTAACAGTTAATTGGCAAGAAAAAACGCTCAGTTTAATCGAGGGCACTGAAAAAGTCCATTTATGCACAGATAAGCGAGGACAGGAACGAAAATCGTTCCTGTCCTCGCTTTCCCTTCGCTGCCGTTGATTCCGTTCCGGCGGACGCTTTTCGCGGGCACGGCTCCAGCCTTCTCCCTCGCTTCGCTCAGTCCGGGTGCTTCCACTCGTGCTGTTCCCGCAGAAGTCGCCGCCTGCACTCCATCAACTTGTACCATTCATGGACTAAAATGTTGTCTCGCCCCGTCACTCACCATCCTGTATAATAGAGGGTACTAATTAAAGGTGGTGCGACCATGATTTCCAAACAAGAAACCCTTAACTTAAGTCCCTATATGGCACTGTATGATTTAATTGTGCCAAAAGATAATATGCTTCGCCAAATCAATGAGCTCGTTGATTTTTCATTTATTCTTGATGAATTAAAAACAAAATATTGTTTGGATAATGGTCGTAATGCAATTCCACCCATTCGCATGTTTAAATATTTATTATTAAAAGCGATACATAATGTTTCAGATGTAGATCTTATTGAACGCTCAAAATATGATATGTCCTTTAAATTCTTTTTAGAGATGGCACCTGAAGAGGATGTAATTGATTCAAGCTCTTTAACAAAATTCCGCAGACTTCGTCTTCAAGATGTGGACTTACTAGATATGTTAATTGGGAAAACCGTTGAAATTGCTTTAGACAAGGGCATCATCACTAGTAAAACAATTATTGTCGATGCTACACATACAAAGGCCCGATACAATCAAAAATCACCGAAGGAATTCTTAAAGGAAAAATCTAAAAATGTACGTAAAGCCGTTTATCAATTTGACGAAGATATGAAAGGGAAATTTCCGACAAAACCAACGTCAAATGAAGTAACAGAGGAATTAGATTATTGTCGCCAAGTTGTTGAGATTGTGGAAACACAATCAAAAGTGTCACAAATTCCCGCTATCAAAGAAAAATTAAATGTCTTAAAGGAAGTCATCGAAGACTATGACATACAACTAAGTTATTCATCTGATCCAGATGCCCGTTTAGGGCATAAATCAGCGGATTCTTCTTTCTTTGGCTATAAAACACATATTGCGATGAGTGATGAACGAATTATTACAGCTGCAGTTATAACAACAGGTGAGAAAAGCGATGGACAATATTTAAAAGAGTTAATAGAAAAGAGCCAACAAACAGGTATGGAAGTTAATACAATTATTGGCGATACAGCATATTCAGGAAAAGATAATTTACAGTATGTAAAAACAGAACATCTTCAATTAATTTCGAAATTAAATCCAGTGATTACAAACGGAAATGGACAACGAAAAACAGTCTTTGATTTTAATAAAGATGCAGGTATGTTTGTTTGCCCAGCTGGGCATATGGCGATACGTAAAGCTCGAACGGGAAAGAAAGATCAAGGGAGGAATCAAGTAACAACATTTTTCTACGATATAGAAAAATGTAAGGTGTGTCCCATGAGAGAAGGCTGTTATCAAGAAGGTGCAAAAAGTAAGAGCTATTCAGTATCCATTAAATCAACGGATCATGAGGAACAAGCTGAATTTCAAGAAACAGAAGCTTTTAAAGAGCTCTCAAAAAAGCGTTATAAAATTGAAGCAAAAAATAGCGAAATTAAAAATCCGCATGGCTATAATACGGCCAGGTCAGCGGGTTTATTTGGCATGGAAATACAGGGTGCTACAACGATATTTGCGGTAAACTTGAAACGTATATTGAAGTTATTAAACGAAAATGAGTAAGGATCACACAATGGAATAGGGCAATATCTGTTCGAATTGAACAGATATTGCCCTATTTTTATTTAGAAAAACTAATTCTCTATAAAAAACATAAGTTTTTCAGTGCCCTCGTTTAATCTGAGCGTTATTCGGCATTATTTACTGTGCTTCATCGACTAATGGCGACAGTTGAAGAAAGGTTTTATTAAACATCCAATAATTTTCTTAATTCATTTGTATCTTTAGGTGAAACAATATAGCCATTTTCTTCGTGACCGATAAACATTATTATACTTTCTTCTCCAACGTTTCCAAGTAGGAGATGTAACCCATGAGTACCGTCATTTTCATAACGAATCAATATGTCGTAGTCAGGTTTCTCATTATTCACATTCACATCTCGTCTTATTTCTTTTGCGTTTTTCAAAATTCCTTCAAAACCCGATATAGCTTCCTCTTGATTAATCGAAAGGAAATAGTTTTCATTTAACCCTCCGTAACCATTAGATATAGAAATTGATATATCAGATACACTACCTAATGTCATCTCTTCATTTTGAGGTTGACAAGCAATTAAAGAAACACTACAAAAAGCTAAGAGTAATGATGATAATAATTTTTTCATAACAAATCTCCTCCCATTAAACTATTTTACCATAAAAAAACCAAGTCCTTCTTTGATTCTACTGCCTCGATAGTTTGATAAAAACAATCTATTTCCTTACTTCTACTTTATCCAATTGGTCTGTTGCAGACCAATTTGCACCTGTTTTAGCACTGAAATTAGCAAGACCGCCTAAATTGATAAATGTTGATATATCAACCAAAGAAGAGACACGAATTCATGTACGAATTGTGTCTCTAATTACATTGTTATTTATTATTTTCTCCCCATTATCCGAACCCGTTACACTTAGATGCTCACTTTTTTGCATTTATAATTATTAAAACTTCGAACCACCATCACCATATTGATTTAGCAATTCTTCAAAGCTCATATTCTTTTCCTTTTGCTTACGCTCGAACGCTAGCTGTGCTTGGCGCTCCTCTTCTTTTTCCTGCACCTGCTTCGTCAAACTGTTTTTCGCAGCCTTTAACTTTTCAAGTACATCTCCACCTAATTGATCTTTCAGAGTTAGCGATTCTTTCTCATTATACGACGCTTCATTCGACGTATTCACTTGTTGTTTTCTTTTTTTAGCCATATTTATCACCTTATTATTTAGCGTTGAACGATTGTTGCAACTCCTTGGCCGCCACCGATACAAAGTGTTGCTAAGCCGAGCTTCGCATCACGCTTTTGCATTTCATGTAAAAGCGTGACAAAAATTCGTGCTCCACTTGCGCCGATTGGATGACCTAAAGCAATCGCACCACCGTTCACATTTAATTTATCATGATTGAATTGGAGCTCTCTGTCAACTGCAATTGCTTGTGCCGCAAACGCTTCATTTGCCTCAATTAAATCTATATCAGCAAGTGCTACATTGGCCTTCTTTAATGCTTTTTTCACCGCCGTCACAGGGCCAATCCCCATCAACGCTGGATCTACACCCGCACTAGCATTTGCCATAATTGTTGCAATTGGCGTCAAACCAAGCTCAATTGCACGTTGTTTCGACATCACAACAACTGCAGCCGCACCATCATTAATGCCTGAAGCATTGCCTGCAGTAACGGATCCTTCCTTCTTAAAGGCCGGGCGTAATCCCGCTAACTTCTCAGCTGTAGAGTTTGCTTTAATGTACTCATCTTTATCGAAAATAATTGGCTCTCCCTTACGTTGTGGAATTTCCACTGGGACGATTTCTGCTTCAAACTTACCTGCGCTTTGCGCTTTTGCTGCACGCGCTTGTGAACGCGCCGAGAAAGCATCCTGTTCCTCACGCGTGATTTCGTGGCGATCACATAAATTTTCCGCTGTAATGCCCATATGGTAGTCATTAAACGCACACCAAAGTCCATCGCTAATCATTGTATCTACTAGCTTTTGATCACCCATACGAAAGCCATCACGTGCATTGCGTAAAATATAAGGTGCTTGGCTCATATTTTCAAAACCACCTGCCACAACAATTTCTGCATCCCCTGCAGCGATTGCTTGTGCAGCTAAATGAATTGCCTTCAAACCTGATCCACACACTTTATTAATTGTTAATGATGGCACCTGCTCTGGTAACCCGGCTTGAATACTTGCTTGGCGCGCTGGATTTTGACCTAGCCCTGCCGATAAAACATTCCCCATAATTACTTCATCTACAATTTCAGGTACAATATTTGCACGCTGTATTGCTTCTTTTATAACGACTGCCCCTAATTTTGTGGCCGGTACATCCTTTAATGACCCCTGAAATGCACCAATAGCTGTACGTACTGCACTAACGATTACTACTTCTTGAACCATTCCGATTCTCCCCTTTGATCCTCGCATACTATGTAACTAAACGGTCACATGATTTTAGTTTACCAAATATACTGAAAATTTTCGAGATGAGATTGAAGTTCAAATAGTCATGTTTTAGGTTATTCCAAAAGGGGAACTATTAAAGCGAGGTGAAAAAAATGAAGAAGAAAATTTTAATCGCTTCTGGTATTGCTACAAGCCTAATTGCTGCCGCCACAACTGTTTCAGGTATTTTACTTTCGAATAAGTTAATGTTTTTAAAGCCGAAAAACATTAATGATGTTTTTGAACGCGAGAAAAATGCTAAGCGCTACGATGAGACTTGGTTTAGCGAATGCCCGAAAACTGATTTACTCGTAAATTCACCAAATGGTTATTTAATTAAAGGGACATTTTTTAAACCTATTATCACAACAAGCACTGTCATCATTTGCCACGGTGTTACTGAAAATAAAATTAATTCGATGAAATACATCCGTATGTATGAACGTCTTGGCTATAATGTCGTGGTGTACGATCATCGTATGCACGGCGAATCAGGCGGCGATTCAATTAGTTATGGACATTATGAAAAGCTAGACTTACAAGCGATTATCGAGGAAGTTCGGAAGATTATCGGGTTGGATGCAATTTTAGGCATCCACGGTGAATCAATGGGCGCCGCGACGACGCTTTTATACGCAGGAACAATCGGGGACAATGCAGATTTTTATATTTCAGACTGTTCCTTTTCCGATTTCCGAGTTTTGCTTCGGAAAATCCTAAAAGAGAAGATTCCATTTAGACTCGAGTTGGCCATTGCACTTTCAAATTTAGCGATACGTCTACGAGAAGGCTATAATTTTAATGATGTAACGCCAATTCTTGCAGTTGAAAATATACAAAAACCTGTATTATTTATTCACAGTATTCCGGACGCGTTCACCCCTTCGGAAATGACCGAACACTTATATGCTGCGAAGAAAAACGGACCCAAGATGCTGGCATTATTTGAAAAAGGGGAACACGCCCAGTCCTTTAATACATCCCCAGAAGAATACGAGCTAACAGTAAAAAACTTTATCGGTCTGTATGTGCGGAAAAACCCGCTTCCACTAAATGGGGACACTCAATTTCAAACGTTAAATATAAGCAATCTTACTATTTGACGCGGGTCAACTGGAAAGATTGTTTTTTTATGGAGAAAATTAATGCAGGTCAATGCACCTAGGTCAGCATGCATCCGTCCCACTCCTCTTATTTATGTGCAAAATAAAAAAGCGTAGGTTGCCCATACGCTTTGTTATTTATTTATCTTGGAATTTGTTCATAGAAGCCATCATTTGACGAACTTGTTTTTCAGATGGTTTACGACCCATTTGAGCCATCATCACACGAATCATTTGCTCGTTAATAGGTGGATTCTCTTTTAAATATTTCATCATATATTGACGTGCTGCAAAGAAACCAAGGGCTGCGCCTGCGATTAATGCAACAATAATACCTACTATCCATGCCCATGTCATAACTGTCAACCTCCTCCACTACCAATCTTCCGAGAGAAACTCTCCACGTAGGATTATACACTAAATTTTTATTCAATTCTATATAATAATTCCAACTAGCCAGGACTGACGCTAACTCAGCCTCAAGACCTAGAGAAAGATACATTCACAGGTCATTATGAAAAATCCAACAACGCGATAAGATTAATGTATCTTAAACGAGGAGGACAACAAAATGAAAAAATTCTTCATGTATGGCGCTATCGCATTTATCGTTTTTATCGCAATTATCGCATTAATTCCTGTAATCGGCATCCTATTTTCAGGCCTACTAGTCGCAGCAGGCGTCCATTTCTACACAAAAAGCGAATCACTACTAGGGAAAGTACTTAGCATTGCACTTATTATCGCAGGTGCCGTATCCGCGTTATCAAACACACCTGGCTTAATCGGACTTTTAGCTATCGCAGCTGTTTACTATTTTTATAAAGGCACAAAAAGCGAAACAAACTCAGTAACACCCACTTCAAATGATCCATTCACTAATTTCGAAAGAGAATGGGCAAATTTAAATACAAAATAAAGGGGACCTAGCCAATGAAAAATGTAATTCAACGATTCAAATACCAGATACAAGCAGATTTATACGATTTATTTGATAAAAAGGCAGAAAAAAATCCAATCTCACTATTAAATCAATACATTCGTGAGGCAGAAAAACAAACAGAAGAAACAGGCAAACTCTTAGCACGCCAAGGCCAATTAAAGAAAGAGCTTGAAGAACAAGTAACTCAAGCAAGCTTTATGTTAGAAAAACGCGAGGCACAGCTTAAACTAGCAAATGCAACAGAGGAACAAGACCTAATCGACTTTGCAACAGAGGAAGTAGCATCTTACAGCGCACGTAAAACCGCTATACTTTCAACGATTGAAGCTAGCAAGAATGAGTATTTTGTGCTCGAGCGTAAATTCGAAACAATGAAGCATAAAATTAAAGATATGAAGGTTCGTCAACTACAGTTAATGGGTAAAGAAAATGTAACACGCGCACATCACCAAATGGACAAAGTCATCGAAGCAAATATAAATGCAAACAACAACTTTGATAAAATTTCAGATTATATTGACGGCCTAGCGGAATCAATCGATCGAAAATACGAAGAGACAACGTTTGAAGCTCGCCTCGTGCAATTAGAAAAAGAGCAGGCAGTAGTAGTTGCAAAATAATGCTATAATTAAGAAGGAGAATGCCTCGCGCGTTCTCCCTTTCTAACGTTTGCAAAGGAGTGACTTAGGTGAACCGATTAACAACAAATCAATTTACCATTTTATTTTTAAGCTTTGCCATTATTCTTCTATTTGAACTGGCCTTTTTTAATGGAGGCGAGCTATTTTTACTAATCTTAGCAGCTGGCTTTCTCTATTTTGCCTACACTCAAAAGCAAAAATATACACTGATTCTTGGACTATTCTTTCTATTATTGGCTGTCCTTTCCTTATGGACGTTACGCTTAATCCCTATTTTGCTCATTAGCTACGTTCTTTATAAGTACTTAAAAACAGAACCAGAACCAACACCAATCAAACCAAAGCCCCAAAAAACGTTTGGGACTGCGAAAAATACGCTAATTGACGCATTTGAAACAGATAAAGAATATAAATGGCAAGACTTGCAGCTACAAAAACTAGCTGGAACCATCACAATTGACACAACCGAAACCATTTTACCGACTGGACGTTCCTTTATTGCCATTAATCAGGCGTTCGGTAAAACTACGATACTTGTACCCTATGAAGTGACAATAGAATTGCATTATTCCACTCTATACGGCGAGGCTACAATCCTTCATGCTCCACCCCAGCGCCTCATCAACGAAAAACTTGCAGTTAAAGAAGGTGTTGAAGATGCAAAACGCTCACTTGTAATTTATGTAGCGTCTTGCTTTAGCGATTTGGAGGTGCAGCGTCGATGAGTGGCTTTATAACACGATTTATCATTTTACTTTTAATCTTTGCAAGCTTAGTTTTTAGCATCTTACTTGTTACTTTAGGCGAGCCCACTGAGCAAACCTGGTCCTTTTTATATGAGGAGCGTAAGCGTGATTTGCCAATTATCGTAGGAATTGCAGGCTCAGTTGCTGCACTCAGCTTCATACTTTCCATTTGGATGTCGATTTCTGTAAAACTACGAGATGCATTATCAGCGCGCCAAATAAAGAAGCTTGGTCAACCCGATTTTGAGCAAAGTATCAAAAAAGGTGTACCTTATTCAGTGAAAAAAGCGTTAACAGAGGCGAATGAATTAATCGAAACACAGCGTAATTCATTGCAGCGATTGTCGAATGAAAAAGTGGAAGCAAATGATACCGTTGTACAAGAAAGATTGTTAGCAGAACGTCAACGTTTAGCACGCGATCTACACGACTCTGTATCACAGCAATTATTCGCTGCCTCGATGCTACTGTCGGCAATGACCGAGCAGGAGCAGGAAGAGACACCTAAAAAGCAGCTAACACAAGTGGAAAAAGTTGTTCAACAGGCACAATTAGAAATGCGTGCACTACTACTTCATTTACGCCCAATTGCTTTACACAATAAAACATTGGCAGAAGGTCTCGAGGATTTAATTTTAGAGTTACAGGAAAAGGTATATTTCCATATCGACTATCAAATCGAGGAAATCCCCCTTTCAAAGGCAGAAGAAGATCACCTATTCCGCATCGCACAAGAGGCCCTTTCAAATACGTTGCGCCATGCGAAGGCGAGCGAAATGGAACTCCACTTTATCGAACGAGATCAATTTGCCATTTTACGTATACAGGATAATGGCCTTGGCTTTGACGTTGATGGCGATAAAATGTCATCTTACGGGCTACGCATTATTGCAGAACGCGCAGTAGAAATTGGCTGTACCTATAAAATTGTTTCCATTAAAGACGAAGGCACAATCGTCGAAGTAAAAGTTCCACTAAAAAGAGAAGGTGAAAAAAATGATTAAAGTCGTCATTGTAGATGACCATGAAATGGTACGCATTGGAGTTGCTGCCTACTTGTCCGCGCAGCCTGATATTGAGGTGATTGGCGAAGCAGAAAATGGTGCACAGGCAGTCGAAAAGGCACTTGCACTACGCCCAGATTTAATTTTAATGGACAATGTAATGCCCGTAATGACTGGTGCCGAGGCAACCGCAGAAATTTTAGCGCAATGGCCAGAGGCGCGTGTTATGATGGTGACAAGCTTTTTAGATGACGACAAAGTATATCCTGCATTAGAGGCTGGTGCAGTTAGCTATATTTTAAAAACAGCCAATGCCAAGCAAATTGCCGAGGCAATTCGCAAAACGATGACAGGCCATCCTGTACTAGAGCCTGAAGTGATGACAAAAATGATGGCAAAGATGCGCGTTTCACGAGCTGCCCTGCATGACCATTTGACCGAGCGTGAATTGGAAGTATTGCAATGCATGACACGTGGCCTAGCCAATCAAGAAATTGCGGAAGAATTATTTATCGCACTTAAAACAGTTAAAACACATGTTAGCAATATTTTGGCAAAACTCGAAGTACAGGACCGCACTCAAGCCGTTGTTTATGCTTTTCAAAATGGCCTAGTGAAAAAATAAACGCTTATTCAAGGAGCTCAAAACAATGGAAAATAAACAGTTCACATACGAAAAATTCATCACAGATGGTGTATTCACCCTATTTGATCCACTTTATACTACTATCGTCGTTTTTTCCGTCCTCATCTTATTTGCACTTGTGAAATTCAACATACCCGCAAAAATCATGCTATTTATCGGTGCATTTACGATTATCATTACACTTCAACTAAGTATGATTGAAGGTATTTTAGTAGATGAACTTACGTTGAATGGCTCGAGCAAAACGACCATATTAATGGTCATAGCGATTGTTCTTCAATTGGGTGCAATCATCTTTGCATTCATTCGTGATAAAAAGCAAAAAGCATCTTCCTAGGAAGATGCTTTTCTTATGCCGTTATAGTTTAAGTTGCTTCATTTCGCTATGCATTTTTTCTGCAAGTTCTGCAAATACTTGTGCATTTGTCGTAATTTCGTGAGCTAATTGTTGCTCTGTCGCAGCGCCTGTTTCTTGTGCAGATTCAGAGGCTGCACTTAGAGACTTTCCGATTATAGCGCTTTAACTTTCGCTACTACATTTTCTACTGTGAATCCGTATTTCTCCATTACTAGCTCGCCAGGTGCAGAAGCGCCGAACTTGTCAATTGCAAGTACGTCTCCTTCGAAGCCTGTGTATTTGTGCCAGCCGAATGAAGAGCCCATTTCGATTGCTAAACGTTTTGTCACTTCTTTTGGAAGTACAGACGCTTTATATTCTGCTGATTGCTTTTCAAAACGATCAACTGAAGGCATTGATACAACTGAAGCGTCGATTCCTTCAGCTAGTAATACTTTTTGTGCTTCAACAGCTAAAGAAACTTCAGAACCTGTTGCAATTAAGATTGCATCTGGAGTTGCTTTTGTTGCTGGGGAAACGATGTAAGCACCTTTTTCTACGCCTTCATATACTGCTGCAACTGGTGCATCTAGTACCGGTAAATTTTGACGAGAAAGTACTAGCACAGTTGGCACGTCTTTAGATGAAACTGCTAATTTCCAAGCAGCAGCTGATTCATTAGCATCTGCAGGACGGATAATTGATAGGTTTGGCATTGCGCGTAAAGCAGCTAAGTGCTCAACTGGCTCATGCGTAGGACCATCTTCACCAACAGCGATTGAATCGTGAGTGAATACGTAAGTTACAGGTAAGCCCATTAATGCAGAAAGACGTATTGCAGGACGTACATAATCAGAGAACACGAAGAACGTACCACCGAATACATTTACACCACCGTGTAATGCCATACCGTTCATTGCTGCGCCCATTGCGAATTCACGTACACCAAACCAAATATTACGGCCTGCGTAATTTGCTGGTGAGAAATCGCCTGCACCCTTCATATTCGTTTTGTTTGATCCAGCTAAGTCAGCTGATCCACCGAAGAATGAAGGTATTTTTGCTGCTAATGCGTTAATTGAATCGCCTGAAGATGAACGTGTTGCAACAGATTTACCTACCTCGTATACCGGTAATTCTGATGCGAAGTCTTCTGGTAATTCATTGTTCATCGCATTCACAAATTGCGTTGCTAATTCTGGGAACTCAGCTTTATATGCTTCGAATTTAGCATCCCATTCATTTTCAGCTTGAACACCTTGTACGTCTGAAGCCGCTTTGAATGTATCATATACTTCAGTTGGGATATGGAATGGCTCGTGATTCCACAAGTAAGCTGCTTTTGTTAATGTAACTTCGTCTGTACCTAGTGGAGCACCATGAGAATCGGCTTTACCTGATTTATTTGGCGAACCAAACCCAATAACTGTTTTCACTTCGATCAGTGTTGGGCCACCTGTGTTGCCTTTAGCCGTTTCGATTGCCGAATTTAATGCTGCAACATCATTGCCGTCAGCAACTTTTAAGTAGTTCCAACCATAAGACTCGAAACGCTTTTGGATGTTTTCAGAGAATGATTTTTCTAAATCGCCATCTAAAGAAATATCATTTGAATCGTAAAGTACGATTAATTTTTCTAATTGTAAGTGACCTGCAAGAGAGATTGCTTCAGCAGCAACACCTTCCATTAAATCGCCATCGCCACAAAGTGCGAAAGAGTAGTGGTCTACGATTTCGTGACCTGGTTTATTATAAGTAGCAGCAAGATGACGTTCAGCCATTGCCATACCCACAGTCATTGCAATCCCTTGGCCAAGAGGACCAGTTGTCGCTTCAACGCCCACTGTGTGACCGTATTCAGGGTGTCCTGGAGTTTTTGAATCCCATTGACGGAATTTTTTAATTTCGTCCATTTCAAGACCATAGCCACCTAGGTGTAATAAGCTATATAAAAGCATTGAACCATGACCTGCTGATAATACAAAACGGTCGCGATTGTACCAGTTTGGATTTGCAGGGTTGTGGCGTAGTTGTTTTGTCCATAAAGTATAAGCCATTGGCGCAGCGCCCATCGGTAAACCTGGGTGTCCTGAATTCGCTTTTTCGATTGCATCGATTGATAAAGTACGGATAGCGTTAATCGCTATTTGATCCATTGTGTGTGTCATTTGGCTGACATCCTTTCTCGTGCTAATAATTATTAATTTCTTATACAGTTTAGTAAAGTTTGGCATAGAAAACAATGATTTTCCATGACCTTTTTATAAATATGTCATACTTAAAGCTAAATGTGACATATTAATTGATATTTTAACACAATTAGGCTAATTATATGTCATTCTGATTATAATAAGGATGCTTTTTAGTAAAAAACGGCTTAATTAAAAATGACAATAAAGAAAAGGAAATTGCCCCTACCCCTATTGTCATCATTATTACCACTATTAGTTTAAAAATTTATTTAGCTT
This sequence comes from Solibacillus sp., assembly GCA_045617525.1. Lineage (GTDB taxonomy): Bacteria > Bacillota > Bacilli > Bacillales_A > Planococcaceae > JAZLIT01. The sequence goes on along the minus strand of JAZLIT010000222.1, from coordinate 16,669 downwards.
TTGCGCTTGCGCTTGTTTAACTTTTGATGGCGTAACATCGTTTCCTTTTTCGTCGACGATTTTAACGTTTTCAATTGTTTCACGCATTGTTGTACGGAATGTATCTAAGTATTCTTTACGAAGTGCAGTACGCTCCTTCGCTTCTTCTTCAGTTAAAGTACCTAACTTTGATTTTGCAGATAACTCATTAATACGTGCTAATTTTTCTTTCGATACCATTATGTCTCACCTTTCTAAATACCCAATACTACAAAGGTATGAGAAAACGAGAGGAAGTGCAAGTGTTTACTCTTCATTTTGTGCAATAAATTCCATAAATCGTCGATGCACTGTTGCTTTACTCACTTGATAGCCAAGTGCTGATAACGTATTCGAGATTTCTTGGAATGTTAATCCCTTTTCCCTCAAATTGACGATTTCCTGAATCGGTACTTCGATTCGTTCACGGCCTTCGATATTACCGCGATTTTTCAAATTTTCTTGCGGCTTATAACCATTACTTACCGCCCGACGCATTCCTCTTCGAATTTTAGCATTATGTAGTTTGCGTTGATATTCTTCGACAATCGCTAAAATTTCTAAAAGCATTGTATCCATTTCATTTAATGAAAGTGGTCCTGCATCATTTAACGAATATACCATCGTGTTATTTTTTTGAAGTAAATGAAGTACGGCCATTCTTGCATTACCACGACCTAATCGCGTTTCATCTTGCACGAATAATGCTTGAACATTTTTTTCCTTCATATAATCTAGCATTTCAAGTAAACCTTCACGATCAACATCGTAGCCACTTTGCTGATCCGCAAAATCCTTTAGAACAGTGAGCCCCATCGAATTTGCATAGGCTGTTAGCTCTTCATATTGTCTTGCTAAAGAAGTTTCCTGTGTTTGCTTTTCTGTACTTACACGGCAATAAATGACCGCATATTGATTATTGCTCATTAATTTTCACTCGCTACTTTCACCAGCCGATAATCAGCTTCTTTTTGTGCAAAATAGATGGAATTTTTCTCAATTGGAATATTTACAATTGCCCCAGCGATTAGCTTACCTTCATAAAGACCGTTAACTCTTTCCACTGATTGAATCCATTGTTGCTTCGTCATTTTACCACGAAATTGATCAGCTAACGACCATAAAGAGTCCCCATGCTGAATTGTAATCTGTTCGTATTTTTCGATTTTTTCATCTGTAATTGTTAAGAGTATAAATAGTACCACCATGAATGTAATCATCATTGTTAAAAAGCTATTTTTCTTTATTAATTGCATTACTAACGCCCCTTTATAGAATGCTTGTTCGTATTTTATATTTTCAGCATAATACGAACATATGTTGTTGTCAAGTTATTTTCGAACTTATGTTTGCATTCATGTTCGCATATTGCTATACTATGAATAAATTAGGAAATCATATATTAAGAGGGGTGAACAGAATGACACAAAAAGTTTCAAAACGACAAGAAGCTATCCTGAATTTCATAAAAGATGAAGTACGCTCAAAAGGTTATCCACCTTCTGTTCGTGAAATCGGTGAGGCAGTGGGACTTGCATCTAGTTCAACCGTTCATGGTCATTTAGAGAGATTAGAAGGCAAGGGTTTAATTCGACGCGATCCAACGAAGCCTCGTGCAATTGAAGTTTTAGATATTGATAGCACCATTCCGAAGCAGGGTGTTGTACATGTTCCATTAATCGGAAAAGTAACAGCTGGTTTACCGATTTCTGCAATTGAAGATATACAAGAGTACTTCCCTCTTCCAGATACTTATGGTACGCCAGAAGATCAATTGTTCATGCTCGAAATTATGGGTGAATCAATGATTGAAGCCGGTATTTTAAATGGTGATTATGTAGTTGTAAAGAAAACGTCTTCTGCCAATAACGGGGAAATCGTTGTCGCAATGACTGAGGATGATGAAGCTACTGTTAAGCGTTTCTATAAAGAGAAAACACATTTCCGTCTACAACCTGAAAACAGTTCAATGGATCCAATTCTTGTTGATAATGTGACAATTTTAGGTAAAGTGGTTGGTTTGTATCGAAATATTCATTAATAAAAAATAGGCACACTATGTCCGAAGACATAATGTGCCTATTTATTTTTGCGCTGCGTTTATAAAGCTTTTGAATATTTTTTTTGCATACTCATCTCCAGTAATAGCTAATTCTTCAGGATGCCATTGTACACTAATACAATAGGGATGCGTCATATGTTCGATAGCTTCTATGAGCCCATCACTAGACCTTGCACCAACTAAGAACCCCTCACCTAAATTCGCAATTGCCTGGTGATGGAATGAATTCACCTGAATTCGCTCCTGCCCTACTATATCAAGTAATTTTCCATCACTTAGTTCCACAAAATGCGTTGTCTCCGAGCGCTTTGATGTTTGGGAATGTGCTATTGGCTGATTCACCTGTGACTCGATATCCTGTATAATCGTACCACCACTGGCAACATTCATCACCTGCATCCCGCGACAAATACCTAAAATCGGCATGCCACGCTGAAATGCTGCCTGGTACATATTCAAATCACTAGCATCCCGATCCTTCGTAAAAGACCTAATTTTAGGATGTGGCTCTTCATTATAAAATGATGGATCCATATCATGGCCTCCGATTAATAAAAGTCCATCAATTAAATCCATCACACTTTCAATTTCCTTCTGCGATTCAAATGGAATACATAACGGAATTCCTCCAGCCTGTCGCACAGACCTTATATAGACTTCGTTTATTTCTAGTGTCCCTTGACCATTGTGCATCGTCAAACCAATAATCGGATTCATAATAAAACCTCCCTGTCCTGTACTAGTTTATGCATTATAAAAAATAAATAAACTCATGTACGGAAGGATATACTATGTATTTTTTAACATTTTTACGAAAAGAAATCCCAATACCAATTAACCATTTGCTCACTATAAAAATAAACAATGATTGCAGCTAACGCTATTGATGGACCAAATGCCACCGGTGTTTTTCTACCTTGACCACGTAACTTCAAAATAATTACCCCTACAATCATACCGATAACAGATGCTAAAAATAATGTCAATATTGCGTCAAGCGTACCAAGGACTAGCCCAATTAAGAAAAATAACTTAATATCGCCGCCACCCATACCACCTTTTGAAATAATTGAAATTAGAAGAAGTAGACCAAAGCTAATGAAAGCGCCAGCTATACTGTCCCACCAATTATCAATTGGCGCAAAAATACGTGCCGCAATAAGTAATGGTAAGAAAAACAACAATACTTTATCAGGGATTAGCATATAAGCAATATCACTAACATTAATAATGACAAGCAATGAAATGAATAAAAGCGCCACAACAAGCTCTGGATTCCACCCAATTTGCCAATACGCAAAGGCAAAAAGAACACCTGTAACAAGCTCTGTCACCATATAAATTGGCGAAATTTTGACACCACAACCTCGACATTTCCCTCGTAAAAATAAATATGAAAATATCGGAATTAAGTCCATAAGTTTTAATCGGCGGTTACAGCTTGTACAGTGTGACGGAGGCGTGACGATGGATTCCTTTTTTGGCACACGTAATCCGACTACATTATAAAAAGAGCCCAACACTAACCCGAATAGTAATGCAAAAACAGTATAAGTTATTTCCATAGAAAAACTCCTAACTTAGCAGAAAACGCTGCGCTTTTTATGCCTTTATGCTGTAACCCTTCAAGAGAAAAAATAATCGGCTAGTAAAGTTGTAAATAGTACTTTTACTAGCCTCTTTCTATTTATCTATTTATTTATTAAAATAAGCGCGCACGGCATTCCAACCCGCCAAACGTTCATATCCTTCAACATGCGCATTATAAGGCATATCATATAATAAGCCTGTCCCTTTAAACGCCTTCAACTGACTTGGACTATCATCAATTAAATAGTCCGTATGAATTACAGACTTATCACCGCAAAACACAAACTTTTGCGGATTTAAGAATGGGAAGTGCTCACGAAGCCAATCATACTTTGCATTAAATGATCCTGGTACTTCCATCGCAGCTGTTGCTATGTAAATGTCATATCGATCGCTTAATTCTCGAATAACTTCAATTGCATCCATATCGAGCACTTCTAAATCACGAAAATAATCCGGTTCATTAAGTGCCATAAATAATGTTTTTTCCTGTTCCTTTGATAAATTACTGCGTGAAGCTGTTAAAAACTCCTGCTCTGTCATCATAGTGCCAAATAAATCATTATACGTGGTAACCATTTTTTTATACATATTCACTAAAACTTGATCCATATCAATCGCTATACTTTGTCGCATCATCGGCCTCCTAATATTTGTCTATCTCCATTGTAATTAAGAGTGTATCCTGTTACAAGAAAAAGGCCATCGAAAAATATATTTCGACAGCCTTTTCATCATTTCTTCAATAATCGATTTGAAATAAGTAATCCTACCCCACCTATGACCATAAATAGCACCGATCTCACGAGTAAATCCAAACTTGAAAGGTCCACAAAAATCATCTTCACAAACCCAAAGATTAATAAAAGTAAACCTAATAGCTTAAGTTTTTTATAATCGCGTTGTTTACCAAGAAGTAACGCGACAACCGCCGCAATAAATATGCTAAATGTGTTAATAATTACTGCACCACTCCAGCTCAAGCCCTCAAGTAGATGCATGAAATTCGTGAATTCAAAAATAGAGAGGACGCTCCAAATAATACTTGTGATGACAAGAGCCTCTGAATATTCTTCTATATATTTCTCGAAATTTCGGTAAATACTGCCTTTAAACCACACGTCTACAACAATCGCCAATACAACAGCAAGATACAATACGCGGATAATAATACCCCAGGCTAACTCGCCATTACCTGACAAAGGATCCATCAAAATAAACAATGTATTTAATGTAAAAGTCAGCCCTGCAATTATCGGTAAAATACGCCCAATATAGCGAATTGGAATGATTAATATTCCTGCAAACAAGATTGCTATTGTTATATCTAGTAAAAAGCCATAGCTATAACCATACTCTACGTCTGCAAAAAAAGGATACGCCCATTCAAACTTATCGACATACCATAACACGTAGCCAAAAATAATTGCTGGTATTATTTCTAAGAAGTGAATCTCTTTAAGCTGCTTTTCTAGCCAAGTTAAATTTTCTTTTGGACGTTTCGCATAAGCATACGCAGTAAGTAGAAAAACTATAACTAATAGCAAACCTAAGTTTTCAATTCCAAAAAATGGGCGAGCCGAGCCAAAAGTATATACCATTAGCGTAGCAAGTAAGAATAAGAAACTATAGGTAACTTTCATAATACTAGTACGTAGCTTAATTGAAACCATTACTCCTGCAAATGTTGTAAGAAGTATTAACAATAAGATCGTATCAAGCGAAGTATTTATACTTATAAATATATTTAACAACGTTAGCATTGCAACCGTCGCCATCACATCAAACACATCACGTTTCTTCTCTTTCCATAAAACACCCACAAATACTAGCTGAACTGCTAATAACGAAGTACCTACAATAAAAGGTTTATAAAAAATTCCCGAATTTACTGCAATGCTCCCTAGTGTAAATACACTAACACCAAATAATAAGCCAATATGCATTTTGAAATCCTTCTCATTATCGCTGAATATTTTCCACCAGCCAAAATAGAAGATCCCTGTAATCACCACTAAAGTGAGCAGTAAAAAGTTTTCGTGTTCAATCGTATTCCCCACTAAAATTGAAAGTGCAAGAATCGAAAAGAATGTTGTCACATAAAGCGCTATTGCCTGCTTATATTTCACTAAAACGAGAAGTAATGCACCCATTAGCAGTACCACAAATACTGAGATTATAATCGTACTAAACTCCATATATTCTAATAGATAAGGTAGTAATAACGATGTAAATGCCACAAATACAGTTAAGCCCTCGTTGCCTTTCACATAGCTAATCCCGATTCCATAAGCAATATAAATTAAAGCAATAACTAATGCTACATATAAGCCAAGTACGTCATATATAATAGCTCCCGCTGCCGTTGTTAAAATCCCTACGATAAACGCTCCACCATACAATGGCGTAATTAAAGCAGCCGCACCAATTTTCTTTTTCTCCATTACAATGGCAGCCCCAAGTAGAGCAGTAGAAAGTAGATAACCCCCAACAATTTTCCACGTATCCGATAAAAATCCATAATCACTTACAAGCTTTAATCCCCATAAAACTCCAAGCACTAAAATAACCATGAAAATTTTTGGTAATGCCCACATAAAAGATTCTTCTAGTGTTTTTTTGGGCTTTTTTGGCTCAATTTTAGCTGGTGCTACCGATTCTTTTTGATCAGTATTCGCCCCTAATTGACCCTGCACCTTTTCTGGGAAAATGTATTTCGTTAACGGCTTTTCTGGCTCCTTATGCTTAATTAATGCAGCTGCTTGGCTAGCAACAGGCACTTTCCTGATTTCAGCCACTTCAGCACGTAACGCCTTTACCTCAAGTTCAAGCGCCTCAAGCCGTTCATTCATTTCTCTTTCCATAAATCCACCTCATTTCCTTACTAATCCATCTTATAGAATTATTATACCATATTTTCAAAAGATGTAAAATTACACTTTTTGATTCACATAGATAATGTAACCCGATCTTTGCACACGTTTCTATGTACGCGAAAGCTAACGCACTAATTCACCACTCCGAATACATACCATTAAATAATGCGCCAATTGATTAATTTTATCTCCACACGTTTTGAATTGATAGACTAAATATAAACCACACGAATTGTGTCTTTATAAATTCACTTAAAATACGTGTTGTGTTAAAATGAATTGTGAGTAATATAAAAAAATTTTAAAAAGAATTTGGGTTAAAGTTTGGTCTTGCGGCCGTTCGAACGGCTACCTATTTTTTATAACCTCACATATAAGTATTTTCTATATATATGTATTAATAACCTACAAAAGGGTGGTTTGAAATGGATACAACTATTTTACAAGAACGCATTAATGAACTGTATAGCGGAATTATTGAAATAAACGACCAGCACATATCATTAATTGGATTTTATAATTCCGAACGCTTATTAAGCCATTTAAGTGATGGAAAACTAAATTACAGCTCGATGGGCCTTTATGACATACAACCTATAAAATATGATTCAATCAAAACAAACGCTCTGTTCATATTAAGAGAGAATGGGATTGAAATTAAAAAATATCAATTTAAAAACGTTTTGAAACAGCAGTTTTCTTTTAAAAATAAAAAAGGCAAAGTATTGGTAACTATTCGAAAGAATATACATGGTGAAGAATATAGCCTGCTAACTGAAAAGAAAAACTCTATTTTCATAAATATAGAGAGCCTAACCACGTTTATTAGAAATACGTATAAAGAAGGAAATACCTTCTTAATCGGGAGAGAACTTTAATGACGATAATAGTAATTGATTTTGAAACCGCTAACTCTGAAAATAGCAGCGCCTGTTCTTTAGGGATGGTATTCATAGAAGGAATAAATATTACTGATGAAAAATATTTCCTCATCCAGCCACCTGAGAATTATGTTAGTTCAGATAATACAAAAATTCATGGAATTACTGCTGATGATTTAAAAGATTCCCCTTCTTTTGACCTTGTATGGAAACAAATTTCTCATTACTTTAATGGTGATTTTATTCTTGCTGCTCATAATGCATATTTCGATATGAATGTATTAATTAATTGCTTATTACATTACGAGATTACTGTACCATCATTTGCATATTTCGATAGTATTCCATACTCTAATGTTGCAGTTGATCGTTCACTAGTTGGAAGTTCATTAAAAGATAGAGCAAATCATTTCGGTATAAATTTATTAAATGCTCATAATGCACTGGATGACGCTAGAGCCACTGCTGAGCTTATAATTAAATGTACAAAAAAATTCAATTACCCCACTACTGAAATGTATTTATTAAGAAACCGAGTAGATACAAAAGAATTTGCAGATATAAAAGTTACAGGTAAATTCATTAAGCGTAAAAAGAATAATTTCAAGAAGAAGGAAGTAAACATTTCAGTCCCAGAAAATATTATATTTGACGAAACTCATCCTTTTTTTCAGAAAAATATTGTCTTTACAGGCGACCTTAAATCATTAGAAAGAAATGATGCAGCTCAATTAGTAGTAAATGCAGGAGGAATTATTAAATCAGGTGTTTCAAGCAAAACTCATTACCTTGTAGTTGGAGTACAAGACGAAAAACTAGTAGGGGCAAAAGGAGTAAGTACCAAAGAAATTAAAGCTGCAGAATTAATTGAAAAAGGGGTTCCAATTATGATTTTGGACGAAGTAGAATTTATTAACTTACTTTCTAACATATTAATTAGTTAACTTAACCACTCGGCCAAAACCCAAAACACCATTTTTCTCAATGAGGAAAATGGTGTTTTTAAGTATAGGGAAAATTTCTCACAGGCACGGCATACCACGATCGTCTTCCGCTCTATCTATTATTTAAATAAACTGTTTTTCTTTCAACATATGAAATAATTGCTGTACACATTCTTCAATTGATTGACGTTCAGTATTCAAAACGATTTCTGGCTTTTCAGGTGCTTCATACGGTGCGCTAATACCTGTGAAATTTGGAATTTCACCGCTGCGTGCCTTTTTATATAGCCCCTTTGGATCGCGACGCTCGCATTCTTCTATGGAACACTCCACGTACACTTCTAAAAATTCACCTTCTTCTACTAGCGCTCGCACCGTATCGCGGTCTGCCTGATAAGGTGAAATAAATGCCGTTGTGACAACTTGCCCGCTTTCCACAAATAACTTAGATACTTCGCCAATACGACGAATATTTTCTTTGCGGCTTTCTTCATCAAAACCTAAATCTTTATTTAATCCATGGCGCACATTATCACCATCTAGTACGGTCACCTGCTTACCTTGCTCGAATAAATACCTGGCAAATGCATTCGCTACGGAAGATTTCCCTGAGGCCGATAGCCCGGTAAACCATAAAATAAAGCTCTTATGTTCATTTTTCATATGGCGATCGGCCTTTGCGATAGATGCCTCATGCCACACAATATTTGTAGTCATTTTATAATCCCCCTTAGGCGTTAACTTCTTCACGTAATCCTCGAATTAACACTTCTACTACTTCTTTTCTGCTAAACGTGCTCGGTGGAATTTCTCCGCCGCGTAGCATCTCACGTACTTTTGTTCCTGATAAAATGACACGTGATTCTGCGCCATGTGCACATGTTTTCGTTGTCGCCATGCCCTCGCATTCACTGCAGTAAAAGCTATGTTCAAATTTCAGAGGGATAATGCCGATTTCTTCCGGTGTAAAGCGCTCGAATAATTCCTGCGCCTCATAAGTACCGTAATAATCCCCTACTCCTGCATGATCACGTCCTACAATGAAATGCGTGCAACCGTAGTTTTTGCGCACTAACGCATGGAAAATTGCCTCACGTGGCCCCGCATAACGCATCGCCGCTAAAAATACACCGAGCTGTACGCGCTCTTGTGGATAATATTTTTCCAATAATACTTCATAGCTTTCCATACGAATCGCTGCGGAAATATCGTCTGATTTCGTTTCACCTACAAGTGGATTTAAAAAGAGACCATCGACAATTTCAAGCGCTACTTTTTGAATGTATTCGTGAGCGCGATGAACGGGATTACGTGTTTGGAATCCAACAATCGTTTGCCAGCCTTTATCTGCAAAAATTTTGCGCGTTTCATTCGGCTCAAACGTATAAGCTGGAAAGGGCTTCTCTGATTTTTTAATTAACGTTATCTTCCCGCCTACATACATATCCGGACGTGCAAATAACTTCGCTACACCTGGATGTGCCTTATCTGAAGTGCCGTAAACATTTATAGCCTCCGCTTCCTTATCTGGTGTAAAAATATCCGTAATTTCAATAACACCGTATACGTCGCCTTCAAAAACAAGCGTTGCTTTATCACCAATTATTAGCGATTCTGTAACGGCTTTATCTACCGGTAATGTCACCGGGATACTCCAAACTGTGCCATCTGTTAGACGCATATTTTTAACAACTGCCCAATAATCTTGCTCAGTTAAAAAGCCTTCCAATGGGCTATATGCACCTATTCCAATTAGCTCTAAATCACTTAATGCAATAGCATCTAGCTCAATTGTTTGCTGAATTTCTGAAATCGTATAGTTTGGATTGTATGCTTGAATTAATTTTCCACCATGTGGTTGTAAGCTCATTTTTTATTCCTCCAAATTGTTTTTTTCTATAAAATAATTTTGTTCCTGCAAGTTAATTTCTACTTTGATGGAAATCGCTAATTAATCATGTAAGCCACATTCTGTTTTTCCGTCACCTTGCCATCTTCCTGAGCGTAAATCATCCGTCGTGAAAGCTGGTTTAGTACATGTTTCACAGCCAATACTTGGATAGCCTTGATCATGCAATGGATTGTATGGCAAATCATACTTTGACACATAGCGCCATATATCTTTCCACGTCCAGTGGATAAGGGGGCAAATTTTTACTGACCGGAATTTATCGTCCTTGTTGATAAACTGTGTTTGCGCTCGAGTTGAAGATTGCTCACGGCGTAATCCTGAAATCCAAGCACTCGCACCGGATAATACTTCATTTAACGGTGCGAGTTTGCGAATACCACAGCATTGATTTGGCTCGCGCTCCCATAACTTATCCCCGTATTGTTCTGCCTGCTGCTGTAAAGTGATAGCTGGCTTTTTCATTTCAATTCGGAGCTGCGGGTATCTTTCCTTTACACGATCAATCGTTTCATACGTTTCTTTAAAATGAACATCTGTATCTAAAAAGACAATTTTCGCATCCGGCTTTACTTTGGCGATTAAATCAATGAGCACAATGCCTTCAATCCCAAAGCTGCATGCATATACAATGTCATCTTTATACTCGTCATAAGACCATTGCAAAACACTGAGCGCCGCTTTGTAAAGTTCATCTTGCTCAAAGCCTTGATCCGGCTCCGTCCAAGTTTCATACGTCAACATGTTCTTCCCTCCAAATATAAAAAGGCGTTTTAATGCACAGGATAAGGCCCCCATGCATTAAAACGCCTCTAGTTTGTCTAGTGAGCATTTTATTTAATCTATAAAAACATTCGCTTCTGAAACTTGAGTAGTTCTTCCTACTTCCAAAAAGTGGTACTTACTTAGTTATTATACGCAACTTAACCAACTAGTCAACTAGGTTTAATAAAAATAAGTATGTAATTTTATTCATTACTGTGATGTAAATTCTGAAATACATTATAAGAGTAGAAATCCACTATTTAAAAAAAATATATAATACCTAGTTGACTTATAGGGTAAATGGATTTAATGTATGAGTTAGTAAAGGAACAGTTAAATTTTTACATCTGTTTTTTTAAAATAAAATATAACCGATCAGACAGACTGAAGGTTGCCTATGAATACTTTCCATGTATTCGTGTGCAACCTTTTTTATTTGGTCAGGTGGAGGAGTGTTGTTCAATGAAAAAACGTAACCTATTATTTGTAATCCTTTCAGCATTAGTCTTGGTGCTAGCTGCTTGCGGTAAAGATGAAGCCTCACCAGCAAATGCAAAAGCTGCTGATACGCCAAAAGCTGTTGAGCTATTAAATGTTTCTTACGACCCGACTCGTGAGCTTTACCAACAATTTAACGAGGAATTTATTGCTCATTGGAAAGCAGAAACAGGCCAGGATGTAACAATTAACCAATCCCACGGTGGTTCCGGTAAACAAGGCCGCGCAGTAATCGACGGTTTAGAGGCAGATGTTATAACATTAGCACTCGCATATGACATTGATGAAGTTGCAGCAGCTCGTGATTTACTCGACGCTGATTGGCAAACACAATTTGAAGACAACTCAACACCTTATACTTCAACAATCGTTTTCCTTGTGCGTAAAGGAAATCCAAAAGACATTAAAGATTGGGGTGATTTAATTCGTGATGATGTATCAGTAATCACACCGAATCCAAAAACTTCTGGTGGTGCACGTTGGAATTACTTAGCAGCGTGGGCTTTCGCACAAAAGAAACTAGGGTATAGCGAAGCACAAACGAAAGACTTCATTAAGGCTTTATACAGTAATGTAGAAGTATTAGATTCTGGTGCTCGTGGCTCAACTACGACTTTCGTTAATAGTGGAATCGGTGATGTTTTAATCGCTTGGGAAAATGAAGCGTATCTTTCGTTAAATGAACTGGCAACAGATGAATTTGAAATTGTTACGCCATCACTTAGTATTTTAGCGGAGCCACCGGTGGCAATTGTCGATAAAATTGTTGATAAAAAAGGGACTCGTAAAGTTGCTGAAGCCTACTTAAATTACCTATACACAGAAACAGGGCAAAAAATTGCCGCAGAAAACTACTACCGTCCACGTAATCCACAAGTGCTTGCACAATATGCGGATAATTTTGAAGAACTTGAATTAGTGACAATTGATGAATTCGGCGGTTGGCAAACAGCACAAAAAACACATTTTAGTGACGGTGGGACATTCGATGAAATCTATCAATAAATAAATATGCTAGAGAGGCTGTGGCGCTATTGCCACAGCCATTTCTGCACTCATAAAGAGGTGAGATAATGGCTAGCTTTGCATTAAAAAAGAAGAAAAATCACACGGTTATTCCTGGTCTTTCACTATCGCTCGGTTATACGATGATTTACGTTAGTTTACTCGTCTTAATACCGCTATCAATGGTATTCATTAACACATTATCTTTGAGTTGGGGTGAATTTTGGGAAGTCATCTCGCACCCTCGTGTTGTTGCCTCTTATAAACTAACGCTCGGTACCGCTTTTACTGCCGGTATCATCAATGTCGTTTTTGGCACAATTATCGCCTGGGTACTCGTGCGCTATGATTTCCCTTTCAAGCGCATTGTTGATGGGCTTGTCGATTTACCTTTCGCTCTGCCAACAGCAGTAGCTGGCATCGCACTCACTTCCATTTATGCACAAAATGGTTGGATCGGACAATTTTTTAGCTTCCGTATCGCCTTCTCGCCACTTGGTATTATTATTGCGCTGACATTTATCGGCTTACCATTCGTTGTGCGTACTGTGCAACCAGTATTACAAAATTTAAGCGCTGAGGTAGAAGAAGCCTCCGCAAGTCTCGGTGCCTCACGCTTTCAAACTTTTACGAAGGTGATTTTCCCTGAGCTATTGCCTGCCATCATTACGGGCTTTTCATTAGCTTTTGCACGTGCACTTGGCGAATACGGGTCGGTTGTATTTATCGCCGGAAATATGCCGATGAAAACGGAAATTACACCACTCATTATTATGACGAAGCTCGAGCAATACGATTATGTTGGGGCTACTGCCGTTGCTGTTGTCATGCTGGTTGCGTCATTTGTAATCTTGCTAATCATTAATATGCTTCAATGGTTCGTTAACCGGAAATTTATCGCTTAAAGGAGGTGCCTTATGGCCGAAAACTTAGTACTTGAACAACCGACTATTCAAACGAAAGCCGCGCGCCCTGTCGCTTTAAGTGAACCCGCTTTCGTTCGCTGGACATTAACGTTTATTGCCCTTGCCTTCTTAGCCTTATTTTTAGTACTGCCACTCATTACCATTTTTGTGACCGCGTTTCAACAAGGCTGGGAAGTTTATAAGGCTGCCATTATACACCCGGATGCACTCTCTGCAATTAAACTAACATTATTGGTGACAGCGATTGTCCTTCCGCTAAATGCGATTTTTGGTGTTATGGCAGCTTGGGCTATTACGAAGTTTTCATTTCGTGGTAAAAATTTATTAGTTACATTAATCGATTTACCATTCGCTGTGTCACCTGTTATTGCCGGACTTGTGTTTATTTTATTATTCGGTGCACAGGGGGTATTCGGTGATTTTTTATTTAATAACGACATTAAAATCGTTTTCGCACTACCTGGTATTGTGCTTGCTACGATTTTCGTTACGCTGCCATTTGTTGCACGCGAGTTAATCCCGCTTATGCAGGCACAGGGTTCGTCTGAGGAAGAAGCATCCATTTCACTTGGTGCAAATGGCTTTCAAACTTTTGTGCGTGTCACACTTCCAAATATTAAATGGGGCTTATTATATGGACTGATTTTATGTAATGCCCGAGCAATTGGGGAATTCGGCGCCGTTTCGGTTGTATCTGGCCATATTCGCGGCATGACTAATACGATGCCGCTTCATATCGAAATTTTATACAATGAATATCAATTTTCTGCGGCATTTGCTGTCGCATCTCTCATGTCCATTTTGGCGATTTTAACCATCATTTTAAAAAATGTGATTGAATGGAAAACAACACATAAAGGAGGTATCTCATGAGCATTCAAATTCAGAACGTGTCCAAATCATTCGGTAAATTTCAGGCATTAAAAGATATTTCAGTCGATATACAATCTGGAGAATTAGTGGCACTACTCGGTCCTTCTGGTTCGGGTAAAACCTCTCTCCTTCGCATTATTGCTGGTCTCGAGGGCTTAGACGATGGGGTCATTCATTTTGATGGGCAAAACATTACGAGCGTTAATCCAAAAGAGCGCAACGTTGGGTTTGTGTTCCAGCATTATGCGCTATTCCGCCACATGACGGTTTTCGAAAATGTCGCATATGGCTTGAAGGTGCGCCCACGTAAAACACGCCCTTCTAAATCTGTAATACATGATAAGGTGACAGAGCTTTTACGCCTTGTAAAGCTTGAGAATTTTGGCGATCGCTACCCTTCCCAATTATCAGGTGGTCAGCGCCAGCGTGTAGCCTTAGCCCGCGCACTTGCTGTAGAGCCAAAAGTATTGCTGTTAGATGAACCATTCGGGGCACTTGATGCCAAGGTGCGTAAGGAATTACGTCGTTGGTTACGTAAATTGCATGATGAGTTCCATGTGACGAGCCTTTTTGTCACACATGATCAAGAAGAGGCACTTGATGTAGCAGACCGTATTATCGTCATGAATAATGGACGTATTGAGCAAATCGGTAGCCCTGAAGAAGTGTATGAGCATCCGAAAAGTCCATTCGTTTATGACTTTTTGGGCAATGTGAATTTATTCCACGGTCGTTTAGCTAATGGGAAATTAAAGCACGGTTCACTAGAGCTTGCTGTTTCTGACGATCTAATAGGCCGTACACATGATAACGCCGTTGCTTACGTACGCCCGCATGATATTCAAATTGATAAGGAATTAGTCGTTCCTGATTCTATTGCTGTAACAGTCAATCACATTCATATAGTTGGCTCGCTCGTGCAAGTGGAGCTACATAGCTTTGATGATGTTTATTATGAGGCGGAGCTATCTAAAGAGCAGTATCGTTTGCTCAATATTGTGAAAGGCGACAAAGTTTATGTGCGCCCTAAGCAGTTGAAAGTATTTATTCCAGAAGATTTTTCGATTTAATACGGGGAGTAAAACCTAATTAGAGTTTTTAAGGTTCTATTTAGAACTTTTGACTTCTATTTAGGTTTTTTATATCTATCTAAGTTTTCCATACTTCTATCGAGAATTCACCCTCTTTTATCAAATGAATTGACCCTAAATTTCACTTTAAATAGATCTTTATTTTTATGTCCTCTTCAAAGCCGTTGTTCTCCGCTACGGCGGACGCTTTCCGGGGGCGTGGCCTGAGCCTATAGTCTCAGGCGTCACGCTTATCCCCCAGGAGTCGCCGCCTACGCTCCGAACAACTAATATTTCCTTCTATTTAAGCAAATAAGCTTAATTTCAGGTATAAAAAAGGACACCCGCTGATGGAATTTATGTATCCTACCACAAAAATTTATACAGAAAGAAAGGCTCTATACTATTTGTTGAGGTTTCCACTAAATTTTGTGTAAAAAAAGCACAAAATCAGCATTTAAAGTGGTTTGAACGTTTAACCATCTTTTTTTATAAGCGTCGTCGCTATGTTTGTGTTTGTGGAAAGCGATTTTCGCAAGCCTATCATTTGTAGATCGTTACCAGCGTTTTTCGAAGGAATGGAATCAAGTTGCTCGGATTCGCTCAGTAAAAGCGAAGACTTTTAAGGAAACTGCAGATGTTTTAGGCACTTCGCCTTCAACAATCATTCGTCCGGCCTTCAAGGATCGACCAGTAATTATCGCCGATCGTTTTCATTACTTCCGTTATATTCACTGGGTAGTAGATGAAGTTCGCCGTAAAGTTCAAAAAGAATGGCATCCCTATGATCGTAAAAAATCGGGAGCGCATGCGATATGTATTACATAAAGATAAGGCTAAATTAACAAAAGAGGAGCTATGGTATTTTAGAACGTTACACTTCTATATCTTCAGAATTGAAAGAAGCCTATGAACTAAAGGAACTTTATAGCATATGGATTTAGAAGCCTGATCATTTTAAAGCAAAGATTTTATTAAGCAGAGTATATAGTGCGGAAATCACCTTGGATAGTGCTCGTTGATTGGAGCGGAGGGGGACCGCGACTTCTTGGGGATCAGCACGTGCGGAAAATCCACTAATTTTCTGCCTCCGTAAAGGCAGGGAATTAGTTAGTTGGAGCCGTGCCCCCAGAAACGCGTCGGTCCACCGGAGCTCCAATCAACGCCTTTCGTGAGAAAAGGTGTACTGAAATTAATAACTAATTTCAGGTACACCCCAACATTTGACGTAGAACCGAAAGAAAAAGCGTTG
>JAZLIT010000221.1:0-46686 GCA_045617525.1 Solibacillus sp. | reverse complement strand
TAGGCTTCTTCATCGGATTTGTGTTTATAGCGATTTATAAAGCGTTAGCAAAATATAGTGCGAAACTTTCGAAGAGGTGGTCATAATGCGCGTTGTCATGTCTGGTTATTTTGGCTTTGATAATGTGGGCGACGAAGCGATGCTATTCTCAATCATTCGCGCCCTACGCAAGTGGGAGCCTACTGTTGAAATTACGGTGCTATCGAATAATCCCGAGGAAACTGCTGCCACGTATGGTGTACAAGCAGTAAATCGTTGGAAGCTGGGCCAAATTCGCACAGCGTTGAAGTCAGCGGACGGTTTGATTAGCGGCGGCGGTAGCTTAATGCAGGATCAAACAAGTGGTAAAACAATCCCTTATTACGCCGGGATTATTAAGATGGCACAGCTGGCGAATGTACCGGTGTTCGTGTATGCGCAAGGTATGGGCCCGATTAACAAGAGCATAAACAAGTGGATTGTGAAATCTGTGTTTAATAAGTGCGCAGGCATCACGGTGCGCGATGAGGAATCTCGCGCGTTGCTTGAAGCAATTGGCGTGCGCGGTAATGTGGCGATTGTGCCAGATCCTGTAGTCGGACTTGGCGGCGAAGGATTTACGAGTAAGTGGTTGGATGCGTGGCGTAGCGGGATTGGCGCGGTGGATGCTGGGGTTGAAGCTGGGGTTGAAGCTGGGGCTGATTCTGCTTTAGTGAAAGCCGGGGCTGAAACTTCTGAGAAGATTGTCGTAGAAGCTGGTGATTACATTACTGTAAGTGTTCGCGATTGGCCAACAGACGTTGACTACAAAGCGAAAATTGCCGTTTCTCTCGATGCATTGGCTGCAACTGGGTACAACATCGTATTCATCCCTATGCACGGCGAACACGATGCGAAAAGCTCGGCTGATGTAGCGCGTATGATGCACGCAGAAAGCACGATTGCCCCTGCTGATTTACCGATTGAGGAAAAAATCGCAGTTATCGGCCAATCGAAGCTACTAATCGGGCAACGTCTACATTCGTTGATTTTCTCTGCAATCGAACATACACCGTTCATCGCACTATCGTACGACCCGAAAATTGATGCGTTCGCGAACATCGTGAACCAACCAATTATCGGCCACGTCGAAGTTGATGACTGGGACGGCGAGATGCTCGCTGCAAAAGCCACTGCGCTTCTTGAAAATCACGATGCGGAGAGTGCTAAATTAGCAACATTAATCGAACGTCTTCAAGTTGAAGCTGAACTTACAGCAAAACTTGCGTTAAATGCCTTTTAATTAGATAAAGCTGTGCTCCAGTTGTGATAAAAACAACTTGAGCACAGCTTTTTTTGATTTCTTGATGCGAAATTTTGATTGGGAGATGATGTTTGTGCGTTCGCGGCCCATGTTTGTGCGTTCACGGCTCATGTTTGTGCGTTCGCAGATGATGTTTGTGCGTTCGCGGCCCATGTTTGTGCGTTCACGGCTCATGTTTGTGCGTTCGCAGGTGCTGTTTGTGCGTTCGCGCTATTTTTGTGCGTTCACGGCGCATGTTTGTGCGTTCCTCCAGCTACTATGGTCGCAGTGTATTTTCTATATTCCCCACCACAAATCATTGCTGCGCAATCAACTATCTCCCCCTCTTTTAATCTTAAGTTCACTAGATTTTAGTTTGTTTATTATTTGTGAAAGAATTTTTGTGCGTTCACGGCTCAAGTTTGTGCGTTCCTTCAGCTACTATGGTCGCAGTGCATTTTCTATATCCCCACCACAACCCATTGCTGCGCATTCAACTATCTCCCCCTCTTTTAATCTTAAGTTCACTAGAATTAGTTAGTTTATTATTTGTAAAAGATTTTTGTGCGTTCGCGATCCATGTTTGTGCGTCCACTGGTGCTGTTTGTGCGCTCGCGCTATTTTTGTGCGTTCACGGCTCATGTTTGTGCGTTCACCGGTGCTGTTTGTCCGTTCGCGGCACATGTTTGTGCGTTCATGGGTGCTGTTTGTGCGTTCGCGCTATTTTTGTGCGTTCGCGATCCATGTTTGTGCGTTCACCGGTGCTGTTTGTGCGTTCGCGACCCATGTTTGTGCGTTCAACACTGCTGTTTGTGCGTCCACTGATATTCACTAACCATTGTTAAAACATAATAATTCCCATCTCATCCTTTTTACCTCTTTATCGCTTTAGTGTGTATTTTGATTGGTGTGTGTTGCCAGTCCGTTTTAATGAGTTGCTTTCAAGTAATCGCTTTGCGACGAAACGACAATCTACGTGTAGAAATTTCATTGCCTCCTGAATTGAAATTTGCTCGCTAATTAAGCAGGCATATTCATGTAGTGCCTGTTTATGTGCATTCGAATTTGAGTAATGACACACACTACAATGCCAGCTTCTGAAACGGCGCTCCAAGCCATACGTGCCGCAATTATTGCAACGACAACCTGAAATGAGTTCATCTGATTGAATTTTGAAGCGTGCACAGAGCGGGTAACGATTGAATGGGCGCGATGCATGCTTGATCTGTTTGGCCACATTCTGTAGTTGCCGACTCGTAAATTTGATTGGGTTTTTGGGTTGGCTATTCAAAAAATTTAGGAGATCCTTGCCGACAACAATCGGGTAAGGACAATTCGGAGCGGAAATTTCTGCGGAGTGAAATGGAAATGAGATTGCCCCGTAGATAGGCAAATCAATTTTATGCTTCAGGAAAAAATGCTGTAGTGCGCGAATACTGTTCTCAAGTTGAACAACAGGACTCGTAAAAATATTCACCACGCCATCCTCATTCGTGCGCAGTAATTGACGAGGTGTCTCGGTTAACCTTACACTACCCTTAATATTTTTCACTTCAAGAACGGTGCAGCCATTTTCACTAATGACGAGCACATCTATTTGATGATGCTCAATTGTACAATCTTGTAGTATGAAAATGCCCTGTTCCTTTAGAAGATTGGCGACATATCGCTCGCCGTAAAGGCCTGCCTCTGTTCGGTGAATCTCATCTTGAATTACAGGGTTTAGCGTGTGAGTCGTAGGAAGACGCGATGCCAGTGCGCGAATTATTTCATCATAATGCGTTACGATAAAAAAATGCCTCCCTTCACTTTCGCGAAAAGAGGTAATTAGGTTGGATGGGAATTATTAGTATCCTAACAATTACTTTTTATTGCTCAGTGTACGCACTTACTGGAAAAATTTATTATTCATAATTTCTCTTTCATGCACTAAATTATAAAACAGGGCCTCATTACGTTCAGCTAATGCAACATCAATCAGACGCGATAAATTTTCTTCCTGTAAATGATGAATAATTTCCATTGTCTCCACATCAACATCCTCAACAGGACGCAAGACTACAGGCTTATTTATCGACTCATTATCTAAAATTGGCGTAAGATGTTCATGTACATTAGACACCAATAAAAGCTGATACAAAGGTAATCGAATAAAACGATTTCCACGTTGGAACACGAATACCTCTGAAAGATTTTCAACCTGCATTGTGTTTAAATTAACGATAATTTCTTTCCCCTCAATCGGAATAAAGTGAAATACCTCATCCTCCTTTGCAATCGAAAAGTATTGATAAGCAAACACAAGACGTAATTTCGTGCCCGTTACCTTTGTGTAAAATGGTCGCATGTATTGAACATGAATCATTCTCATCCCTCCTTGTCTTGGTTGTGTATTATTAATTGATTCAAGTTATTTTAAAACCGTACAATTACTTTATACACGTCATCCGTAAACATCAGTAATTAAAAATAGTTTCCCCTCCATAAAGCATTTTTAAACTAAAGCTTTTAACACAATTACTGGTAAATTAATTGATTTGACCTTAAAAAATGTTCTTCGTAGTCAAATGGAATAATCATAAAAACCCGATGCTCTTTCCGCGTTTTCAATCCTTTTTTTATAATGTGTTTCTTATTATTTACCATTTGTGTAATTTCAACGTATAATGGAAGGAACGACTTTTTTAAGGGGAATCTAGTATGAGCCAATCTATTTCTGAAATTGCACGACTTAACAAGCCATTCATCCTCCAGCAAATTAGCGTGTATGAGCAGCAGCTTTTACCTTCTTCGGAGGAGGATCAGGAGCTGGTACGCCGCGCTGTTTTCTCGGTGCGCAATAAATCTGTAATTTTCGAGCGCTATGTGCCCTTTTCAAATAATTTATATACGATTGTACAGGACGTTAAATCACCTCAAGTAGTGGTCGACTTCAAAAATGAGAAGATACAATGTTCTTGCCCGGTTAATGGTATTTGTCGTCATGAGCTTGCTGTATTGCTGTCTTTATATCAGTATTTTGATTCCGTACAGGATTGGGCGAGCAATTGGCGCGCGAAAAAAAATGTGCAGTTAGAATCACTAGCGGCTGATCGCTCTCCAGCAAATTGGCGTACGCTAATCGATGAAGTGATGCGACCACATACTTCAGCAGATAAAAAGCTTGAAGGCTATGCAATTACCACTGTGACGGATATGGCCCGCACTCGCTTAAATCGTTATACACCGTTTGAACGCGAGTGGATACCGATGTTTAAATTGTTTTGCGAGCTTGGCATGTTTAATCATGTGTTGAAGCAGTATTCAGACTCCTTCCATAATGATTCAAATCAACTATATTATCTTCAGTATTATGCAGATAAAACAGTCGAACGCATCACAAACTATGTCGACGAGTTGGCGGCACAATCCCGATTATTTGCGATTGATCCGTTTTATGATGAATTGCAAAATATGGTATTCGAGCTATTACAGCATCAAACACGATTCCCTGCCCTACAGATGAATTTATATTTATTATTTTGGAAAAAACTATTCACAAATATACAACGTACAGAACTCGAGCTAGAAAAATTACTGTCGTTGCACAAGTCACAGGAACAGACGCAGCAAACCGAGCGTGATTTCGGCTTATCAATAAAGCCAATTCTTGCAATTTTTCACATGCTACTAAAGGATATGCAAGCAATTGATGGGCTATTAAAAGTGGTACAGCCCCGCGAGATCGAACAATATTTAATTGTTGTTGAATTTGCAAACCGTCTGCAGCATTTTGAGGTTGCCACAAAAATTTTACACGCGGTGCTTCCTCATTTACACACGTTTTTACATGAGATGATGTCGCCTATGCAACGCCAACAATTTGCCTATAAAGTGGACCAGCTGTTTGAGCATGTAACATTAGCCGAAGATGAGGAGTTACTTTTTTATTCTTCATTAGGCAAATATGGTGTACAGCCATTTAGCGCGTATTTAATTCGCAATAACCGCTTTGATGAATGGGCGGCGTTACATCAATTACATCCTTCATCCATGTCCTATTTAGAAACATGCGGTTTAAAGGCTGTTTTAGCTGAAAATCCGGCCGTGACGCTCCCTCTCTATCATCATTTTGCGATGGATGAGCTGCGCCAAAAATCACGCGTGAACTATAAACAGGCTGTTCGAATTTGGAAATCGATGCGTAGCGCAGCAAAAAAAGCGAGTAAAATCAGCTTTTTCGAAGATTATATGGCGGTAGTCCGCAGCGAAAATAAACGACTTCGTGCCCTTCAGGAAGAAATGGATAAGGGTAATTTATAGCGGGAGGTGAGTACTCTATGATTTCAAAAAATAAAAACGACATTTCTCCACAGAAAAGTTCCGGCATTAGCCGACTTCCATTTGTGCAACATATCGTCGTGAAAATCGAACAAAATGAGAAGCATCAATTTACATTACAAGCCATTACGTCAACAGGCTTAATCCAGCCACCTGCAATCTGGGCATCACGCCTATTTTATAAGTACGAGCCTAACTTTTTCGGACTCAAGGCCAGATTTGGTGATCGCGATATCCTTTTAAATAGCGCCGAAATACTTGAACTATTATCTCCACGCTACCGTCACCCATTTATTCAGTTGATTGGCCATGACGATGCATCAGAGGAGCTACTTGAACAATGTCACGAAGCCGCCCTTTTATGGGATTCATCTGACATGTGGCTCAGCGCAAAAATAGAAAATGATTCGCTTCACTTTGCTAGTGAACACAGTGCACTTCTAGAGGCTGCTGTCCTGCAAAAGCTTACAATGAACCAAATCGATTTAGCAATGGTTGAGTCATTAATTCCATACTTTTCAGATGGTGGCTGGCCTGTAACGACCGACCGTACTTTCGATGGTGTTAAGGTGTCCCTACGATTAAGTGAACCTGATGAATTATCTGACGACTGGCTATTCGAAACGGTATTAGTGACACCATCTTCTGGTAAGCTTTGGACACCTACAGTTCGCAAGCTCGGTCTACCAGTTTCACTTGCTTTACCTGAAAAATGGGTGCATATAGCTGGGGATATTGAGATTATGCAGACGCAAGTGCTGAAGCTATTAAATCCTACTTTAGACGATTTAAATACAGAAAATACGACCGATGCAGATACACCACCCAGTACATTTGCAGATGTATCGGCAGCTACCTTTATCCACTGTTCATTAACCGATAGCGCAGTGCGTGACTTCTTGCAAAACGACTTAGCACTACTGCAGTCACTTGGCTTTGACGTAATGTTACCTGCATGGCTGAAGGAATTAAAACAATCGCGAATGAAGGTACGTGTTAGCGCTGGCAACTCTTCTTCAAAGAGTGTTGCTGGACTAGACGATATTTTAACGTTTAAATGGCAATTCTCTATGAACAATGAAGAAATCAATGTCGATGATTTCCGTAAACTTGTCGACGAAAAGCGCGAATTTATCCGTGTTGGCGAAGAATGGTTCCGCATCGATGCTGACTGGTTAGAGCAGATGAAGGAAATAATGTCGCAAGCCGAAGAAGAAAATTGGACAGTGCGTGAGCTTCTATTCAAAGAGCTTCCTGAAACATTAATTGCTCCAATTGAAGATGAGGACGATGCAATGCGCGACGATCCAATGTTTGCCTTCGAAATGCAACGTTCATTAAAGCACTATGTTGACCAACTTTCTGATAAAAAAGGCCTCCCTGCAATAAAAGTCCCTACTGATTTACAGGCGGAATTGCGCCCTTATCAGCAAGAAGGCTTTGAATGGCTTGCTTTCATGCGCAGCCAAGGCTTTGGAGCTTGCTTAGCCGACGATATGGGACTCGGGAAGACGGTTCAGTTAATTACGTATATTTTATATACAATCGAAACACTGAAAAGTGACAAGCCTTCGCTCATTATTTGCCCGACGTCTGTATTAGGTAACTGGCAGAAGGAGCTTGCCCGCTTTGCACCAAGCTTACGTGTGCAAACACATTACGGCACAAATCGTCCAAAAGAGACAGACTTCATTGAGCAAATGAAAGCCGATGTTGCACAACGTCCTCAAATTGTAGTTTCAACTTATGGGACAGTAACGCAGGATGAGGCATTTATGCAGCTTGTTGATTGGAATATTGTCGGACTTGATGAAGCGCAAAACATTAAAAACATGCAAACGCAGCAATCTCGTTCAATTCGTAAGTTACGTGGGGAGCATCATATTGCATTAACAGGTACACCTGTTGAAAACCGCTTATCTGAGCTATGGGCGATTTTTGACTTTATTCATAAAGGTTATTTAGGTAGCTTTGGCAAGTTCCAGGAGAAGTACATTACACCTATTGAGCGTGACGAATCAGAAAAGCATAAGCATTCATTACGTATGAAAATTCGACCATTCCTTTTACGTCGCACCAAACGTGATCCTGACTTGCAGCTTAACCTACCTGAAAAACAAGAATCACAAGAATTTTGCCCATTAACAACCGAACAAGCGGCACTTTATGAGGGCTATATTGAAGATACTGTTTCAAAATTAGAGCTGATGTCTCCCTTTGAAAAGCGCGGCCATATTTTAAAAATGCTTAATAAGTTAAAGCAGCTTTGCAATCACCCTGCCCTTTATTTAAAGGAGCCTCTTGAAGATGCCAACGCGCTACTGAAACGCTCTGTGAAGTTACAACGCCTTGTGCAAATGACTGCTGAAATCGTTCAAAATGGCGAGCAATGCTTAATCTTCACACAATATATAGGCATGGGTAATTTATTACAGCATTGCTTTAGTGAGCTTTATGATTTAGACGTACCTTTTTTAACCGGTAGTATGACGAAGCAACAGCGCGACCGCTTAGTGGATGCATTCCAAGCTGGTGAGTTCCCAGTGTTTATCCTGTCATTAAAAGCAGGTGGAACTGGGCTAAACTTAACAGCCGCAAATCATGTACTTCATGCTGACCGCTGGTGGAATCCTGCCGTTGAAAATCAGGCGACTGACCGCGCTTATCGTATCGGCCAAAAACAATTTGTGCAAGTTCATAAGTTTGTGACGCTTGGCACAATTGAAGAGAAAATCGATAAGATGCTTGAAATGAAGTCAGCCCTCTCTGAGGAGCTAATCCAATCATCTAAATGGATTACAGAGCTTAAGGATGATGAGCTGATGGAGCTTCTAACATTGGAACAATAACTATTAATGAAGGTGTGCGCATATGCATGCCTTCTTTTTTTATGTAATTTTATAAGAGTGAAGGTTTATCTATACCTCCACCCCTATAAAATAGATAGCGTACTTTTTTTATTTGGGAAGAATAGATATGTTCTAGTGTGCGGTCATTAGATCATATTGAGGTTCATAGCAACATCGTCTTTCGAACAATGATACCTATTTCTTACGATGGGATTGGAAGTGTACGTTCCCCCTTTTCTTTTTCGGGAGAAACAAGCGGCTCAACTGCTTCCGCTACAACGGAGGCGTTTGAGGATTTACTACCTGGGTCACTTGTATGTTCACTTCGTTTCCCTTGATTGGAAGGCTTTTCTCCCTGTATAAAACCGGGAATTTCCATGGATTCCGTGCGTATCGGCTCATTTAGTTTGTAAAAGCGTATATCCTCAGCGGTCACATCCAATGTGTATATACGTTCATTTTGTTGATTCATGTACGTTCTCGAATTGAGCCGGCCATTTACGCCGATTAGAGATCCCTTGCCACAATGCTTGACGATAGTTTCTGCTAGTTTGCCCCATGCACTACATAGCACAAAATCGGCCTCTACATTGCCCTGACTGTTACGAAAGCTTCTATTAACAGCAATCGTAAAGGTCGTATACGGTCTCTTTTGCTCAAACGTTCTCAGCTCTGGATCCTTAGTGATTCTTCCTACTAGCCCGACTTGATTCATGCATTCACCCCCTTTCTTGTATCCAGTATATAATTGACTTATTTTATACGCAAAGTGGCCAAAATTCATTTTTCTGCAAAATCAACTGCTTATTTACCATATTTCAGCGCCCTATTTTTATCATTTTTAATTTTTTTTACATGTAACTCCTTGCTATCACTACGTTAAATTGGAATGTCTGAAAATTTGATTTTCGTAGTTTTTCATGTGATATAATGAGGGAAACACATTGAATTGGAGGCAAAATCATTGAAAACGTTTAAAATGCTTTCTTTTGAAGTCGAGAAAGACAAAAAACTACAAAATTTTCCGTTAATCGATGGACTTGTCATCAATCAAGAAAATAGCCACCAACTTTGGACACTTGAATTATTTTTAGAAAAGGAACACCAGTCTTTTTTCGAAAAATTATTAGCGTCTCAAACTGTCATCAAGGCACAGGTCGTTATTTCATTTCCCGATAATGATCCCGCACCATTTTTAGTTGTCGTATCGTCCATACATGAAGTCCAAGATAATATTACTGTATTGCTGAAAGGGCGAATTACGCAAAAAAAACGCCTCTACGCAGAGCGGCTTTTAGAGAAGCTATTAGCAGCAAATTTGTCGAAGGACGAGCTTTTAGGTCAATTTGAATTAGGTTTACGCGAACGTCCAAAATTATAATGCTTCTGTATAAAAGTTAAAGGCTATGCACAAGTTTAAAAAAGAACATTTAAAAAAGCCGATTTGCCACATTTATGATGTGTGGACAAATCGGCTTTTAAAGGATTTATTTCTTACTGGTTATTATTCATTGTGCCATTGCCATTGCCTTTGCCATTACCATTGTTGTTGTTGTTGTTGTTGTCTAGTGCGTCTTCAATTGTATTTTCCGTATCGTCCACGCCATTTTCGATGTCATCCCCGATTGTGTTAGGGTCATTGACTGTGCCTTCATTAATCGTACCACCATTGTTATTCGTGCCGTCCATTACTCCATTACCATTTGGTCCGTTGTAGGAACCATTTTCATTAATGCCCGAGTTGTTTTGATTATTGTCATTCGGCGTGGTAATCCCGTCCGTGTTATTACCCTGCATAGGCGTGTCCTCATTGGCAGTATCATTACAAGCCGCGAGTGCAATCATCACCGGGAATACGAGCAATGCAAGTAAGGATTTCTTTACTATCGTTAGACTTGAATTCCACGCTTTAGGCGCGTCTCCTGGAGTTTGATGTAATTTTGGCATAATTGTCCTCCTTCTAAAAGTTGTACCACATCTGTGATCGTTCATAGATTGCCCGAGAATGTTTTGACGTATTCTGCAATATAATTTCCATTTTGGGTAAGATTTTTGTGTAGTGGTTTTTGTGGATTTTTTTGAGTGATTTTTGATTTAAAACACAAAAACCCATATTGCACGAGTTGCAATACGGGTTCTTGTTATTTAACTTGTTCTTTCAGAAGGTTTTCAACATACGTTGCTTCTGCTTTACATGTATAGCTGTATGTAGTTTTTAGCTGCTTTTGAAGAGCATCGATTGATTCTACTTGTTGCTCTGTTGGAGGTTCAGTAAGAATTTTTTCAATTACATCATCTATTTTTTTTGCCATTTCTTCATGGAATTCAGTACTCATAAGAATTTCTTGAGGTACTTTATCAATCCACGCAGCACTCGTTTTGAAGTAAGCCTGCCAGCTTGACACAAAGTCTTCCATAGAGAATTTTTCTTCATCCCATCCAATTTTCGCCAAATAAGATTCAAATGAAGTAGAAATTGAGCGAGTAATACTTATCTTTACGCCTGAAGACAGTTGTTTATACATTAAAATAAAAACCTCCTACGTCTATGCTAAAATGTTTAATTCAGATTAGATATCACAAAACATTTAACCCTATTATTCTATATCTTTTGGCTTATAAAAGCAAATCTTGAATGTAATTTATTGTAAAAAAATAAATAAAAATAAATGCTAATTTTATTTAAATTCGACGCTAACTTTAATAAACCTCTTTACTTTAGGGAATTATCTAAAAAAGTCCGTAGCTCGGTTGCCCATTCTTTATATGTATTATAACGAAAAAAATGTGCATGTTAGAACAGGAACGAGTTTAGCTACACTAAACTCGTTCCTGTTCTATTCACCCTTAATAATTTTTAATAAGTTCTGCCATGTCGACCATTTTAGCGCATCGGCTGAATCTCCGCCACCTATAGAGCTATAGCCGATTGTAACGCCTACCATAACTGCAGCTAGGAGTAGCACCATTACAATTAGAATGCGTAGCCAAATCGGGACCATTCGAATTTGCACCCAGCGCGTTGGCTTATTTCCATCATCAGCATTGAGCTGGCGCTCTCTACCGTTATTTGAATTAGATGGGATAACAGCAGTCCTACGCGATTTCGGAGATTCTAAAGTTTTGTTCACATTTTCATTGTTTGCCATTCCTTGCTCTCCTTTACGACTACCATAAATATTAGTTTAGCGAATACCGTTAATTAAACCAAGCATTTGATCAGCAGTTGTAATCGCACGAGAGTTAAATTGGTAAGAACGTTGGGCAGCGATTAAGTCTGTCATCTCTTTTGACATATCAACATTCGACATTTCAAGTGAACCACTCACCATTTCAATATTTGAACGTGCACCGCCTTGAAGATTTGTCAGAATATCACCATCAACAAACCCTAATTGTTGAAGATTATTTGGTAAGTCAATGTAACCCCCACCTATATTCTCCATAATTTGAGGCTTTTGCAACTGTGTAATCCCTAAGTCAATTGTCATAGGCTGACCATTTGGAAATGACACGTTTAACGTCCCTGTACCCGAAAATCCAAACTTCTCTACATCCTCAGGTAAAATAATCGAGTTACCATTTGCATCTGCTATAGCATGTCCCTGGTTATTAACAAGCATCACTGTACCGTCACCAAGTGGAGAGACAAAAAGATCACCTTGGCGGCTATATACAATTTTCGTGCCGTCACCCTCTGGCATTAAGACGTTCAAATATTGATTTTCCTTCGTGAAGGCAACGTCTAAATCACGTCCCGTTGATTGAAGGTTTCCTTGTTTTTGAACAGATTGAATTTGCGAAATATGAGCGCCTACACCATAGCGAATACCCACTGGTGATTGACGAAGCGTTTTATCGAACTCGTCATTGTTAAATTGCTGATACATTAGCTCTGAGAAACTTGCCTGCTGTGCTTTATATCCAGTCGTATTACTATTTGCGATATTATTACTTACTGTATCAAGTTGCTTTTGCACTTGTGTTAATGTATTTGTGGCAGTAATCATTGTACGTAACATTGTATATTCTCCTCACGAATCTAATCCGCTATACGCGGCCGATTTCATTTACAGCTTTATCCATACTCTTATCGTATGCTTGAAGAACTTTCTGGTTGGCTTCGAATGCACGATACGCTGTTAGAAGGTCTGTCATTGACTTTGAAGAGTCAACATTTGAGCCCTCAAGATACGCTTGTTGCAGCCCGAAAGTTACACCATTCTCCGTGAAAGCTGAAGGAAGATCTACGCCATCAATCGTACGGAATAATCCATTGTCTTGCTTAACAAGTACATCTGGATTTTGCGAGAATGAAATACCTACTGTCCCAACTTGTGTATCATTTTCATCAAAAATCGAGCCATTTTCATCGATACGAATTGCATCATTTTGAAGCTGAATGCGCTCGCCATTACTATCAAGCACGAATAAGCCCATGGGATTAACAAGGTTACCCTGCCCGTCCAACACGAAATTTCCGTTACGTGTGTAAGACTCGCCACCTGCAGGATTTTCTAGACGGAAGAAAATTGATCCTGAGTTGCCCGATGCCTCGTCCACTGGCAATGTGCCGTCTAATAGCGCCACATCTGTTGAAAGACCTGTGCTATAGATCGAACCCTGCCCATAATTCGCAATTGTCTCCTGTAAATAAACGCCTGTATTTAACGCCCCAACTGTATGTAATGTTTTATCTGCAAGTCCTTTTTGCGTTGGAATTTGATTCGTTTTCACAGCAGACATTAGCATATCAGGAAACGAGCGAATCGTTGTCTGATCTGATTTAAAGCCTGGCGTATTGGCATTTGCCATATTATTAGTAATGATTTCTGTTTTTCGCTGCTGGGCAACCATACTAGTCGCAACTGTATAGAATCCTTTAAACAAAAAACCACCTTCTTTTCATTTATTTGGTCAACTAAAGTTTCTACTCTTTATTTCGGATATATATACACTTTAGTTTAGCAAATGGCATGATTCTATTAAAAACAAATGCTATTTCGCATATTATATAGCCGAACCAACCGCACGATCAATATTATCAAGCATAATGCCTGTCCCAATCGCTACGCAGTCCATAGGATTTTCAGCAATAAATACCGGCACTTTTAATTCTTCGATTAATAGCAGATCCATACCGTGTAATAAAGCCCCGCCACCTGTAATAATAACGCCGCGATCAATAATATCTGCTGAAAGCTCTGGCGGTGTTTTTTCTAAAACATTTTTCGCCGCTTGAACAATCATGCTTACTGATTCATGTAAGGCACGTGCTATTTCATCGGAATTTATGGAAATTGTACGTGGTAAGCCTGTTACCATATCTCGTCCACGGATATCCATCGACTCTTTACGTGTTGTTGGGAATACCGTACCAATCGTCATTTTAATCGTTTCTGCTGTACGCTCGCCGATTAATAACTTATATTCTCTTTTAATATATTGTAGAATATCATTATCAAAAACGTCACCAGCTACTTTAATTGATTCACTTGTGACAATGTCACCCATTGATAGCACAGCTACATCCGTCGTACCGCCACCGATATCCACTACCATATTACCGCTCGGCTGGAAAATATCCATACCCGCACCAATTGCAGCTACTTTTGGCTCTTCCTCTAAATATACTTTTCTACCGCCTGATTTTTCTGCAGCTTCACGAATTGCTTTTTGCTCAACGCTCGTAATATTTGTTGGGCAACAAATTAAAATACGTGGTTTAGATAAAAAGCCTTTTAAATTTAACTTATTAATAAAATACTTTAACATTGCTTCGGTAACATCGAAGTCAGCAATTACACCATCTTTAAGTGGGCGAATTGCCACAATATTGCCGGGTGTACGTCCAACCATTTGACGCGCTTCTTCCCCTACTGCCAATACTCTCCCGGTTTTTTTATCCATTGCAACAACAGAAGGCTCATTTAAAACAATGCCCTTCCCTTTCACATGGATCAAAACGTTTGCTGTACCTAAGTCAATTCCAATATCTTTCGAAAACATATACCTAATCTCCTTCCCTATGTTCAATCAAAGTACGTACAAAATATCCTTTATTTAAAGTATTTTATCATATACAAAATTTAAATACACGATAATTCGCAGTAAGGAATTACCTTTTTTCCACTCTAATGATATCACTTTTATGGAATAATTTTATATTTTTACTACTATTTTATATTTTTTCCGCTTTTATAATTACTTTTGACTATTATTTCGTGTCATTTAAAATAAAAGACCGCTAAATAAGCCATTTTTTGACTTACTAGCGGTCTTAAGCGATTACTTGAATTTTCCTTTTGCGACTAATTATTGACGCTGCTTCCACTTTATTCGTGTCGCCTCTCCCCCTCTTAAATGACGGATCGATTTGTTGTAGCGTAATACTTTTCTTACCTCAAGTGCCAGTGCTTCATTGACAATTAATAGACGCTCGGTCAAATCCTTATGAATCGTACTTTTAGAGTAACCTGTCCGCTTTGCTAGTGCTCGGACGGTTTCTCCATTTTCGATGAGCAGCTCTCCTAGCCGAACGCAACGCTTCCGAATGTGCTCGTGCACGTGCTCTTCCTCTCTCCAAGTTGTTAATGTAATGAGATGACACCCTACATTTGTTCACTGTATGCGTACATCTAACTACATATGACTACCACTCTTTAGAGGGAACTAGAGAACTAAGATACTAAAAGGCTAATAAAGACTTTGGATCAATTAAGCCACCATCTTTTAAGATTTGGAAATGAAGATGAATGCCAGCGTTAGGATTCGATTCATTTTGAATCGTCGTTGCAATTTGCTCACCCTGTGCCACGACATCTCCTTCTTTTACTAAAATGTCCGCAACTGAGCTGTATTTCGTTGTGTAACCATTTGCATGCACAATTGTGATTTCACCGCCCGTGAAGACATCCGTTTTGACTTCCTGAATTTCACCACTCATTGCGGCTAATACTTCGAATGCCTCACCTTTAACCGAGAGTGAAAGTCCCTTTGAAGTAGTAAATATTTGATTAAATACGAGTAACGCATTCTCTTGTGACTTTGCATCGGCATTTACATCATAAAAATCTTGTAACACTTGCACATCATTAACGAGCGCTTCTTTGAAAGGATATTTCATCGATTCACTTTGTGAATTCGTCGCGATGGCAGTGCCTGCATTCGTCGAACCCGGTACAGTAAGATTTGCAGAATCGCCTGCTGTTTCTGGATCCTTCGAAGTAATTACACTATACCCTGCAATTACACTAATCATAATGACAGCGATTGCTGTATATACTGCCGGCCAAAACCATACTTTTTGTTGTACACTCGTCTGAGAAGGCTTTAATTTTTTTTCTTCTCCCATAACATCACCTCTTGCGCTAGTGTGTGCAAGTTTCTGATTGTTTAAACAGATGATTATTAAGGAATCTTGTTAAATTTCACAACTTCTATGCCTTTATAGTAATGCATCAATATTTGCTCATAGGTATACCCCTGTTGCGCAAGTTCATTTGCCCCATTTTGGCTCATTCCTACGCCATGCCCGTAACCTTTCGCTTCGATTTTTATAGAGTCGTCAATTACCGCAATCTTAAAATCTGTTGAAGCCAAGCTTAGCTGTTCCCTAAATTGCCGTCCTGTCCAAGTCTTTGCAGCAATTTTGATTTCTTCAACCCGCTCTGTGTTATTATGCGTTAGCTTCGCTTGTCCAATTTCTTGAAGCGTGAGCGTAGTACCTAGTAAATGATTGAACTGCTTTAATGTGAAGTCATGTATCTTTTGCTTTTGCTCTGGCGATTCGACAGATTGTAAATACGGAATTGATGCGCCGCTATAATTATCCGATGACTCCGTAAGTCCGTTTGAGGCTGCATGAAACATCGCTGAAATTATTTCATCATTGTAGGTTAGCATTTCTGCTGCTGTACTTTCAACGGCCTCCTTAACCTTCTGTTCATACTTATCCGCCAAATTATTGACTGGGAAATATACTTGATGCTGTGTCGTCGTCTCAATTGGCTTCGTCATTTTTTCACTTCTGTAAATCGCGTACGTGCGTGCTGCTACGGCTTGCGCCTTGAGAGCCTCCATCTCGTAGGATGCGGGCATCTCAGCCGCTACAACCCCCATTACGTACGCCTCAAGCT
Organism: Solibacillus sp.; assembly: GCA_045617525.1. Taxonomy (GTDB): domain Bacteria; phylum Bacillota; class Bacilli; order Bacillales_A; family Planococcaceae; genus JAZLIT01. Next base: position 30,118 of record JAZLIT010000221.1, on the reverse strand, counting down.
CTACTACTTCATTGGACGGTGATAAAGTAATTGATGTTGGTAAGTTCCATTTTTGTTGGACTTGCTCTCCGTCTTCCTCTACTGGCGTTTCTTTTTCTTTTTGGAATAAAAGTGGCACACAAAATAAACAAAGGAATAAAAAAATGATCAGATAATTTTTCATACGCCACTGTATGTTCAATTTAGGATTTCTATGCAAAAAAAAGCACACAGAACATGAATGCTCGGCGTACTTTCCTCATATAATTAAGCTGTAGCTTGATTATCTTTCTTTGCTATTATAGCTTCAGTATCAACGCGTTCAATGATAGCGCCTAATGAAGCTAATTTACCATGGAAGTTTACATACCCACGGTCAAGATGATAAAGATTAGTGATAGTTGTAGCACCATCTGACACTAATCCAGCTAAGATTAACGACGCTGCTGCACGTAAGTCTGTTGCGCTGACCTCTGCACCCTGAAGTAATTTACCACCTTCAATAAATACCGAGCGGCCTTCAATTTTAGCATCTGCATTCATGTTACGGAATTCTTCCACATGCATGAAACGATTTTCGAATACTGTTTCCGTAATAATACTTGTGCCTTCAGCTGTAAGCATTAAAGCCATTAGCTGAGACTGCATATCTGTTGGGAAACCTGGATGTGGCATCGTTTTAATATCTACAGCTTTTAATGGACCTTTTGCACAAATGCGTAGTCCTGCTATTTCTTCTGTAATTTCAACACCCATTTCTCGCATTTTAGCAATCAATGCCGTCATATGCTCGGGTACAGCGTTTTCAATTAATATATTACCACGTGAAATCGCAGCTGCCACCATAAATGTGCCTGCTTCGATACGGTCAGGAATAATGTAATGTGTACAGCCATTTAATTGTTTTACACCTTCAATACGGATTGTATCCGTTCCAGCGCCAATTACACGACCTCCCATACTATTAATAAAATTCGCTAAATCAACAATCTCTGGCTCTTTTGCTGCATTTTCAATCACTGTAGTACCATCCGCAAGTGCAGCTGCAGTCATAATATTTTCAGTCGCCCCAACACTTGGGAAGTCTAAATAAACTTCTGCACCTTTTAAGCCATTTTTCGCGATGGCCTCAACGTAACCATTGCCAAATGAAATTTCACAGCCCATTGCCTCAAAGCCTTTTAAATGTAGTTCGATCGGACGAGAACCAATTGCACAACCACCAGGAAGTGCAACGCGTGCAAAATGATTGCGCGCTAAAAGAGAACCCATCACTAAGATTGAAGCACGCATTTTACTAACATATTCAAATTGCGCCTCACTCGATAGTTTCATCGTTGCATCGATTATCATTTGATTAGTATTTTCATTATATTCAACATTCGCATTTAAGCTTTTTAAAACTTCTGCGATAATTTTAACGTCAGCTAAATTTGGTACGTCTCTTAAAATATTTTTATCACTTGAAGCAAGTAATGATGCTGCTAAAATTGGCAGTACTGCGTTTTTTGCACCTTCAACTTTAACGGTACCATTTAACGCCTTACCTCCCGAAACAATAATTTTATCCACTATATTTCCCTCCGGATTCAAAACTAACAAGTCTGTATTCTACCTATATATTTAAACAGTTAAATAGCATAAATTAATTGAAACAACTACTATGTTACAGCGATTTGGTTGCAGTTACAAGCACCCAAAGCATTATTCTACGACATTTTGCAGAAAATCGCTACTTTTTTATATTACGCACGACTATTCAAACATGTGAATTGGTCCAATTTCCTTTTAAAATACTATTTCATAACATTTAAGCCTAATAAATCCACGAATAATATCATCCCCCCTATTACCTTGGAAATTATTAAATTTGGCGAAAGCACTATGCTTAACGCCCCCGACAAATCAAATAATTCATATAGTATTAGGGAATTAAGTATTGAAGTTGTTTTGATAATGTTGTGAAATTAATGAAAAAATTCGCAACAGATGAACCTATAACGATACTAAATAAAATATATGTTAGCTGTATCTGAAAGGTCATCCCTTTTTTAAATAATTGATCTAATCGTAATGATTGTAGGGCATAAAATGCTATTCCAATGAAAAAAATATAGGCCAAAATACCGCTTAACGCTTGTTGCCCAACCTGCGCAAATATATTCATTCTAATTGCCTCATTTCTATGCGTTTAATTTTATTCTTTTTTATTACTTTGATATTTACCCCTCAATCCCTTTTTATTAATAAATAAAAAAGGGGTCGTTTTTTGTGTTTTTTTGCTTGTGACCCACTCTAAATATTATAAATCAATTTATAAACAATCTCCCCATAAACAGTATATGGAAAATAAATAAAGCGGACAGCAAATTGCCTGTCCGCTTTTTAAAATAAATTTAGATATTACCCTCTTGAACGTTGATACGATTCAACGCACGTTTTAACGCTAATTCAGCACGTTTGAAATCAACTTCATCGTTTTTCCCTTGAAGGCGTTGCTCAGCACGCGCTAGCGCAGCTTTTGCACGATCAAGATCAATTGTAGTTGCTGCTTCAGCAGCAGGTGCTAAAATTGAAATCTTGTCTGGACGAACTTCAACGAAACCGCCATTAACAGCGACCAAATCAGTAGAACCGTCTTCTTTTTTAAGCTTCACTGCACCAATTGTAAGTGGAGCGACCATTGGAATATGGCCTGCAAGAATACCCATTTCACCTGAAGTTGTTTTAACGATTACCATTGTTACTTCTGAATCGTATACCGGGCCGTCGGGAGTGACAATATTGACTGTAACTGTCTTCATATTTTTTCCTCCTCGCGAGAGAGTTAAACCTCTACGCCCATGCTTTTCGCTTTTTCAATAACTTCTTCAATGCCACCAACTAGACGGAAAGCATCTTCTGGTAAATGATCGTATTTACCTTCAAGAATTGCTTTGAATGATTCAACTGTGTTTTTAACAGGTACATAAGAACCTTTTTGACCAGTGAATTGTTCCGCTACGTGGAAGTTTTGAGATAAGAAGAACTGAATACGACGAGCACGTTCAACAGTTTGTTTATCTTCATCAGATAACTCATCCATACCTAGAATTGCAATGATATCTTGTAATTCACGGTAACGTTGGATTGTACGTTGTACTTTAGTTGCAATTGCGTAATGCTCTTCGCCAACTACTTCTGGTGATAATGCACGAGAAGTTGAAGCTAGAGGATCTACTGCTGGGTAGATACCCATTTCAGATAGTTTACGCTCAAGGTTAGTAGTTGCATCTAAGTGGGCGAAAGTTGTAGCCGGAGCCGGATCCGTATAGTCATCGGCTGGTACGTAAATCGCTTGGATAGAAGTTACAGAACCTTTTGTAGTTGAAGTAATACGCTCTTGTAATTTACCCATTTCTGTAGCAAGAGTTGGTTGGTAACCTACTGCTGAAGGCATACGCCCTAGAAGTGCTGATACCTCAGAACCTGCTTGAGTGAAACGGAAGATATTGTCGATGAATAATAGTACATCAGCACCGTCTTCATCACGGAAGTATTCTGCCATTGTTAAACCAGTTAAAGCAACACGCATACGTGCGCCTGGTGGCTCGTTCATTTGACCGAATACCATCGCAGTTTGCTTGATTACGCCTGAATCTGTCATTTCGAAGAATAAGTCGTTACCCTCACGAGTACGCTCACCTACACCTGCGAATACAGAGATACCTGCGTGCTCTTGTGCGATGTTATTGATTAATTCCTGGATTAATACTGTTTTACCTACGCCGGCACCACCGAATAGACCGATTTTACCACCTTTGATGTAAGGAGCTAATAAGTCTACTACTTTGATACCTGTTTCAAGGATTTCTACAGTAGTTGAAAGTTCATCGAAAGTTGGCGCTTCGCGGTGAATTGAATCACGACGAACGTCAGAAGGAATTTCTTCACCTAAGTCGATAACTTCTCCTAGTACGTTAAATACGCGACCTAGAGTAGCTTGACCAACCGGTACAGAGATTGCTTTCCCTGAATCTGTTACTACAGCTCCACGTTGTAAGCCATCAGTAGATGACATTGCAATCGTACGAACTGTATCGTCGCCTAAGTGAATCGCAACTTCTAAAGCTAAAGTAGTTGCTGCTTCATTTGGACGTTCGATTGTAACTGTTAATGCATTATAAATTGCAGGTAATTGACCATTAGCAAACTTAACGTCTACTACTGGACCCATTACTTGAAGAACGTGTCCTTTATTCATTACTGTGTACCCTCCTATCGTATTCTTATACGACGCTGGGAAGCAAGTTGCCTATTCTAAGGCAGCTGCTCCACCAACGATTTCTGTAATTTCTTGTGTGATCGCCGCTTGACGAGCACGGTTATATTGCAACGAAAGATCCGAAATAAGGTCATTCGCATTATCCGTTGCATTTTTCATAGCTGTTCTACGTGCTGAATGTTCACTTGCTTTTCCATCTAATAATGCTCCAAAAATTAAGCTTTCCGCATATTGTGGAAGTAATACTTCTAGAATTTCTTCGCCTGATGGCTCGAATTCATAAGAAGCACTGCTTGTAGAAGGCGCAAGATCAGTTAAAGGAAGAACTTTTTTCGTAGTCACTTCATTTTGAATTGCACTCACGAAATGGTTGTAGTACATATAAAGTTCATCATACGTACCATCAGTGAACATACCAACAGCATTACGAGCGATATCTTTAATATCAGCAAATGATGGTTGGTCAGGAAGAGCAACTACAGATGCGATAACATTGTGATCACGTTTTACAAAGTAATCGCGAATCATACGACCTACTGCTAAAATCACGTATTCGTCTTTTGATTTATGACGCTCGTTGATTGTGTTTTGAACCTCACGTAGAACGCTTGAGTTATAAGCACCTGCAAGACCACGGTCAGAACCGATAACTAAGTAAGCTGTTTTCTTAACAGGACGAGAAGTTAACATTGGATGCCCACTGTCTTTCGTACCTGAAGCGATTGCGCCTACTACGTCTTGGATTTTTTCCATGTAAGGAACATAAGATTTAGCGTTTTGCTCTGCACGACGTAGTTTCGAAGCTGAAACCATCTGCATTGCTTTCGTAATTTGTTTCGTTGACTTTGTAGAATTAATACGACCTTTAATTTCGCGTAAGTTTACCACTGGTATTTCACCACCTTTTGTTTTTTGTCAAGAACTACTGCTGGTGCATTCAGGCCATCTACTTTATGTAAATGGCTTTGAATACATTTTTAAAAATTACTCAGATTTAGCGAAAGTTTTTTTGAACTCAGTAAGAGCTGCAACGTACTCTGCGTCTGGAGCAAGTTCTTTAGTAGTACGAACGTGATCTAAAACGTTTGTGTGGTTTGTGTCTAACCAGCTTAAGAACTCACGCTCGAAACGAACGATATCTTGTACTGGAATATCATCTAAATGACCTTTTGTAAGAGCAAATAGAATTGCAACTTGTTTTTCAACTTTAAGTGGCTTGTTAAGGTCTTGTTTAAGAACTTCAACCGTACGTTTACCACGCTCAAGTTTACCAAGCGTAATTGAATCTAAATCTGAACCAAATTGTGCGAATGATTCAAGTTCACGGAAAGCAGCTAAGTCAAGACGTAGTGTACCGGCAACTTTTTTCATTGCTTTAATTTGAGCAGATCCACCTACACGTGATACTGATAACCCAGCGTTGATAGCTGGACGTACACCTGAGTTGAATAAGTCAGATTGTAAGAAGATTTGACCATCTGTAATCGAGATTACGTTTGTTGGGATATAAGCAGCGATATCGCCAGCTTGAGTCTCAACGAATGGTAAAGCTGTGATAGAACCACAGTTATAGTCTTCGTTTAACTTAGCAGCACGCTCAAGTAGGCGGCTGTGTAAGTAGAATACATCACCAGGGTATGCTTCACGACCTGGAGGACGTTTTAATAGTAATGAAAGCTCACGGTAAGCTGATGCTTGTTTAGAAAGATCATCATACACGATAAGAACGTGTTTACCTTGTAGCATGAACTCTTCCGCCATTGAGATACCAGCAAAAGGAGCTAGGTATAATAATGGAGCTGGTTGAGATGCTGATGCAGTAACTACGATTGTGTATTCTAATGCGCCATTTTTACGGAAAGTTTCTACTACGTTACGTACAGTAGATTCTTTTTGTCCGATAGCAACATAGATACAGATCATGTTTTCGCCAGCTTGGTTTAAGATAGCATCGATTGCAACAGATGTTTTACCTGTTTGACGGTCACCGATGATTAACTCACGTTGACCACGACCGATTGGTACAAGAGCGTCAATCGCTTTGATACCAGTTTGTAGTGGTTCATGAACTGATTTACGAGCCATTACACCGAAAGCTGGGCTTTCGATTGGACGAGATTTTGTTGTGTTCACTGGACCTAATCCGTCAACTGGTTGACCAAGTGAGTTTACAACACGACCAATTAGTTCTTCACCAACTGGTACTTCCATAATACGACCTGTACGACGAACTTCATCGCCTTCTTTAATGTCTGAGTAAGGTCCTAGAATAACGATACCTACGTTACCTGCTTCTAGGTTTTGTGCCATACCCATAACACCGTTAGAGAACTCTAAAAGTTCTCCAGCCATGACGTTGTCGAGGCCATGAGCAAGAGCGATACCGTCACCAATACGGATAACTGTACCTACTTCGCTTACTTGTAGTTCAGACTGATAATTTTCAATCTGTTGTTTGATCAGATTGCTAATTTCTTCAGCTTTGATGCCCATGTATATTCACCTCTCACATTTCTTAAGATTAACCAACTAATACACGTTTAAGTCCAGCTAGCTTAGAAGCTATTGTGCTGTCATAGATGTGATTGCCGATTTGAACACGTACGCCACCAAGTAATGATGGGTCAATTACGTTCTGGATGTTTAATTTAGATTTGCCAACTAATCCGCCGAAAGCTGAAGAAATTTCTTCGCGCTCCCCTGCTGTTAATTCGCGTGTTGAGTAAACTGTTGCTTCCGCATAGCCTTGTGCATCAGCAGCAAGTGCTTGGAAGGCAGTAGCTACACCGGCAAATTCAGTAAGACGCTTTTTATCAATTAATAATTGAAGCGTATTAATTACTGCTGGTTGTGCGCCTGCAAAGATTTCTGCAACGATTGTTTTTTTACGAGCTGTTGGAATTTTAGGAGCGTTTAATACAGACATTAACTCTTCGTTAGAAGTAAATGCTGCAACGACTTCATTTAAATCTGATCCAACTTCAGATAGTTTTTGTTGCGCGCTTGCTAACTCAAATAAAGCGTTAGCGTAACGTTTTGCTACAGTCGATTCGATCATTTCGCTTCGCCTGCCTTCGCAATCGTTTGTTTAATTAACTCACTGTTGTCAGCCTCAGAAATTTCTTTACCAAGAACTTTAGACGCAGCAAGTACTGATAGTGAAACCACTTCTTCACGAACAGCAGCGATAGCTTTTTCTTTTTCAGCTTCGATATCACGAACAGCCGATTCTTTAAGACGGTTTGCTTCCGCACGAGCTGTCTCGATAATTTCTTCACGAGTAGCATCGCCTTGCTTTTTAGCACCCTCAATAATCGTTTGAGCTTCTGTGCGAGCTTCTTTAAGAAGTGCTTTTTGCTCTTCAAGTAGTGCGTGTGACTCCTTGCGTGCTTTTTCAGCAGCATCGATGTCTTTCGCAACTAACTCTTCACGCTCTTGCATGACGCCCATTAAAGGACCCCAAGCAAACTTCTTAAGAAGGAACATTAAGATGGCGAAAATTGCTACAGTAGCAATTACGTCACCACCGTTGAAAAATTCAGCACCAGCACCTAGTACTAGATAATCTAAAAACACGATTGTTTCACTCCCTTCAAGAGCATTAAATTCTAAATCTATAATGGTTATTACTTAATATTCAAGCTTCGTTCCACTTAATGCGGAAAGTTGTAAACTACAAAATGAATGGCGAAGACTCCTAGTGGAACTTTCTTCGCCACCTATTCCATCGTAACTATTATTGACCCATTACGATGAATGCTACTACTACTGCGATGATCGGTAATGCTTCAACTAATGCAACCCCGATGAACATTGTAGTTTGTAAAGCGCCACGTAATTCTGGTTGACGAGCGATACCTTCTACTGTTTTTGAAACGATAAGACCGTTACCAATACCTGCACCTAGTGCACCTAAACCGATAGCGATTGCTGCTGCTAATAAACCAATTGAACCTGTCATAATTAATATCCTCCTTGGATTGTATGTGTTTTTTTTGTTCAAATTACCGCATTACTTTATAATGCAGGAATTTATAAATTAATGGTCTGCGCTCACTTTGTGAGACATGTAAACCATTGTTAACATAACGAAAATGAAAGCTTGGATAAACCCGATGAAAATTGAGAATCCTACCCACGCTATACCAGGAATAACCATTCCTGCGAAGCCTAGTATACCTGTACCTGCGACACCCGCTATAAGCGTTAATAAAATCTCGCCGGCATAGATGTTACCGTAAAGACGTAGTCCAAGAGTTAACGTATTTGCGAACTCCTCAATAATCTTTAATGGGAACATAAATGACATTGGCTGGAAGAACGTTTTCGTGTATCCACCAGTTCCTTGCATTTTCACACCATAATAGTGTGTTAAAACAATAACCATTGAAGCTAACGTCAGTGTTACTGTTGGATCGGCAGTCGGTGATTTCCACCAAAGATCGCCGTAAAAGGCCATCCCACCTAGTGGTAAACCGATTAAGTTTGATACTGCCACGAACATAATAAGTGTAATACCTAGTACGTGGAAGCGACCACCTGTTTTCCAATCCATGTTACTGTTGATAATCCCTTTTACGAAATCCATAATCCATTCCATAAAGTTTTGCATACCAGTCGGCTTAAGCGCTAATTTGCGAGTAGCAATAAAAGCGATTAAAAATACGATAGCAGCAGAGATTAACAGCATTAACACAGTAGACAAGTTGAAAGTTAAAGACAGGAAGCCTAATTCCAACGTATACTCTGGAGCTGTATGATCCATTTTTGCATTCACCTCTCTTTCCAATGCACTTTAATGGTATTACTTTTTCCGTACGATTCCATCGATAACGATGAAAATATACGGTAGCATTAGCCCAATGACTGTGCTTATTAAATGAAAATATTGTGGCAACGAAATTGCACAAGCGACTGCTGCAACACCTGATCCAAATCGCAGGACTGTCCCAATTGATGGTGCTTTCGTCCCTTCACTCATCGCTCGATCAAATTTCTCCATTCGTCGAACTAAAATCCAAAAGTTATAAGTACCAAAGAACGCACCTAATGCGATTCCTGCGAAGATTGTGCCATATGGTGTAAAACCCCAGCCAATAACGCAAAGCGCAAGCAAAAAAAATAACGCTTTCTTTTGCATGGCAAAAATGTGATGCAAATCTAGCATTGGCATTATCTCCTGAATAGTTTTCGAATAAGACTAAAAAGCGAACGATTGAGTGGAAGCAAATCGTAGTGAATGCACTACTAGCAGATTATCTCTAGACGTGACAAAGCTAAGCCCTATCAACGTTTCAAGCTAACCATTGCTATGGACTTACATTCCAGACGCGTAAAAACGTTGCAAATTGACAATAATTGTTTCAACTGCCAATCTAGTAGAAACTTGATATAACAAGTGTTTCAACGTGTTTAGACAATAAGAAACCCTTATCATTCTTACCCTTTGTAAGCATACAATAGGGCAAAAATGATGTCAATTGGGAAAGGTGAAAAAGTTCACATATACTAGACCTTTGTCAAATTGTTGACAAATTTGTGTATGCATAGACAAAAAATAGGAAAACTTTTTTTTCGTTCAACCTTTTTTTCGCTATTTCATCCTTTTATCTTGTAATCCTACTATTTTTCAACTATTTTTTATTGGAAAAAACTTTTTTTTGCAATTTAAAACTCATTTCCGTAAATTTTACTTCCTAACGTTGAAATTTATATTATTTATTTAAAAATTTTAGTAAAGCTTCTACAATTCGTGCCGATGCGAATCCGTCACCATATGGATTCGATGCTTTTGACATAGCTTGATATGCATCTTCATCTACAAGCAACTCTTTTGCCATTGAATAAATTGTTTCTTCATCCGTCCCCGCAAGCTTAAGTGTACCCGCAGCAATTCCCTCAGGACGCTCCGTAGTATCACGTAGAACAAGTACCGGTTTGCCTAAAGATGGCGCTTCTTCTTGTACACCACCTGAATCCGTTAAAATCATAAATGAACGCGCTGCAAAGTTATGGAAATCAAACACTTCTAAAGGCTCGATTAAATGTACGCGAGGGTTGTCCCCAAGTACTTCATTGGCCACTTCACGTACTGCCGGATTCATATGCACTGGGTAAATTACCTGTACATCATCATGCTCAGCTAGTAGTCGTGTAATCGCACGGAACATGTTACGCATTGGCTCGCCAAGGTTTTCACGACGATGTGCCGTTAATAAGATTAGACGGTCGCCGCCAATTCGCTCTAGTACAGGATGTGAATACGTTTCTGTAACCGTTGTTTTTAATGCGTCGATTGCTGTATTACCCGTCACATAAATTGCTTCCTCAGGCTTATTTTCACGTAATAGATTCGCCTTTGAAACTTCAGTTGGCGAAAAGTGAAGATCGGCCATTACACCTGTTAGTTGGCGATTCATTTCCTCTGGATAAGGCGAATATTTTTGACCCGTACGAAGACCAGCCTCAACGTGACCAATCGCGATTTGATTGTAAAATGCTGCTAAGCTCCCGACAAATGTCGTCGCTGTATCACCGTGCACTAAAACGATATCAGGCTGCGCTTCCTTCATCACTTTATCTAAGCCTTGTAATGCATTTGTCGCTACATCTACAAGCGTTTGACGATCCTTCATAATATTTAGATCAAAATCCGGTGTAATTTGGAATGTTTCAAGTACCTGGTCTAACATTTGACGATGCTGTGCAGTAACCGTTACAATCGATTCAATTTGCTCCGGATATTTTTGTAATTCAAGAACTAGCGGCGCCATTTTAATTGCTTCTGGTCGCGTTCCGAAGATCGTCATAACTTTATGTTTTTTCATCGTAATTCCTCCTGCTACGTTTGTATTTAAGTAAATTAAAGCAACGGTATCCCCGCGCTGTATATTTTCGGACATAGGTAAAAGTCCGTTTAATTTACATTAAACGGACGTTGATTATTATTATTTAGTTCCGAATAAACGGTCTCCCGCGTCTCCTAAACCTGGAACGATATAACCGTGGTCATCTAGTTTTTCATCAAGAGCTGCGATGTAAATGTCTACATCTGGGTGTAGTTTTTGAATCTCTTCTACGCCTTCTGGAGCTGCAATTAAGCACATAAATTTAATGCTTTTTGCACCACGGCTTTTTAGTGAGTTGATCGCTACAACAGCTGATCCACCAGTAGCTAGCATCGGATCTACGATGATGAAATCGCGCTCCTCAACATCGGCTGGAAGTTTTGCATAATATTCAACTGGCATTAACGTTTCTGGATCGCGGTATAGGCCAATATGTCCAACTTTTGCAGCTGGGATTAGCTTTAATACGCCGTCTACCATACCGATACCTGCGCGTAAAATTGGAACGATTGCAATTTTTTTACCAGAAAGAACTTTTGTTTTAGAAGTCGTTACTGGTGTTTCAATTTCAATCTCTTCAAGAGGTAAATCGCGTGTGATTTCGAACGCCATTAATGTTGCAACCTCGTCGACTAGCTCACGGAATTCTTTTGTACCTGTGCGTTTATCACGGATATAAGTTAATTTGTGTTGAATTAAAGGATGATCAAATACGTATACTTTGCTCACTATAGACATCTCCTAACGGTTTTTAATCTAAACTAGTATAACAGATTATTTAATATATCAACACATTTAAGTACAACTACTTTATGGCCTTTTACGCAATATTCTAGTTCATATTACCCTAATAATTTAATAAACTCATTTTAAAACATTTTCTTCCTCTAATTGTTGTAATGACATCGGGCGGTAAAAATAGTAACCTTGTCCAATCGTACAACCGATTTCTTTCAGTAGCTTTACTTGTTCCTCTGTTTCAACACCTTCAGCTACTGTAACCATTTCTAAATGATGCGCAATTTGGAGAATTGAACGTACAATCGCAAATGTTCCTGCTTCATTAATTTTCGCCGTAAAGCTTTGATCAATTTTCAACTCAGAGAAATTTAACTTTTGCAAATAGCTAAGTGATGAATAGCCAATCCCAAAATCATCTACACTCGTTTGGAAGCCCTTTAAACGTAATTGATTAATTATTTTTTGGGCAAATTCAGTATCTACTAGACTTATATTTTCTGTAATTTCTATAATGATGTATTTCGGATCAATATAATATTTTTGAACTAATCTCACTAAAGTATCAATAAAATCTTGGCGATAGAAATGCTCTGGTGAAATATTTACTGCTACTGGAACATTATTTTCCCCTTTATAATGACGTTGTTGCATCCAACTTAGTATTTGATCGATAATTTGCAAATCAATTTCACGAATCAGTCCCGCTCGTTCTGCGATTGGAATAAAATCCCCCGGCGAAACAAAACCTAATTTCGGCGAAAACCACCGTGCTAACGCTTCCACACTGTAAATCCGGCCTCGATATAATTCAATTTTAGGTTGTACATATGCTTGAAATTCCTTGTTTTTAATTGCATCTACTAGCTCATATAGAATACGTAGTTCTTTTTTTAAGTAAGCTTTTATTTTTTCATTATAGTATTCAATTTGTATACCACTTTTTAGCTTCGCTACAGACAGAGCACTATCTGCATAGCGTGAAGCCTTTTCAGCTTTTATTTCTGCATTTACAGAAGCGACGCCTACTTTTAACATAATATAAATATTATTGCCAAACAATGGGAAGGTTTCTTTTGTTAATAACTCTAGTTCTTCCGACAGGTTCTCCGTTATTTGAGATGATGAATCTATAAATACCGCTAGCGTCGAACTAGTAAAACGGGCAACTCGATTCATACACCACGCCTTTTCAATTCGCTTACCCAGTTGAAGCAAAATTTCTTCTCCAACTTCATGACCAAATAATTCAACCATTTTCGAATATTCACTTGGTTCAATAATTAAAATGGTTCCATCTATTTCGTCTTTAATATTCCGGAAAAAATCATGACGATTCGAAAAACCCGTGTAACTATCTGTATAGGCAAGTTGGTAAACTTCTTGTTGCTTCGTCTCATATGTATAAGCTAGCGAAAGAAGGTTAATTACCTTAGTGATAAGGCGGGTATAAAACTCAGTTTGATGCCTTTGCACATTATAGAAAATCGTAATAAGCCCTATGATTTCACCTGTATGATTCGGAATCGGTATTTGCCAACAGCTGTTAAGACCATTTTCATGTGCGAACTGCTGATGAATCGTAGATAACGCATAGCCTTTATGACGCATATATACTTTGCTATCATCAAGCTTCATAAGCAATGAATAATAATTACGTGCCATCCCCTTAGGAATCAAATGCGTATAGGAACCTTCAAAAGGCACAGCAGAAGTAATAAAAAATTCACTCTCTACCTTCATTACAATTGTTGAAAATGCATCTGGGCTAAATGCTAGATCTATATACTCACACGATAATGTCAGTTTTTCGAAAAGTGTTTTCTCCTTTTCAATTGCATGAAACATTCGTCGTTCTAATTCATTGCTTAACTGCGCAATTTTTTTATGCGTTATTTCAGAAACCATTAACACTATATACTCATTTTGTTGTTCTTCATTTTGCAGTGGGAAGCATTCGATCAACGCTTGAAATTCATAATTCCCATTTCGATGATGTGATATTTCAAGTTGCGCCATCTTCCCGGTTATTATATTTTCTTCCATTTCCTTCAGCTTAGGTTCTGGCGTATTTTTAAACAACGAAATTACAGGAAGTCCAATTAGCTCTTTCATCGAATAGCCAATTAAGTCACAATACGCATCATTACAATAAAAAATTGGATAATTCATATCTGTCGCATCTACAAGTAAAAAACATTTACTTGTATTTTCACCAAGGCGTTTCATCGTCTCAGCTAACTTTACACGAAACTCCCCTTTTAATAGCGTTGTCATTTTCCGCCTCCTCCCAAACATACTCTTAAGAATTATATTAGAACAAAAACACTACTTTAGCTACAATAAATTGTAATATTCGCAATATTATTGCTTTTTCTGCCAAAAAAAATGGCACCGAGCTAGAATATGCTCGGTACCATTTTCATTTAAATTATGCGTAAAGCGGGAAACGATCCGTCAGTGCCACTACACGTGCAACTGCATCTTGCTTCACTTCTTCTGATTCTGGATTTTTAAGAATCGCTGCAATAATTGCGCCGATTTCTTTCATTTCCTCTTCTTTGAAGCCACGAGATGTAACAGCAGGAGTACCAATACGAACGCCTGAAGTCACGAATGGAGATTCTGTATCATAAGGAATTGTATTTTTATTTGTTGTAATACCAACTGCATCAAGTGCATGCTCTGCTACTTTGCCTGTTAAACCTAAAGATTTTACATTTAAAAGTAGTAAGTGGTTATCAGTACCACCCGATACGATTTCAACGCCTTCAGCGATTAAGCTTTCTGCTAACGCTTTTGCATTTTTTATAATTTGTTTTGCGTAGTCTTTAAATTCTGGTTGTAATGCTTCTCCAAATGCTACCGCTTTTGCAGCGATTACGTGCATTAGTGGGCCACCTTGAATTCCTGGGAACACTGCTTTATTTAACTTTTGCTCCCATTCTTTTGCAGCAAGGATTAAGCCACCGCGAGGGCCACGTAATGTTTTATGCGTTGTTGAAGTCACGAAATCTGCGTAAGGTACTGGTGATTGGTGTTCGCCAGCTGCCACTAGACCCGCGATGTGCGCCATATCTACCATGAAATATGCACCTACTTCATCCGCGATTTCACGGAATTTCGCGAAGTCAATTGCACGTGGATACGCTGATGCGCCAGCCACGATTAATTTTGGTTTGTTGGCAATTGCTTTTTCACGTACATCATTATAGTCGATTAAGTTTGTGTCTTTTGTTACACCATATTCCACGAAGTTATATAATTCGCCAGAAAAGTTTACTGGTGAACCGTGTGTTAAGTGACCGCCATGAGAAAGGTTCATCCCAAGTACTGTGTCGCCTGGTTTTAAAATAGCGTGGTATACTGCCATGTTTGCTTGTGCACCTGAGTGTGGTTGAACGTTTGCATATTCTGCACCGAAAATTTCTTTTACGCGGTCACGTGCGATATCTTCTACTACGTCAACGTGCTCACAGCCACCGTAATAGCGTTTGCCTGGGTAACCTTCTGCGTATTTATTTGTTAAGTGAGAGCCTTGCGCTTCCATTACTGCTTCCGATACGAAGTTTTCAGATGCGATTAACTCGATGTTTGCGTTTTGACGCTTTTTCTCTGCTAAAATCCCATCAAGTACTGCTTTATCTTGTAATGCTAATTTTTCAAATGCCATAATTTCCATTTCCCCCTATAGTTCGCTAGCTCTTTAGGCTAGGTCATCTCATTATTCATTCAATTTATAGACTGCTCGTTCGCCACCGATATTTTTAGGACGCGTCGTTGCAATGGTCACAACGGCATCACCTATCATTTTTACAGACGTTCGAATAGGTACTGCAACTGCCTTCAAATGCATGCCAATCAACGTTTGGCCAATATCAATCCCTGCGTGCGCTTGTACCGCTTCTACAACAACAGGTTGCTCAAGCTGTTTATATGCGTACGCTGACATGGATCCGCCCGCCGTTCTTACAGGTATAACTGAAACTGGTTCAAAATGATAGTGCATAGCTGCAGCGTATTCGAGCGTAAGTGCTCGGTTAATATGCTCACAACCTTGAAAAACTAAATAGAGCTGATGGCGCTTCGCAAATTGCTGTAGCTGTTCATATATAACAGCTGCAATTTCCTCTGTACCCGATGTTCCAATATGTGCGCCAGCAATTTCTGACGTAGAACAACCTACGACGAATAACTGCTTCGGCATGAACTTCACTTGCTCACTTAACTCACTAAGTAACAGATCGATGTCATGTTGGATTTTTTGTAAGCTTACCATTTTGATTAAGCCTCTAATTCAGAAAGTTTTGCGATACGCGCTGAGTGACGGCCACCTTCGAAATCTGTATTTAACCATGCCTCAACGATTTCGCGTGCTAAGCCAACGCCGATAACGCGCTCGCCCATCGCTAAAATGTTTGAGTCATTGTGACCACGTGTTGCTTTAGCAGAAAATACATCATGTACAAGTGCACAACGAATTCCTTTAAATTTATTCGCTGCGATTGAGATTCCAATGCCTGTACCGCAAATTAAAATACCACGATCAAATTCACCTGCTGCAACTTTTTCTGCAACTGGACGTGCATAATCTGGATAATCTACTGAATCATTGTTTTGCGGTCCAAAGTCCTCGTAGCTAATGTTTTGTTCGTCTAGAAGCGTCATAATCTCTTTGCGCAGATTATTACCACCGTGGTCTGAAGAAATAGCAATTTTCAACGTTGTTCCCTCTTTCCGATTTATATTCACCATCAGTGTACCATTGATTCAAAAAAATTTACATGGCTTTGATAGAATCTGTTTGAATAATCACACAAAAGACGAATGTTGTTTATTTACGAGCATAAAATCGTTCATCTTTGAGAGTGAATCAACCATCACGAAACAAGCTTCTTTCGTGATTAAGAGATTTAGAGCGATTTTTCAGCTCACTTACGACGAGACCAAATAGCAACTGGCACTAATAGTAATGACAATAATCCACCTGCTAATGACAAGGTAGCATAGCTTGCATTTACAACAATTAAACCTGACATTGCACCCCCTGAGGCACCTGCCAACGCCATTAATACATCTAATTTCCCTTGTGTTTTTGCACGAGTCTCGGGCTCAGTCGAATCTACTACTTGTGCTGTTCCACTAATTAGCCCAAAGTTCCAACCTAATCCGAGTAATGACAGCGCAATAATTAACAGTAGCATAGAATCATTCGGTGCAAATGCCGCCACACCACCTGCGAACAGCAGCGTGACACCTGCTGCAATACTCATTGCAAAACGGCCAATTTTATCAACAAGCACACCTGTAATTAACGAGGGCAAATACATTGCTCCTATATGAAAGCTTATAACTAGTCCAACATTGGCCATACTATGCCCATGATGCATCATATGAATAGGGGTCATCGTCATAATCGCTACCATTACAATTTGCGTTAATATCATCACCGTTGCCCCAACGACTAATCCTTTTTTATTACGTGATTTATCTGGTGTATCTACGTCTATTTCTTTCTTATGCTGCTGTTTATATAGAGCAATTTGAGTCGCAATTTCTAATGGATCCGGGCGCAATAGCATATAAAGCACAAGCCCAGCCCCCATATAAGCTACAGCTGATAAAATGAATGGACCAGCAAGAGAAGGCACACCAATGGAAATTGCAAAACGCCCCATCACCTCTACTAAATTCGGCCCTGCAACCGCTCCAAATGTCGTCATCACCATGGTTACACTAATCGCTTTCGCTCGTTGGGTAGCGCTTGCTAGATCCGTCCCCGCATAACGTGCCTGTAAATTTGATGCAGTCCCCGCGCCATAGATTAATAATGAAGCAAATAGAAGTACAACACTATTCAGTATTGTAGCAAGAACTACACCTATCGCTCCTAGTCCACCTAGAAGAAAGCCTGTCGATAAACCCGTTCGGCGCCCATGCTTTTGCGAAATTTTCCCGATAATAAACGCTGCAAGGGCTGAGCCTAATGTCAGTAATGCTGTTGGTACTCCAGCATATGCGTCCGTACCTAGCATTTGCTGGGCAATAAGTGCACCCACCGTGACACCCGCTGCCAACCCTGCGCCACCAAGCATTTGCGATAAACTTACGACAATTAAAACGCGCTTATATAATTTATTGACTAATTCTGGTGATTCTATGTATTTTTCAATAGAATCCATTTCCTTAACTCTAGCCGACATTTTATACACCTTCTCTATATTAATCGTGCTCTGTTCGCAAATTTTATAAAGAAAAAGTGTTATCCATCACTACCACCGCCCTCTCTCAAGTAGCTAGAGGAAACTGAAGAAACGAATAACACTTTTAATATTTATTTTTATTTTGTGCGATCAAATTGTTGAATTACTTTATGTAGCTCAGTTGATTGTTGTTTCAACTGAAGTGAAAGCTGTTCAACTTGATCAATTGAAACTGCTTGCTCTTCCGCTGCACTCCGAACTTCCTGTGCACTTGCAGACGTTTGTTCTGTAATCGCAGCAACTTCTTGCGATTGACGTGCTGTCATTTCAATATTATGCATTTGCTGTTCAATTAGTTTTGAAATGTCTACTACTGAAGCCGCCATTTCATTCACACTGCTCGCCATACCTTCGACTACTACCGTCGTTTCATTCACACGATTTGATTCTGATACCGCAAACGATACTTGCTCACTCATTTGTTTTACGACTGTATAAACATTACTTTGCATTGTTTTGATTAATGTTGTAATTCCTTGAACGGCTTTTGCACTTTCATCTGCAAGTCCTCGAACTTCCTCTGCTACTACTGCGAAGCCCTTACCGTGATCACCTGCACGTGCAGCCTCGATTGAAGCGTTCAATGCCAATAAATTCGTCTGTGCTGCGATATCGCCAACAAGGCCAATAATACGCTCTACTTGCCCTGCATTTTTTTCTAATTCTTGAATGTTTACTAATGCCTGCTCATTACCATCTGCAATTGTTCGAATGCTATCCACTAATGTCTGAATTGCAGTCGTTGTATTGTTTAGATTTAATACGATTTGCTGCGAATCAGTTGCTGACATCTCAGCACGGCGATTCACTTCACTTGCAAGCTGACGCACATCATCTAGTGCCTCTGCCGTTTCTTGAACAGCAACAGCTGACGCCTCTGCACCATGTGAAATTTGCGCAACTGTGTGTGCAATACTTTCCGCTTTACGTGATGCTACCCGTGTAGATTCAGAAAGTTCCTCAATTTTTTCGTTAGTTACATTATAGTTTTGCTCAATACCATCGACCATATCACGGAGATTATCCAACATTTTTTGGAAAGCCTCAGCAACATTGCGTATTTCGTCACTTGTTACCGGCATCTCTACGTCCTTACCAATTTTACCTTGTGCCACTAGCTTTGCAGACTGCTCTAACCTTTGAAGTGGACGAACGATAATCACACTAAAAATTGCAGCTAAAATACATGACCATGCAATACCTAACGTGTATGTAATCAATTGAAATATTTTACTATCTACATTCTCAAAAAATGTAGGTTGTAAAAATTCTATAAAAACAAAACTTACTGAGTATGTAATTAAAGCTAAAATCCCAACGAATAGGACTAGCTTTCGACGAATGGTAAATCCTTTTTGGTGCACGTTTATTCCCCCTGGATTGAGTTATATAATTTATTTTATAAGTACACTTCGTAATTCCTCAATATAATTATTTAATTCGTCAAACGTTTGCTTATACCGCACTAAATTTCCGCCGAAAGGATCTGAAATATCTTTAGAACTATAAGGCGCTACGTACTCCTTTAACGTGTACGTTTTACTATGAGCTGATGGATACGTCGCCAAAATTGTATTTTTATGTGCTGTGGTCATTGTCAATATTAAATCTGCCCATTCAACATCCTGCATCGATAATTGCTTAGAAACATGGTCTGCAGCAATTTTTTCCGTTGCCAGTATCGTTTTGGCATTTTCCGACATTTCACCCCCCTCTAATGCATAAATTCCAGCTGAACGGACTTGTACATTTGGAAGATCCATTGTTTTTAAAATCGCTTCTGCCATCGGACTTCGGCATGTATTTCCTGTACAAATAAAGTAAATGTTCATCATTCACACTCTTTCTTTTTCTTTCTCATTAAAGCTTTATATACGACCAAATGCTAATAACAATTAAAACCATTCCTGCAATTCGATTCACATATTTTCCTCTTATCTTTGATGCTGTTTTCGAAAGGTAAAGAGCAAAATAGCTTAACACAAAGGCTCCAATCCCTGAACTTATAATAAACAAATTTTTATGTAAATTTAGCATACCAAAAGAAAGGCTTACTGAAAAGGTGTCTAAACTAGCTGAAACTGCTAATATTGCCGGAGAAATTTTTATTTCTGGCCTTTCTTCCACTGAAAATAAAAATTGCAACCCAATACAAAATAAAATAATAACGGATACAATCGCTGCACCTTTATCGAAATAAGAATAAAGAATTCCCCCCATATCAAAACCTATATAAGGGAAAAGCATATGTAAAAAGGCTGTCCAACTGGCTAGTAACAGGCGTTTTTTCACGTTGGGTAACAGAATAAACAGAGCCATTACATCCAGCCCCATTAATGCCCCCGTAATTATTTCTTTCATTCAATCCTCCTCTTTATAAAAAGATTATATGCAATGTACAGATTCACTATTTCTTTAGAAATGAAATAAAAGCACTTTGAGGAATTAAATGGATTTTGTGCTTATTTTGACACAATTCTGAATGCAACAGACACATATGGCAAAGTGCTTAGGAACCACGATTAAAAAAAATCGGTGTTTTGTGCATTAAGCACAAAACACCGATTCTTAATTTATTCTTCCCAATAGCCTAATGCAGCTTTCTCTAATCGATTCATAATCGCCGCACCTACACCATCAGTTGTTGTCGTTGTTGATAAAATAATTGTTGCATCTGTTTTATCACATGCGCGCAATGCATCATATAAACGTGCACTATGCATATCTAAATCATCTTGCAAGCCGACAGAAAAATGATAATGCGCAGTTGGATTATCTAAATACGTTGGGGCAATTAATGCAATCTTCTCACCACGCGCATGCAATTCATTCAAAGCCTTATCAATTTTCATAGCATTCGGATTAATCAGATAGACTGGCGCATTTGGCGCATAATGTGTGTATTTCATACCCGGCGCTTTCGGCGTGGCATCGTCCTTTTGCTCCTCCTGATTTGGAGCATTTACGGCACCAATTATCGCTTGTAGCATTTCCTTCGTTACACCGCCGGGACGTAAAATCGTTGGTATATCTAATGTTACATCAAGAACAGTGGATTCTAAGCCAATGCCTGTCCCACCACCATCAATTACACATGATATATTACCCTGTAAATCTTCTAGTACATGCTCAGCTTTCGTTGGACTCGGTTTCCCACTTCGATTAGCACTAGGGGCAGCAACCGGTTGCTTCAGCAGTTGTAATAATTTTAGCGCAACAGGATGGTCTGGCATACGAATACCCACTGTTGATAGCCCTGCCGTAACATTTGGTGAGAATAAGCCTTTTTTCGCAGGTAAAATAAGCGTTAACGGGCCAGGCCAAAATGCATCCATACATTTTTTCGCAACGTCTGGAATTTCTTCTACATAAGCTGAAACTTCCTCAACTGTACCTACATGGACGATTAACGGATTATCTGCCGGTCGATTTTTAGCAGCAAAAATTTTCTTTACAGCCGAATCGTTCGTGGCAATTGCACCAAGTCCGTAAACTGTTTCAGTAGGAAAAGCAACTACTTCTCCATTTTTCAAAAAGTCCACAGCCTGTGCATAACTTTCTGAATTATCTATATTTTTATCCACAGAAAGTATTGTTGTTTTCATGCTGTTTCCCCCTTCCTATCAACGTTTTCAGAAAAGTTTCCACAAGTTGTTTATAACCTCAATTGTTCTGTGTATAAGTTTTCTGAAAATGTGGATAATTCTATCTATTGAACGATTTGAACATTTTAAATTTCCATCGTTTCTTCACTTCTTTTTCTTCTTCTTCTTCTACTCCACATGCTTTACTAAATAATGCGCAAAACCAGTTGTCACCACGCCCTTGTCCAAGCTTAATGACAGTGGATTCGTAATAATCTTGTGGATAGTATATTCCATCGCTCCACTTAGCTGGCAATTGATTGTTACCTTGCCTTACTTCATAGCGAAGAGTCGGATAGTTTTGTTGCATGATAGATTGTATTGTTTTTTGCTCTAATGTAGGTGTATTCACGTCAAGTAGCTTTGAAACTACTTCATTTTTAATTTGTTGATCTGATTTTGTGTTACTATTTGCGATTACCCTTACCATTTGTTGTTCCGTTTGCGCTTGTGGATTGTTCGGAAAATAGCGCTCCAGGAAATCTGGAATTATTGTAATTGCTGCATAAATCCATAGACTTATAACAATGAGCTTTAATAGAGAAAGCACATGATTTTCAAATGATCGAAATTCTTTATCTAGCATATAACGCCTCCTTGATCGATAGTTTCGTCAAGAAGGCGTAAAATTATTCAGGTATTACACAAAAAACGATTCTATCTTTGCCATTGATATCTTTTACGATTTCAACATGCGCTTGGGGAAAGGCTTGTCCGAAGAAAGCTGTGACAGCTGGTCCTTGTTTATACCCGATTTCTAGCCCAATTAGTGCAGGTCGATTCATCATCGCCGGTAGCTGATTTGCTAGTTTTCTGTATAAAATTAGCCCGTCCTCTTCCGCGAATAACGCAGAATGTGGTTCGTGTTCAAGTACAACTTCCGACATTTCCACCATTTCATCAAATGCAATATAAGGTGGGTTTGATAACACGACATCCCACTTTTGCTCAGCAATTGGCTCAGCTAAATCGCCAAGTAAAAAGCGTACATCGGCATTTAAACGTTTTGCATTTTTCTCTGCTGTAGCAAGCGCAACTTCTGATAAGTCTGTTGCCGTTACGTTTGCTTCTGGCCATTCACTTTTCATCGTTACGGCGATAGCACCACTGCCCGTGCCAATATCTGCGAGCTGCACAGATGCATTCGCGCCGAAAAGCTTGTTCATGCGCTCGATTGTACCGTACACTAATTCCTCTGTTTCCGGACGTGGAATTAGGACTGATTCATCCACCTCGAACGCGCGACCATAGAATTCCTCAACACCTGTAATGTATTGAAATGGCTTGCCTTTTGCATGCTGCGCCGCATATTGATCAAGTTGCAGCTGTTGCTCCTCAGTTATCGGGTCATGCATGCGCATCATCAGCCCACTATAATTGGTCTGTAAAATATGCTGTAAAAATAAGCGTGCGACATTTTCTTCGCGGCCGTGCTCCGCTAAAAAAGAAGAAGCCCCGTTTAGGGCCTCTAAAATTGTTTTATTCATTAGTCATTTAGACCAGCAAGACGTGTTGCTTGCTCATCAAGGATTAGCGCATCGATGATATCATCAAGCTTACCTTCTACGATTTGGTCTAATTTTTGAATCGTTAAACCAATGCGGTGATCTGTTACACGGTTTTGCGGGTAGTTATACGTACGAATACGCTCTGAACGGTCACCCGAACCTACTGCAGATTTACGTGTTGAGTCAATTTCAGCTTGTGCTTCTGCACGGTTCTTTTCAGCAACACGTGCCACTAAGATTTTCATCGCTTTTTCACGGTTTTTAATTTGAGAACGCTCATCTTGCATCGATACTACGACACCAGTTGGTAAATGGACCATACGTACAGCTGACATCGTTGTATTTACCGATTGTCCACCAGCACCTGATGATGCGAATGTATCTACGCGGATATCTTTTTCATGGATTTCAACATCTTCAACATGCATTTCTGGTAAACACGCTACCGTAGCAGTTGATGTATGAATACGGCCTTGAGATTCTGTTGCTGGGATACGTTGTACGCGGTGTGCGCCACTTTCGTATTTAAATTTAGAGTATGCACCTTGACCATTGATCATAAAGATTGCTTCTTTATAGCCACCTGATGGGTTAGGTGTTGCTTCCATAATTTCAATTTTCCAGCCTTGCGTTTCTGCATAACGTGTATACATACGGAAAAGATCCCCTGCAAAAATGTTGGCTTCATCGCCACCTGCAGCACCACGAATCTCCATAATTACGTTTTTGCTATCGTTCGGGTCTTTTGGAATTAATAAAATACGCAGACGTTCTTCTAAGTCAGCAATTTGGTCGTTTAATTCGTTAAACTCCTCTTTGACCATCTCGTACATATCCGGATCTTTTTCAATTTCTAGCATTTCGCGCGTGTCAACTAGTTGTTCTTTTACTACTTTGTATTCACGATAAACTTCTACCATATCTTGAATATCCGATTGTTCCTTCGAATATTCACGTAATTTCTTATTATCATTTACGATTTCTGGGTCACTTAAAAGCTCATGAAGACGCTCGTAACGATCCTCTACCGCTTGCAGTCGATCAAACATGTAATTCACCTCTAATTTATATTTCGTTTTTTAAATTTCATCTCGCATTAAGTATCACTGGGATGAAAACTCCGCTGATTGAAGTTTCACATTATACTCCCCGTTTTAAACGGCTAAAATGCCGATATTTACGTCAAAAAAACTACCTACACTAGTATAATGAATTTTACAGCTAAGTGCTAGTTTTATTCATTAAGTCGTGGAAAAGTGCAATAAATTTCATGCAAATCGGCGAGAGTTGTATCTCATTCTTATATAGTGCTTCTGCAGTTTTTGAAATAATTAAACTAACGCAATTGCCGAATATCCATGTACACCTCTTATACATTATATATATGAATTCATTCTATTATATATATTTTTTATATTTCGTTTCAAACGTTATACTTTTAAAGTGATTTAATATGAAAGGAGTGTTACAGGTGAATCGAACAATTACTATCACCAAACGCCTTATACTTTATGTAATCGGCTTATTTTTCATCGCTCTCGGTGCGACGTTTTCTATTTTGGCGAACTTAGGCGTTTCTCCTGTTACTTCTTTACCCTATGCTTTAGCACTAATTAGCGGTCTTTCAGTCGGCGTGATGACTGTTGTTGCCAACTTATTATTTATTACCATACAGGCAATTCTATTGAAAATGATTGAATGGAAAAACTTCTTTATCCAATTAATCATTGCATTTGCATTTGGCTCTTTTATGGATTTAACAATTTGGATGACAAGTTACCTGCCTGAGGCGAATTCAATTTGGCTTATCCTGTTGTATTTTGCGCTAGGCTTGATAATTGTTGCAATCGGCTTACTTTTCTATTTCACAGTCAATCTACCCACTATGCCCTATGATACATTAACGTATGTTATTGCAACTAAATGGTCACTCCCTTTTGGCAAAGCAAAAATTACGAGTGACATGATTAACGTCTTCATTTCCCTCATACTTTGCCTAGTGATGCTGCAATCATTTGGTTCCATTGGGATTGGGACGTTTATCGCAGCTTATGGAATCGGGAAAATTGTCGGCATCATTTTGCAAAAACTCCAGCCTGCGTTGAAAATTTGGGTATTTAAATATAACATTCCATTAGATTAAAACAGGGATCGGCGGCGGCGCACAAGTAGCGCCTTGCTTTTATGCGCTAACGAAATTCACGAACGCTCTAACTTGGTGCTCGAACGCTCTAACTTTGATTTGAACGCTCTAACTTGGTGGTTGAACGCTCTAACTTGCTGCACGAACGCTCTAACTTTGATTGAACGCTCTAACTTGCTACGCGAACGCTCTAACTTACTGCTCGAACGCTCTAACTTGCTGCACGAACGCTCTAACTTCACTCACTACTCTTCTATAAAGCTTAAAATACTTAAAAGAAATAGCCTGTTGAATGTATCAACAGGCCAAAATGATTTAAATTACTTTATTTGCGCGGAAAAAGTGGCAAATTCCCGGTTGCTATTCCCGCGTTCATAATAATTTATCTAATTTCATCACACACACACGATCATAACGGTGGATTGCTATGGCATTTACGGCAGACAGGATAATATTTATCATTACCGCCAATTTCAATTTGCTCACCAGTGTAAACAGGCTTGCCTTGTTCGTCCACACGTAGGTTCATGTTTGCCTTCTTATGGCAGAACCAGCAAATCGTTTTCATTTCCTCGATTTTATCTGCGTATGTCAGCATGTACCTGCTTCCCTCAAATAATTCGTTTTGGAAGTCATTTTTAAGTCCAAAAGCCATTACCGGAATATCAAGTTCATCTACAATTTGCGTCAGCTGCTGTACATGGGCTTTATTCAAAAACTGTACTTCGTCGACTAACACGCAGTAAAGCTTTTCCTCATTATTTTTTACAAGGTCATATAAATTAGTGTCTGCAAATATCGCTGTAGCTGGGCGGCGTAATCCGATTCGGCTAGAAACAACGCCTACTTCATCACGTGTATCGATGCTTGGCGTAAAAATAAGGACTGGCTTATTTTGCTCCTCATAGTTATGCGCTACTTTTAAAATCTCAATCGATTTCCCACTGTTCATCGCACCGTGTTTGAAAAATAATTGTGCCATTACTATACCTTCTTTCTTCTTCATCCCATAACAAAAAAATACCTTGTGAGATTGCCCCAAGGTATTCAAATCTTTATGCATATTTTATCATAATGAATTACTTTTCTCGACTGCTCATAAATTTTTAAAACAAATTAATCAAAAACCTTGGACTTATCTCACACACTTTTATATACTAAGTTACGAATGATAACCAGATAATACGCTAGCATATCTTTTACGTAGAATGGTAATTCACTTATACTTAGAATAACAAACTTCAAATACTAGATGAGTAGGGATAACAATGAAAATCAATTTCACTAAGTTATTAGATAAAATTACACTAACAAAACGAAACAAAACAGAAAATTTAGCTATCGTTGGGCCCGTGCGCCTTCCTATTAAACAAGGCGATTTCGAAGCTACCTTCCAGTGGTATTCTTGGTTATCTGCAGATGCATCTTGGTCTAAGGAACAAATCGTACAGCAGCTTCCCTCTTTAAATTTAGCATTCGGGCAGCAATCTTCTGTCCTTGTTTATGGTGACTTTGCAAATAACGACAATGCCTTAATTCGTATGCACAGTATTTGTCATACAGGCGATATTTTTGGTAGCCAGCGCTGTGATTGTGGCTATCAGTTACATGAATCGATGAAAATGATTGCCGATCACGGTTGTGGCGCAATTTTCTATCTAGCCGATCATGAGGGACGCGGTATTGGGCTATTTTCTAAATCGCTTGCTTACCTTTTACAAGAGGAAGACTATGATACGGTTGAGGCAAATCATGCACTTGGCTTTGAAGACGATACACGTTCTTATGAGGATGCCATTAAAGTGTTGGCTGAATTACGCAAAAAACCAGTTACTTTAATCACAAATAATCCGAAGAAGCTTGCTGCATTAAAGGATCATGGCTTAGCTTTAAATGGACATATTCCATTATGGGGTGGTGCAACGGACTCGAACCGTCATTATCTAGAAACAAAAGTTGAAAAAGCTGGGCATATTTTAGGTTATGGGGGCGTAGATAATGCACAACGATCAATACTACATGAAACTCGCACTTGATTTAGCTGCAAGTGCAAAGGGTAAAACAAATCCAAACCCACTTGTTGGAGCAGTTATTGTCAAGGATGGCATGATTGTCGGCACTGGCCTGCATCGTAAAGCGGGTGAACCACATGCGGAGGTTCACGCTTTCAAAATGGCGGGGGACCATGCAAAGGATGCAACACTTTACGTTACATTAGAACCTTGCTCACACTTCGGCAAAACGCCGCCATGTGCGAATTTAGTGAAGGAATCAGGTATAAAACGTGTTGTCGTTGCAATGCAGGACCCAAATCCATCGGTTGCAGGACGTGGTATCCGATTACTTCGTGAAGCTGGGATTGAAGTAGAGGTCGGTGTTCTAGAGCAAGAATCACGCCGTTTAAATGAGCGCTTTATTCATAACATGATTGCTGAGCGCCCGTTCGTGATTTCAAAATTTGCGATGACATTGGATGGTAAAATCGCGACTTATTCTGGTCATTCACAATGGATAACTGGCGAACAAGCACGATTAGATGTGCACGGGATTCGTGATGAAGTCGATGCGATTTTAGTTGGCGTTGGCACGGTTTTAAAGGATAATCCTGCTCTTACTACGCGTTTACCTGATCGATCTGGGAAAAATCCGGTCCGTATTATATTAGATAGCAACTTGCGTACACCGCTTGATGCGCAAATTTTAAATACTTCCGTTGCCCGTACGATTCTTGTCATAGAAGAAGGCTTGGATTCTGCTACATATGAGGCACTTGGCGTTGAAATTTTGCCTGTTTCAAAAACGGATGGCAAATTAGATTTAGCTGTAATGCTTGAAAAACTTTATGCACTTGGTATTACGGATGTACTTATTGAAGGTGGCGGTGAGGTAAACGCCTCATTCCTACGCGCAGGATTAATCGATAAATATTTCGTGTACATTGCGCCTAAAGTGCTTGGTGGACGCCAATCGATTACACCCTTTACAGGTGAGAATGTAGAAACAATCGATGCAGCTACACTTTTAGAATTCGGGGATGTCGATAAATTCGGACAGGATTTACGTATCACAGCTTACCCAAGGAAGGTCTGACTCCTATGAACTATGATGTATGTATCGTTGGAGCAGGTCCTAGCGGGGCTTTACTTGCCTATTTATTAGCGAAGAAAAACATTTCCGTACTACTTTTAGAACGTACAGCTGAAATCGCTAAAACCTTTCGCGGAGAACATCTAAATGAGGATGGCGAAGCAGTTTTAAAAAAACATGGCCTTCTCGAAGAAGTAGAAAAGCTTGGTTCACTGAAAATGGAGCGCTTGGAATACTGGTATAAAGGTGCGCTAACAAAGACAATTTTACCCGACCCTGCAATCGGCCATCTAGGTATTCATGTTCCACAGGCACATTTATTACAGGCAATTTTAAAGGCAGCCGAGCCCTATGAGACATTCCAATATTGCTTAAAGACGCGTGTAAATGAATTAGTGCAGGATGAAAATGGACGATTCATTGGCGTTCAGGCGATTCGCGATGGGGAGGAATTCTTTATTGCTAGTAAATTAATCGTAGGTGCAGACGGACGTTTTTCAACTGTACGTAAAAAAGCGCAAATAGAAACTTCTATTCGCAAGCACGGCTTTGATTTATTATGGGCGCGCATTCCTGCACCTGCTGGCTGGGAGCCCACTATTAAAATGGCGCTCGTTGATGGCATGCAAATTTCACTTTTCACACAGGTGAATAATTTTGTGCAAATCGGGTGGAATATCGAGCCCGGTAGCTACCCCACTTTACTCAAGCAACCTTTTGAACTACTAGTAAAAAAACTTGTAGCTGCATTCCCGCAGCTTGCGCCGTCTATTCACGCAAACATTACATCTTGGAAGGATTTTGTGTTACTTGATGTATTTAGCAGTCAAACGGATAATTGGGTTCGTGATGGCCTCGCACTTATTGGGGACGCTGTGCACACGATGACGCCAACTGGTGCATTCGGATTAAATTGTGCGATGAGAGACGCCGACATTTTAGCAGACTGTATTGAACCACACACAATTGAACAACTAGATGTACTACAACGCGCAGCTGACCGCAAACGTGATGTCGATAAAGTACAAGCACTCCAAATTGAGAAAGAGCTTGGCTTTGCGTCACATTTTGCAGTATTCAGTTAGCACAGGAGGATTTTATGAAATTCGGATTTGATATTGACGACACGCTGATTAACTTGCGCCAGCATGCGTTCCATTTATATAACAAAAAATTAGATAAACAACTTAGTCTGGATGTTTTCGATGCGATTCCAACAGTGGAAATCCACGCACCATTCGGATTAACTGGCGAACAAGGTGGCCAAATGTGGCGTGATTCAATGAAGGAAATTTATTTCACGGATTGCCCTTCTTATGAATTAGCACTTGAAACATTAAATGAGCTAGTCGCGGCTGGCCATGAAGTTTACTATATTACCTCACGTCCAAAGTATTTTTGCGGCCAAACACGTGAATGGGTAAAGGAACAAGGCTTCCCTGTAGTCGACGAGCGCTTTTACTGCGGTATGGCCGACCATGAAAAGATTGAGATTATTAAAGATTTGGATTTAGATGTATATGTAGATGATAAGCCGGCTGTTTTAGAGACGCTGCAAGGCTTACGCACGAAACTAATCGTACGAGATCAGTCATATAATCGCCATGTGGATTTACCACGATTGAAGAATTGGGCAGATTTTGG
>JAZLIT010000220.1:0-7908 GCA_045617525.1 Solibacillus sp. | reverse complement strand
GTGTAATAATTTGCTGTTCTTTTTCTAGTTGGATTACATTTGAATAACCCGACTCAAATCCAGTAATGTCTACAGCAACTACAACATAGCTAGTACCGCGATTAATTGTCATATGAAGTGAAGCATCAGAACGGAAAGAACCGGCTAGGACGCGGCCACTATCGGTAATGCTATAAACACGATAACCGATTACGTCATTTGAACTTGAAGCATTCCATGAAAGGACATCGCCCGCTAAACTTGCAGCGACTTCACTTGGTGCCTGATCATCGGCTTCGAATTCACCGCCAGACACTGAAAGCCCGCCGATAGTTGAAATCCCACGTAATAGCTTAGAAATGTCTCCGCCTTGTTTACCTAACATACGCTCCACAAATACACTATTTAAACCAATACCACTCATTGTGACAAATTCTGTCGGTGTTGTTGCCAATGATGGGTATGAAATCCCATTAATCACAACGGAAGTTGAAGATGATAAGCTATCATCCTGTTGCGTAGGGGTCATAATGTTTTGGTTAAATAAATCATTTCGAACTAGTCCTGCATTTGTACAACTTTCCGATGGTGCTAATCCTGAAATCCCACAGAAAGGTTGAGATACTACATTTGTTGGCTTGGTGAATGTTTCTTTAGTGCCTATTAATTCAGGGTTTGCATCATATAGAGAATTCATGAGTGACGCCCAAATACGATTGACACGTGTACTTGGATGACCATATTGATTGTTGAATGTACCTAAGCTAAGTTTTAAATCTTTATAGCCAAGCCAAACACCTAGTGTAACGCTTTTGTTATAACCCATAAACCAAACATCACCATAGTTTGATGTTGTACCTGTTTTGGCAGCAAAATCACTTGAGAATTTTAATAGGTCATTTGCTGTACGTCCAGTACCATCAGTTAAAACGCCACGTAACATATCCGTTAAAATATAGGCAGTTTCTTCTGTGTATACTTCGACTGGCTCTATTTCATGTTGGAAAATGATATTGCCGTCTAAATCTACAATTTTTTCAATCATATAGCCATCGATAAATTGTCCGCCATTCGCAATTGCTTGATATGCGTTTGTGTTTTCTTCAACCGTAATTCCATTCAATAAGGAGCCTAACGCGGAAGAAGGATTTTCGAAATCTTCAGGGTGTAGTTTATCTACGCCTAATTTCAGTAAATAGTCAGCTGGACGACGATTTAAAATTTTATAGTAAAGTCGAGCGGCAGGAATATTTAAAGAATCCTCTAATGCTTCGCGAGCGGAAACGATACCACGCTCCTCCTCTGCATTAAAGTTTTTTGGGCTCCATCCGTTTTCAATTATAACATCTACTAGTGGTGTTCCTGCACCGATTTCACCGTAATCAAGTGCTGGACCGTAGACAATCAATGGTTTCATTGTTGAACCGTTTGAACGTCTTGCTTGTGTCGCATGATTTAATTGTTCGGTTTGATAGTCTCGACCTGCCACAAAGGCTAGGATTTTACCTGTTTGTGTTTCCATTGCCATACTACCGACTTGAACAGGTAAATCACGTGTTGCTTCTTCATCATTTTCATCTGTATATTTCTCCGTATACGTATGACCATAGGTAGTAAAGTCTTGCGCGGCTTGGTTCATAGCATCATACATATCTTTATCGATTGTTGAGTAAATTCTATAACCATTTGAACGGACAGCACGTGCCGCTAAAATGGTGTATTTTTGGTATAAATTCTCTTCTTCATTTAAACGGGCAGGATCAATCCCATCCTTTTCAGCTAAATTTTGCGCAATAATTTTCTTTGCGCGCTCTTCGATTTCAACTGTTAACCACGGATACTTATCCTCAGCACGTTCTTCAGGAAGACGGAAATCTTTCGCGATATCATAATTTAATGTAGTCTCGTATTCCTCGTCGCTAATGTATCCAACCTCGTTCATACGGTATAATACGGTTTTCATACGATCGATACCTGGTTGGATTTGTTGTTCTGTTTTCAATACGCCTTTATTTGTGAACGGTGTATATTTATACGGTGCTTGTGGAATTCCTGCGATGTAGGCAGCTTGAGCTAAGTTTAACTCGGAAGCCTGAATGCCGAAAATCCCATTTGCTGCTGTTTCAATACCCGCAATATTGCGTCCGTTGGCATTACGTCCGTACGGGATAATATTTAAGTAGGCTTCTAGAATTTCTTCTTTAGTCATGAATTTTTCTAGGCGCAGTGCGAGTAATATTTCCTTCGCTTTACGTTCGTAGGAAACTTCATTCGTCAAAATTTGATTTTTAATAAGCTGTTGCGTTAGTGTTGAGCCGCCTGTTTGTGTTGAGGAGTTTGAAACATCCTGTAATAAACCACGTATAACAGCTTTTGGAACAATTCCAGAATGCTCGTGGAAATACTCATCTTCTGTAGCGAGAACCGCATCAATAACGTGCTGAGAGACTTTCGCTAATGATGTTTCACGTCGGTCTAAATCTGTACGTAATTTCCCTATGTAAACATTATTTGCGAAGTATACTTCACTCGTTTCGTCATAATTTAAGATCATTTCTCGCATTTCTTCTTTCGAACGTAGTGGTTCATCCTTTACTAAAGAGGCAAAATAGCCAGCGCCAATTGACGCAGCAAAAACACCAACTACAAGAAGAGAAATAATAAAGATAAGCGCTAAATTCCAAACTACGCTACCTGTAATGCGAAGTGAACGTAGCCATTTAGCAGCAGCGAGTAATTCTATTTTTTCATTCAATTTTTCGATCCATTCTTTCACTTCATCGACCTCCTAAAATCTAGTATATTATAGCACATTTACAACATGACCGAATATATATATTGACTTTACGAGATGTTTGAGTAGAATTAACTATATACTTTTCAAGTGAAGAAGAGATTGAAGTAGTGCAATCATTCCCTGTAGAGAGAGCTAACGGTTGGTGAAAGTTAGTCATAATGAATGCATGAATTACGTTCTTGGAGCTTGTACGTTTCGTCGCGATATAGACGCTTAATTAAGAGGAAGAATTATTCTTCAAGCCGGGTGGTACCGCGTTAATTTACATTTAACGTCCCAGCATACGTGTATTACGTGTGTTGGGATTTTTTTGTGGACATTTTTCAGTTCACTACACACGTACATGCTTATTTTCATATGATATAAGGAGGAATTTACAATGACAAACGAATTATTACAAGACTTACAATGGCGTGGATTGTTATACCAACAAACAGACGCTGAAGGTATGGAAAAGCTTTTAAATGAACAGTCGGTATCTTTATACTGTGGTGTTGATCCAACAGCAGATTCAATGCATATCGGACATATCGTTCCTTTATTAACATTACGTCGCTTCCAAAAAGCTGGTCATAAGCCAGTTCTTTTAGTGGGTGGAGCTACGGGAATGGTAGGCGATCCATCAGGTCGTTCTGAGGAGCGCCAATTACAAACAATCGAGCAAATCGATAAAAACGTACAAGGACTTAAAAAGCAATTTGAGCGCTTATTTGATTTTGGTAGTGATGCTAAAAACACAGCTTCATTAGTGAATAACTACGATTGGATTGGTAAGCTAAGTTTAATCGATTTCTTACGCGATTACGGTAAACTAGTAAATGTAAATTACCTACTTGGAAAAGATACGATTTCATCTCGCTTAGATACAGGAATTTCATTTACGGAATTCACATATACAATTATTCAAGGGATTGACTTCAACCACTTATACGATAACCATAATGTACGTATTCAAGTAGGTGGATCAGATCAATGGGGGAACATTACAACTGGCCTTGAAGTTATTCGTAAAACACATGATGAAGAAGCAAAAGCCTTCGGGATTACAATTCCTTTAGTGACTAAAGCGGATGGCACTAAATTCGGTAAATCAGCGACTGGAGCGGTATGGTTAGATGCTAAAAAAACTTCGCCATACGAGTTCTATCAGTTCTGGATTAACGCGGCTGATTCAGATGTAATTAAGTATTTAAAAATCTTCACATTCTTAACACGTGAAGAAATCGAAGCACTTGAAGTAAGTGTGCAAGAAGAAGCACATCTACGTAAAGCGCAAAAAGCATTAGCTGCTGAAATGACGAAGCTGATTCATGGTGAAGAAGGACTTGAAGCTGCAGAGCGTATTACAGCTGCATTGTTCTCGGGTGATTTAAAAGCACTTTCAGTAGAAGAAATGAAAGTAGCATTTGCAGGTGTACCATCTGTTGAGCTTCCAAAAGAAGATAAAAATATTGTGGATGTAATCGTTGATGGTGGGATTTCTTCATCAAAACGTCAAGCACGCGAAGATGTGACGAATGGCGCGATTTCGATTAACGGTGAAAAAATAATGGATCTTGAATACATGGTTGATGCAAAAGATCGTTTAGAAGATGCATTTGCGATTATCCGTCGTGGTAAAAAGAAATACCATATGGTGAAATTTCAATAATTAATGGTTGTGAGTGTAGGTAATATTTGGTGTTACCTACACTCGTTTTTATGGAGGGATTTAAATGGAGAAAACAAAAAAGATACATATAAATGATATGGAGCCGCTCTTTATGATTGCGCGCTATCCACGTGCGACGATTCGATTTTGCCTAATGTTTAAGCCATTGCTTTACTTTTTCATTATTGGAATTGTAGGGGTATTTAGTAGTCAACTTATAAGTTTTGTGCAATCAACGTATGAATTTGCATTTACATTAGGGGATGTTGTTGCCTCTTCGATAATGATGTCTGTCATTGTCTTTACATTATCAACGCTTTTAATGGCGTGGGTTGTTACGATTGTGGGGAAAGGTTTCGGCGGAAAAGGTAATTTTAAGCAAATGTTCCGAGCACTTTGTTTGACGAATATCCCGTATATTTGGATTTTACCTGTTTTACTATTTTGGATGCAGTTATCACCGGAAAGTTATTTTGTAATGCCTGGTTTTGAATTAACTTTAGGTGACCATATCATGATGTTTGTTGGCCCATTGTTAATCATTTTAGCGAGCGTTTGGGTGATTTTCTTAATACTAAAGGCTGTACAAGAAGTTCATCGTTTCTCAATTTGGAAAGCTGTTTTCACAAATGCTGTAATGTTTGTAGCGTTTGTGACGATTATGATTTTATTGTCTGCAACAGGTATATAACACCTTACTGAATAATATTTATTTTCTGAAAACTATAGGTATAATGGGAATAAGGGGGAATGGACATGTTGGCATTTTATGGACCAATTCTTGTAACATTTATTTTCATTTTTATACAAGTTTTCTGTGGAGTAAATTCAATGGCCAAGGCAACCATCTTTATTGCAATCTTATTCACATGCGTAACATTCCTATTTTTCAGGAACTATGATATGCGTATAATTATGTATTTAGTAAATGTTTTCTTCTATTTAATAGCAGTTGCAGCGAAAATGACATCTTCCCATTATTTGAAGAAGGAAAAGCGTAGCCCATATTCTGAGGTTTAACATATAGGGAAATAAAAAAGGTATTCGACCTCTTAGGGAGGCCCAATACCTTTTTTTAATTAATAACGATTGTGGCTTCGATTGGAGTTCCTTCTAATGCTTGTGTTGCAAGTCGATCTGCTTCTTTATTGTCATTACGTGAAAGAAGTTTATATTCAGGGATAAAGCCAAGATGCTGCAATCGTTTCTCAATTTTAGTGGCCCAACTTGCTAATTTTTCTTCGTAAGCAGGCCATTCGCCGTTGAGCTGGTTGATGACAACTTGCGAATCCCCTTTGATTGAAATTGTCTGGTGATGTGCTTGAAGTAGTTCGAGCTCAGCAATTGCAAGATGGAGCGCTGCATATTCAGCCTCGTTGTTCGAGTCAATTTGTTCAAGCAGTAAGTTTTTACGATAGCGATACCGCTTATTATTTTGCTTGTAGTAAATGACGATACCTAGACCGGCTGTATATTCATCGTGGTGATATCCACCATCAAAGTACACAGTTATATCGTGAGGCTCTGTTTCGAGTTCCTTCAAATACTTCCTTAACTCTTTCATCATCCACGTGCTATCGTGTTCATCGGTTATAATAAGTTGCTTTACGCGACCCGTATTTTCGATATCTTCAGCGAGCATTAATGCTTCAGCTGCTGTGAGTTGCTCTGAGTGAAATGTTGTTGTTGCCCCGTTCTTAGCACGATATGTCCATTCTAAAAGTAACTTCATTCACATCACCTTTGTTGTTTTTTTTATTAGTATACCAATTTTAGCGTAAATGAAGACCTTATAATGTAAAAGTATATTTGAATTCGTCAAGAGGGAGTAATCCAGTACCTATATTTCGACCCACTAATAACGAGGGTTAACTTCCCACGAATTTATTTCATATCACTATTGCCCTAAAAGCGAAGCAGCCTCAATTAAGTTTATTGCTGTAAATAACATGAAGAAAGATAATGCTACCATCTTAAGGATTTCTGACTCTATATTTTTCACTAATAGTACAACAATCCAAATGATGAGTGGAATCAAAATAACGCCTATAAGGGGAAAATTCATAAATACCAGAAAGATAAAGACGAAGAAGAAAGCAAAATTAAATACTAAACTACCTTCATTAACAACATCCCGTTTAACAATAAAAATAATTAAACTAAGTACAAACAAACCTAATGTATGAACTGACCTAGTCATTTGAGACACACATAAAACACCTTTTTAGGCTACTTTATTTCCATACTCCAGGGGAGTTAAGTAGCCTAATTTTTCTTGTATCCGTTCCTCATTATATTCCTTCATATATTTCATTACACGCAATCTTGTTGTCTCATTTGTTAAAGAATGATGCTTCACGCGTTGAAATTCCTCTGTTTTAATATTTGAATGAAAGGATTCAATCACCGCATTATCCCAACAGTTCCCTCGTCTTGACATACTTGCTTTGCAGTCCATGTCCTCTAATAAATTTTGATACGCATATGATGTATACACGCTCCCTTGATCTGAATGGACAAGCACACCTTTTGGATAATTCCTCGCTTCTAAGGCCGCCTTTAAGACATCCATCACAAGCGATGTCTGTTGATGGTCATAGATTCTATAGGCTACAATTTCATTATTAAACAAATCTAAAATCGTTGCTAAATACATTGTTGTCGAGCCATATTTAATATAGGTAATATCTGTTACCCATTTTTCATTAGGCGCCGCAGCTGTAAAAGCGCGGGCTAATAAGTTAGGGGCAATCTTTTCTGGCCCCTGATCCGCTTTAAACTTACGTTTCTTCTTTACGCGACATTGTAAATTGTGCTTTTGCATCAATTTTTGTACCGTATTACGATTCAATTGGTAGCCATGCTTTTTTGCAAGTAAATACTTGATTTTACGATGTCCATAACGATACTTCGTTTCTTGACAAAGCGCAATTAAAGCATCTTCAATCGGTGTATTCTCACCAATTCCTTCATGCATCCAACGGTAATACGTTGAACGAGGGACCTCTAGTACTTCTAAAATTAATGTAACGGTATATTTTTTACGCAGTTTTTCCACTGTTAATAAAATTACTTTACGTTCAACTCCTTCGCGATTGCCATGAACTTTTTTAAAATTTCATTCTCCAATTCAAGATGCATCATTTTACGGTCTTTAATTTCTTGTGCACTTTTACTTTCTGGACCATATCCATACGTGTATTGCTTGCCTACAGGTTGGTCAAAGCGATACAACTCGTTGTTTCGATACCATTTCATCCATGTTTTAATTTGTGAATTATTTTTAATTCCGTACTTATCCATAATTTCTCGATTCGTCAATTCACCCGTTAATTTCTCTTTAACTACTGCCCATTTCAAATCAGAAGAATAACTAACTTTTGTCATAGAAAAACACCTCCAAAATAATTTAGTATGTACTTTATATACATACCCATTTTTGAGGTGTTTTATGATGTCTTATTAAATTAGGTTAGTCCAC
>JAZLIT010000219.1:0-4115 GCA_045617525.1 Solibacillus sp. | reverse complement strand
TATTGTGACAACAGATGCGGAAGTAGGAATTTTAAAAGGTATTGCTGATAAAGAGGGCTATCGTCAATTTGTGATTCCTGACAATATTGGGGGGCGTTTTTCTGTCTTAACACCGGTTGGCTTATTACCTGTGGCAGTGGCAGATATTGATATTCGCGCATTATTAAGTGGAGCGAAGCAAGCGGCACAGGAACTAGCAGAGCCAGAGTTGGAGTTTAATGATGCCTACAAGTACGCGGTGATGCGACATTTAATGTATACAGAGGGCTATCAAATTGAGCTACTCGCATCATTTGAGCCTTCATTGAATAAATTTCACGAATGGTGGAAGCAGTTATTCGGGGAGAGTGAAGGGAAAGAGAAGAAGGGTTTATATCCTTCTACCGTTAACTTCTCAACGGATTTACACTCAATCGGCCAATTTATTCAAGATGGGAATCCGATTTTATTCGAGACGTTATTACATTTCCAAACGATTGAACCAGATTTCATTGTGAATTTTGATAGTCGAGATGAAGACGGTTTAAATTATTTAGCAGGGCGTACTTTCAATCAAATTAATGCTTTATCCAAGCAGGGAACAGCTTTAGCGCACGCTGGTGGTGGTGTACCAGTTATTCAATTGGAGCTACCGAGGCTAGATGCCTTCCACCTCGGTTATTTAATTTACTTCTTTATGAAATCATGTGCAATTAGCGCGTATTTACTAGATGTGAATCCATTTGACCAGCCTGGAGTAGAGGCGTATAAGCGAAAAATGCTTGAGTTGTTAGAGGCGTGAGGCTAAATATCCTGACCCATTTGTATGAGAATTTGGCTTTGAGCAAATACATATTGTTATAGGTGTACTTTCTTCTGAAAGTATGGGAGAGACTGATAGTAAGTGTTGCTTTTCTGGTGAACACTTCTATTGGTCTTTTTTGTATGATGTACTTTTTGCTTACCTATACTTTCAAGCCAGCAACCACGTACGATTATTCCAAACCTGATATCTTTAGATACGTCTGCTTGAAATTCACCTGTTAATAAAATGACGTTGGCTTTTTCACTAACTGCTATTAAAAACTTGATTATAAACTAACTCTTCTGTAGGCTCACCATAGTAATTGAAGTCATTTTCATGAAAGCGAATCCTATCCGTTGTAAATATATTTCAATTCCGCATAATTGTATCGAGAATTCGCTAAAAAAATGAGATATGATAAAAATTTAATTTCTTTGGCTTCTTTACAATTCCTCGGCAAGTATGCACTTCTTCAAAGTTCAACTCTATGTATTTATATTCCGTCGGGCGGGTAAATTTTTAGTTCTTCTACTATTTGTGGAATGTTAAATTTTCGTTCTCTTAATTGATGGATATGTAAATTATTATTACCATTTTTTCCTGAAGTAAACATGATGATTTCAGTTTACTAGAAATTTAGTTTCTTTGTCTAAAGTGTAAAAAACTATTTAGGTTATTTTAGCGGTTACATAAGCCTATACGATTTATAGTAATAATTACGTATTTACTAACATAGAATTTATAATTAAGTTTTTTGGGGGGTTATATTTTATTATTTATATTAGAAAAAACCCTCATGTATCAAAACTATATAGGATTATATGAATCTTTCCGAAGTAAGGGAAGATATTAATTATTTTAAATCAGGTAGAATTCAGAAAAGATTAATAGGATATTAGGTTAAGCTAAAGTCTATAAATGCAGCTATTCCATATTATCAAAAGCGAAAAGATTAATAGAATTTAAGAAAGAATTACGTTAGGTAAGTACTAAACAGTAAATCTCATTATAAGTAAGTTGAATCTTATAGTGAGAGCTAATACTGTAAAAGTATAGGGGGTTAGATATCATGAACATCCTAGTAACAGGCGGAGCAGGCTACATTGGTTCCCATACATCTGTAGCTCTTCTTGAAGCGGGGCATTCTGTAATCATCGCGGATAACCTTTGCAATAGTAAGCGTGAGGCTATTGATAACATCCAACAGCTGGCAGGTAAAGCAGTGATCTTTTATGAGTTGGATGTAACGGATGCTGCGGCAGTAGCTGATGTGTTTAGTCAGCATCACATTGACGGGGTTATTCATTTTGCTGGGTTGAAAGCGGTCGGTGAATCGGTTGAAAAGCCATTATTGTATTACAAGAACAATTTAGTTACTACGATGGTGCTGGCTGAGGCTTGTTTAAAGTATAATGTCGGACGATTTGTCTTTAGTTCTTCTGCGACGGTGTATGGGGACAATCGGGTGCCGTTTGTGGAGATGATGGATTTATTGCCAACGACGAATCCTTATGGGGAGACGAAGGCGATGAGTGAGCGTATTTTGACGGATAATGCCCACGTTCATCCGGGATTTGCCGTGACACTTCTTCGTTATTTTAATCCAGTGGGTGCGCATGAGAGTGGTTTGATCGGGGAGTCTCCGAATGGTATTCCGAATAATCTGATGCCTTATGTAACACAAGTTGCAAAAGGAAAACTTAAACAGTTGCGTGTGTTTGGTGATGACTATCCTACAGAGGATGGCACGGGTGTTCGAGATTATATTCATGTATTGGATTTAGCAGCTGGGCATGTGGCCGCAATTGAGCGTTTGAAGGAAGGTGTCCATGTGTATAATTTGGGCACAGGTCGCGGGACGAGTGTTTTAGAGCTAGTGAATGCCTTTGAAGAGGCAAATGGGGTAGCCGTTCCCTATGAAATCGTGGATCGCAGACCTGGGGATATCGCTTCATTCTATGCGGATGCGTCAAAAGCACAGCAAGAATTAGGGTGGAGAGCAACACGTGATCTCCATTCAATGTGTCGTGATTCTTGGCGCTTCGAGAATAATTTTCGGAATAATGACTAAATATATTTTTTGAACATCCGTACTACTTTGGATGGCTTTTAATCTATTATTTCTCCCATCCAGGTATAACCGAGGAAATTATAGAAACTATCGACATTGTCCCTGCGAATGATTCTGAAATGGAACGTCTTAATCACCTTGTTCGAAAGAATGCCCACTTCTTTATTTATTTGGTACTTGGTGTATTCGTGGTCAATGCTTTAAGGTCAAGTGGTGTCCAGGGATATCGTCGGGTGGGACTAGCGCTTCTGATTTGTGTTTTTTACGCTGTATCCGACGAAGTCAATCAGTATTTTGTTGAGGACAGAGGTCCTCAAGTGAAGAATGTACTGATCGATAGTACGGGTGCGCTTATTGGTATTTGTTTGTTTTTTCTGAGTGGTTGGGTTGTGAAGAGAAAGTAGTATATGCTAGCCGCATAGCTAGTGGACATCGCATGATACTTAAAAACCACCTATGTAACAAATTAGTTTTTTATTAGGCTATGACATAATGTAAATAAGAATAATTCACATAAGAATAGAGGTTATTTCATTGGGTACGAAAGCATTGCAAACGACTCATTTAAATTGCGATTTGTCGATTGAAAATATTCAAGGTTACAGAGACGTGATTCTTTCGTTACATCAAAAGTTGGAGGATACATCTGAGTTAACAGGCTGGCTGCATTATCCAGAGCAAAATCATGTGGAATTACTTGGACAGATTGAACAGTTAGCTGCGGAAATTCGGCAGGAAGCGGATATCCTGATTGTTGTTGGGGTAGGGGGTTCATTTTTAGGGGCACGTGCAATATTAGATGCATTGACACCTTACTTTGGTCGGCAAATGCAGGGGATTGAAGTGATTTATGTTGGGCAAAATATGAGTGGTGCTTATATTAATCAATTATTAAAACATATTAATGATAAGCGTGTGTATGTGAATGTGATTTCAAAGTCTGGTGGGACAATGGAACCGGCACTTGCTTTTCGCGCCATGCGTCAGTATATGGAGGCGAAGTACGGAGAAGAAGCGGCACGTCGTATTATTGTGACAACAGATGCGGAAGTAGGAATTTTAAAAGGTATTGCGGATAAAGAGGGCTATCGTCAATTTGTGATTCCTGACAATATTGGCGGGCGTTTTTCTGTCTTAACACCGGTTGGCTTATTACCTGTGGCAGTGGCGGATATTGATATTCGCGCATTATTAAGTGGAGCGAAGCAAGCGGCACAGGAACTAGCAGAGCCGGAGTTGGAATTTAATGATGCCTATAAG
>JAZLIT010000218.1:0-2717 GCA_045617525.1 Solibacillus sp. | reverse complement strand
CCCGTCTTTAGGATTTAGCACCATAATTCTTTGAGAGTTATTTCAATACCGAATTATTTCAAGTCAGCATAAATGCTGGCTTTTTTTATATTTAAAAAACTTGACAAAATTAGTTTTTTGCTATTGCATAAATAGTGTTATAGTGCTATACTATAAGAGGGTGACTTTTATGGCTTATTTTTTAAAGAAAACAAACAACAATAAAGGAACATATCTTCAAATTTATGAAAGTTTTTATGATCCGGAAAGAAAAAGCGGAGCTCATCGCTCTTACAAACCTTTAGGTTATGTACACGAACTTCAGGCAAAGGGGATTGATGATCCTATCTCTTTTTACAAAGAGGAAGTTATCAAGCTCAACCAAGAAGTTAATGCCGCCAAGGCAGCCAAGAAAGCGAAACAAATTTCCGATGATTCACCGGAAAAACTCATCGGATATTTTCCGATGAAAAACATCAACGATAAGCTTTCCGTGAAGAAATATATTGATTTAATGCAGACAGCTACTGATTTCCGCTTTAATGTTTACGACTTGATTTCTGCCCTTGTTTACTCAAGGCTTGTTCATCCATGTTCAAAATCAAAAACCTATGACGAAGTAATTCCTAAGCTTTTTGATTCTTATGATTTTTCCTTGAATCAGCTTTACGACGGCCTTGAATACATTGGCTGCGAGTATGAGAAAATCATTGAGATTTACAATCATCAGATTCAGCAAATGTATAAATTCGATACTTCTCACACTTACTTTGACTGCACGAACTTTTACTTTGAAATTGACAAAGAAGATGACTTTAGAAAGAAAGGCCCTTCTAAGGAAAACAAAAAAGAGCCTATCGTTGGATTAGGACTTCTTCTTGATGCAAATCAGGTTCCTGTTGGCATGAAACTTTTCCCGGGAAATCAGAGTGAAAAGCCTGTAATCAGAAAGATTATTGATGATTTAAAGAAAAGAAACTCTGTATCCGGCAGGACTATCCAGATTGCCGATAAGGGACTCAACTGTGCAGAAAACATTTATCATGCACTCAAAAATGGTGATGGATATATTTTCTCTAAATCTGTTAAACAGCTTCCGGATATTGAAAAAACCTGGATTTTACTTCCTAATGATTACAGAGATGTTAAAAATGCAACTGGTGATACTTTATATCGTATGAAAGAATGCATAGACGAGTTTGAATATAAATTCACCGATTCACAAACAGGTAAAATAAAGAAATTCAAAATCACAGAAAAAAGAATTGTAACCTTTAATCCTAAGTTGGCCAAAAAGCAGATATATGAAATCAATAAAGAAGTTGAAAAAGCTAAACTTTTAAAGGCATCACAGGCCAAGAAATCAGAGTATGGCGACTCGGCTAAGTATGTTATATTTTCTGCCGTTGATAAAAAAGGTAACGACACAGATGGTAAAATTAAAGTATCCATGAACGAAGACCTTATTAAAAAATCTCTTGAATTAGCCGGATACAACATGCTGGTAGCATCTGAAATCTCCATGTCCGACAAAGATATATACGATGCGTATCATAACCTCTGGAGAATAGAGGAATCTTTCCGCATTATGAAATCTCAACTTGATGCAAGACCTGTATATCTGCAGAAAGAAGATACCATCACCGGACATTTCCTTATATGCTATCTCTCTGTACTGTTAACTAGGCTTTTACAGTTCAAAATACTTAAAAACAACTACTGCTCTGAAGAACTTTTTGACTTTATTCATGATTTCAGAGTAGCAAAAATATCCGACAGAAAATATATTAACCTATCACGGGGGTCATCATTTATAAAAGAGTTTGCTTCAATATGTAACCTACCATTAACCTCATATTTTCTCAGCAATGGAGAAATCAAAAAAATGCTAAGCCATAGGTTTTAACCCTTGGCTTAGCACCATATTTTAATGCTCAACTCCCAAAGTCAGGTATCATTATATACATTTTTTCTGTATTTTAAATGTAAATAATTACAAAAAGCATTCTTTATGTTATTTCAAGG
Organism: Solibacillus sp.; assembly: GCA_045617525.1. Classification (GTDB taxonomy): domain Bacteria; phylum Bacillota; class Bacilli; order Bacillales_A; family Planococcaceae; genus JAZLIT01. The sequence continues at coordinate 713 of JAZLIT010000218.1, read as the reverse complement.
TTAAAGCACAAAAGCACCGTCATCTTTATTATTCCCGTCTTTAGGATTTAGCACCATATTTATTTAAGAGTTAATATTATACTAAACTATCGTAAGCCCGCATAAATGCTGGTTTTTTTTATGCTAAAAAAACTTGACAAAAAATGTTTTTTGTTATTGACTATATGGTGCTATGGTGTTATACTAGAAGAGGGTGATTTTTATGGCATATTTTCTTAAAAAAACAAATAATAAAAAAGGAACATATCTTCAAATTTATTCAAGTTTTTATGACCCTGAGCGTGGTCATACAGCACACAAATCTTACAAGCCAATTGGATATGTTCATGAGCTTCAGGCGAAAGGTATAGAGGATCCTATAACTTTCTACAAAGAAGAGGTTAATAAGCTTAATCAGGAAGTGAATGCTGCTAAGGCTGCAAAGAAAGCCAAACAGATTTCGGAGGATTCTCCAGAAAAACTCATCGGATATTTTCCAATGAAAAACATCAATGACAAGCTTTCCGTAAAAAAATATATTGATATTATGCAGACTGCTACTGATTTTCGCTTTAATGTTTTTGATATGATCTCTGCCCTTGTTTACTCAAGGCTTGTTCATCCATGTTCTAAATCTAAAACTTATGATGAGGTGATTCCTAAGCTTTTTGATTCTTATGATTTTTCCTTGAATCAGCTTTACGACGGCCTTGAATACATTGGCTGCGAGTATG
>JAZLIT010000217.1:0-98948 GCA_045617525.1 Solibacillus sp. | reverse complement strand
GAGCGTACCCCACTCTATTACTTAATATTCGTCGTCACGGAAACCGAAATCTCGTAGATTCCCTTGCTTGTTGCGCCAATCTTTTTGCACTTTCACCCAAAGCTCTAAATAAATCTTTGAGCCAAGTAGCATTTCGATATCTTTACGTGCTTCTGTACCTACTTGTTTAAGTAATGCACCACGTTTACCGATTACGATTCCTTTTTGTGAATCGCGCTCAACCATAATCGTCGCTTGTACGCGAATCATGTTTTCGTTTTCTTCATCACGTTTAATTTTATCAATTACAACTGCGATTGAATGCGGAATTTCTTCGCGCGTATGGTGAAGTACTTTTTCACGGATTAATTCGGAGATAATGAAACGCTCCGGGTGATCGGTTACTTGATCCGCTGGGTAATACATAGGTCCCTCTGGTAAGTACTTTTCAATCGTCGTTAATAAGTTCTCAATATTATTACCACGTAAAGCTGAAATCGGAATAATTTCTGCAAAATCAAATTTATCCTTATACGAATTAACAATACCCTCTAACGCATCAGGGTGCACTTGGTCGATTTTATTAATGATTAAAAATACTGGCGTTGTATTGCCTTCTAGCATCTCTAAAATGTACTCGTCACCTTTACCACGTTTTTCTTCCGCGTTTACCATGAACATAATTGCATCCACTTCTCTTAACGCATTACGTGATACTTTTAGCATGAATTCGCCAAGCTTATGCTTTGGCTTATGAATGCCTGGTGTATCGATGAAAATCGTTTGGCTATTGTCTTGTGTTAAAACACCTTGTACTTTATTACGTGTTGTTTGCGGTTTATCCGACATGATGGCAATTTTTTGCCCAATAACACGATTTAAAAATGTTGATTTCCCAACATTTGGTCGGCCTATAATCGAGACAAATCCCGATTTAAAACCATTACTTGGTTGCTGCATAATCTAAATCCTCCGGTGTGAACGCACCAGGTATTAACGCCGCTACAGTCGTTTCCTGAACGTCCCCTTTTAAGTTTGTTAAATATACTGGCATGTCTGGTTTACAAAACTCAGACATAACTTGACGACAAGCGCCACATGGTGAGCAAGGACGGTCTGTATCTGCAACTATAGCAATAGCCGTGAAGTCCATTACACCTTCTGAAACTGCTTTAAAAAATGCTGTACGTTCTGCACAGTTTGTCATGCTATAGCCCGCATTTTCAATATTACAACCATGATAAACAGTTCCGTCAGCGGCAAGTAGCGCTGCCCCAACTTTAAATTTAGAATATGGCACGTACGCTTTTTCGCGTGCTACCTTTGATTGTTCTAATAAATCATTCATATTCATCGTTCTTGCTCCTCTCTTAAACCACTTCTTAAAACCATTTCGGAATAAAAATGAGTACTCCGATTATAACACTTGCCATAGCAAATACAAGCACAGCGCCCGCAGCGACGTCTTTTGCTGCTTTTGCGAGCGGATGCATGTCTGGCGATGTCAAATCTACAACGTGTTCAATGGCCGTATTGACCATTTCTATGCTAATCACCGCCGCAATTACGACAATAAGTATACACCATTCAATCGAGGAAAGCCCCGTCAATAAGGCTGCAATAACGACGACAACCGCGATTAAAAGGTGAAATTTCATATTTTGTTCTTTTAAAGCTACTCCAATTCCTTGCCATGCAAATGAAAAGGAACGAATGAATTTACGCGCGTTCATTGTCGTCTCGGCCTAAACCATACGATTGCAAAATTTCATCCTGCTTGCCGAACATTTCCTTCTCATCCTCATCCGTCATATGGTCGTAGCCAAGTAAATGTAGGAAACCATGCACCGCTAAAAAGCCTAATTCACGCTCAAATGAATGCCCATATTCCTCCGCTTGCTCACGTGTACGGTCTGTTGAAATAATAATGTCTCCTAAAATACGTGGAATACCCTCTCCAACAATCGCTACTTCGCCTTCACCCATTTCCTCCATCGCGAATGAAATAACATCAGTTGGCTGATCCTTATCACGGTATTCACGGTTAATTTCATGGATCGCCTCATTCGTCACAAAAGTAATCGAAACCTCAGAACCCTCTTCAATGCCTTCTACTTGTGCTGCGTGTTGAATCAGTTTTTCCACTAGCGCAATATGTGCCTCTGCTACTTCATTTGTTTCATCTAAAAAATCAATATTTAACATCTTTATCTCTCCTAACTATTTCGGGTATTCAATTCGGGAATGGAATATCCCATTTAATGTTTCACATAGTACTTGCTCAATTTTCTTTAATTCTTTAATTGATAAATCACACTCGTCAAATTGTTCATCCTGTAGTCGATTTTGAATAATCGAGCGAATTAAATGTTGAATCTTGTCTGAAGTTGGCTCTTTCATCGAACGTACTGCCGCTTCGACACTATCTGCAATGCTAATAATTGCTGCTTCTTTCGATTGTGGCTTAGGACCTGGGTAGCGAAACTTCGCCTCATCAAAATTTTCCCCTTCTTCTTTCGCTTTAAACAAGAAAAATTTCAAAGTACTTGTCCCATGGTGCTGGAGCGCAATATCAATAATCTCCAGCGGCATTTTATGTTGGCGCAGTAGCTCTGCTCCCTCTGTTGTGTGGGATATTATAATTTCCGCACTCTTTTCCGGTGGTAATGTATCATGCGGGTTCACACCCGAAATCTGATTTTCAATAAACATTAACGGTCTACGCGACTTTCCAACATCATGATAATAACTTGCCACTCGCGCTAATAATCCATCCGCACCAATCGCCTCACATGAAGCCTCTGCTAGGTTCGCCACCATTACACTATGATGATACGTACCTGGTGTTTCCATTAAGATTTTCTTCAGTAACGGATGATTTGGGTTCGATAATTCAATTAGACGCATCGTTGATAAAATACCAAATGCGGATTCAAAAAATGGAAGTAATCCCATCGTTAATGCACCCGATAATAAACCAGAAATAATACCAGCTGTCATATAGAATAAAATTTCCCCAAAACTTAACGAAGCCTGGCTCATTAGTAAATAAAATGCAATAAATAATATATTGATAATTGAAATGACTGTAACTGCATGCAATAAATGCGCGCGTTTTTCCATATTACGCATAAAATAAAGCGCACCAAATCCGCCAAATAAAATGTAAAGAGCTACATCCATTTGCAGAACAGCAGCGTACCCTTGCTGGAATACAATGCCTGACGACGCGGCTGTTAAAATCGTGACAACACTCGCAGCCTTATCATTCGCAAGCAAACGAACAAGCATCGTTGCCATCGCTGTCGGGAATAAGAAGCCGATATTCACATCAAAATTTTCTGCCACTAAATTCATCAAACTCATTACAATAATCGAAATTATATAAACACTAACCGTTACCAAAAGACCTTTTTGCTTTTTCACAAGTTCTAATTTTGAACGGTCAAATAAAATATACATAAATGACATCTGCAATAGAATGAAAATTATTAATCCAATAATCGGCTTATTTGACCCTTCAGCATCAAGCATGCTTAAAAGTTCCATTTGACGAATCATTTCACGATCGATTGCTTCGCCCTCACGTATAATAATTTGCCCTTGTAAAATTTTCGTTGGCTCAACACTACTTCTAGCTTGCGTAATGCGTTCCTCAGTTTTTACTGGATCTAATTTTTCCGTTTCAACAATCGCTACCTTCACAATCGCAATCGATGGATTCAGCAATGTACGATTTACTTTTTCCGCGCTGACAACTTTCGCTTCCGCCTCTATTTTTAACGTTGGGAGCGCTTCTTTTCTAATTGCATTTGACAGACTTTCTTGTACAATGTCTTCAATAGCGTCACGTGTTTGTTCGATTTCTTCAACTGTAACAGTTAAAAATGCCTCCAGCTGAGTATCTGACAACGCTAAATCTGGTTGAGAATTAATAATTTCTTTCATTGATTTCTTTAACGCATTAATACGCTCTGATTTAAGAAGTATGTCTGTTGACTGCTCAATTAGAACCTTCTCAGCAATAAGTGTATCAAAAACAGAGTTTACAAAAGACACACGATGCTCTGCAACATCTGAATTCAGCACATAAACAGGTTCCACTAAGTTTTCTGCTTCATTGCGTAATAACTCCGTTTTCTCTGTATCTTCAACTGTTTTTACTGCACGGATCGTATCTTGTGCAATTTGTGTAATTTGAATATCATATGTATCACTCTCTACTGCACTTAGCATAATAAAAAACTGTACAAATGCAGTTAACAGTAAAACGATTAATAAGAATGAACGAAATCCGATTAAATTAAATATCTTTTTTAATTGTTGTTTCATCTTACACCTCCAGTTACGCTCTCTATTATTTTACCATGTATTGGAGCCTTCGTTTCAATGAATTTTCTAAAATAATAAAAGCAGAAATATTATAAATAATATTCCTGCTTTATGAATGAAGGTTTTCATTTTAGTGCATTCTCTGCTTTTGCACAGAGAGTAAAATTATAGCTCTTGATCGGAATATGCTTGGATTACTTTTGCTACCAACGGATGACGTACTACATCTCCTTGTACCTGTCGCTTCGCTTTCGGTACAGAGGGACATGGATTATAGCTCCTGATCTGAATATGCTTGGATTACTTTTGCTACCAGTGGATGACGTACTACATCGCCTTGTACCTGTCGCTTCCGCTTTCGGTACAGAGGGACTTGGATTATAGCTCTTGATCTGAATATGCTTGGATTACTTTTGCTACCAATGGATGACGTACTACATCTCCTTGCTCTAATAGTTGGAAATGAATTGCCTTTACATACTTTAACGTACGCTCTGCAATAATTAAGCCCGATTCTTGCTTTTTCGAAAGGTCAATTTGCGTTTTATCGCCTGTAATGACCATTTTTGAGCCAAATCCTAAACGCGTTAAAAACATTTTCATTTGCTGATGTGTCGTATTTTGCGCTTCGTCTAATATCACAAATGCATCATCTAATGTTCTCCCACGCATATACGCTAAAGGAGCAATTTCAATTGTTCCGCGTTCAATTAGGCGCTGTGTTTGCTCTGCACCGTAAATGTCGTGTAACGCATCGTATAACGGCCTTAAATACGGATCTACCTTTTCCTTCAAGTCCCCTGGTAAGAAGCCTAGTGATTCACCTGCTTCTACTGCCGGACGCGTTAAAATAATTCGCTTTACATGCCCATTTTTCAATGCTTGCGTCGCCATCACTACTGCTAAATACGTTTTCCCAGTACCTGCTGGACCAATTCCAAAAATCAAGTCATTAAGACGTATCGCTTTTATGTATTCGCGTTGGCCTATAGTTTTCGCACGAATTGACTTGCCTTTTAAATTACGTGCAATTTCTTCATCATATAATTCAGGGAAATATTCTATCGTTCCTTTTGCAGCCATTTCAATCGCAGTTGTTGTATCTCTAATATCTATATTAATATCTTTTCGAATCACTTGCAGTAGTGCATGCAAAACAAGCATCGCCTGTTCTTTTTTCAGTTCATCCTCACCGACAACTTGAATAACCTCTCCACGCGTAATGATTTGCACATCATATGTTTCTTCAATTAAAGAAATATTTTTATCGCCCATTCCAAGTAAACTCACTGCTTCATTCGGATTATTTAGTTGAAGATCTACCATTTTTTCTGTCATATTTACTCTCCTCGATCAATAGGTTGTAAAATCGCAATATTCTCATTAATCAGTAATAATATGTTCCCCTCTACTTTATCATTTTCAAATGTGAGGCGCAAAAGTTTTTCTTCTTTAATCGTCGAATGCTTGGGTAATGATTGTAAGATCTTCTGCTGTAAAATAGGTAAAATATAATTTTCTGCATTTTCCTCATTCAATTGAAATGTTTTCGTTTCAAGGTCTACTGTTTCCTCTACTGTAAATATAGTTGATATAGCTTCTCGGAAATTCGACAACTGCTTTGGAATTTTAACACCACGTACATACCAGGCACGATCTTTTACAGTCGTCACTTCAATTGTATTAGGCATAGAAAATTCAGTATTCAACCAATAATCCGCATATACTTCCCCTGCAGCCCCTACGATGAAATCTTGCTTATCAAACGAAACAATCCCCGATACAAGCAAATCACCTTCAAAAACCGTCATATTCTGTGTCACTAATCGCTCTCCACGTTCAACATCTACGTGCGTAATAACACCACTAGAGCGCGCGACCAAATGACCAATTCGTTGTTCACTTTCTGCTTCCGTCAATACTGGAGCATATTTCACTTCCACAACAAGTTTACTGCCGACTTTTGAAATAAACACCCAACTCAATTCAGGATGAGTAGCTAATATTTCTTGACGCATTTCTGCTTCTGTAGGTAACTGTTTAACCGTTTGACCTTCAGAAATTTGCAGTTGACCTTCAATAATCGACGAAATAGAATCTTCTAATTCTGGAGTCGCTTGTACAATCTCAATTTCCCATAAATATGCATTTAATATAATTGGTACGCATAAAAAAAGGAGAAAACTCATCCACATAAACGCATCTTTTTGAATAAGATTATACTTCTCAATATCTGATATTTTTATTTTCACTCGATATTGACGCCGTATTTTCTTGAGTTGTGAAAAATACTTTTTTTGAACCGTAAAGCGCAGAACACCTTTATTGACTTCTATTTGTTGCAACGGGATTTTCGCACGTTGGAGGGCCTTTAAAAATTCATTTCCTTGGAAATTTTCTTCACACCGGATCACATAACTTCTCTGATCAAAACGCTTCATACATATCGTTCCTCGATAAATGCAATTTTTCAAGCTTGTCTAAATGTATCACAAATTGCTGCGGCTCCAACTGCTCAACAATGATTCGTTCCGCTGAAATATGAATATCGTAAGCACCAACACGACTCTTAAAAGATTGTTCTGTAATTTCCTCTAGCTTATACGGGCCGTCCCATTTTATCGTTGCAAACGATTGAATCGTAAGAAGGAAATCATCTTTTAATAATTTCCGCAAACAAAAACCTCCTCATCTACTTGCAGTATATGCAAATAAACGAGGAGGCATTCATTAATTTTGTTTTGCTTTAGGCTGACCTAACACTTCCGCCATAACAATCGCCTGCACTAAATCTTCGCGCGACTTAGGAACAAACTTAATCTTTTGCTCCTGTTGCACAATTTTTTTCGTAATGGCTCTCTCAGCTAATGGAGCACGATCTGAGCGGTTGCTTCTTATCGACTCCCGCGCTGAAGCAACGACCACAGGCTCCGGTGGCGTTACCTTAACTGTTGGAGGCTTTTGTTCAGTTTTTTCATTTAATTGCCCGAAAATTTCGTTCGCAAAGTCTTCTAAAGACGCCGCTGCCGGTTTTCGCGTTTGGGGCACCGGATCAGATTTCTCGGGAATTTGTTGCTGCCCAAATGTCGGCATTGAATTCTGCTTCTGTTGCTGTGGTTTCTTTTTATCTTTATTAAATAAAGCACTAATAATCGAAATCACGATGACAATAATTAAGCCTTCCATATCGGTCGCACGCTCCCTTCCTTTTACATCGTCCGGTTTTTATTCTTTGCCTTCAGGTTTTTCAGTCGATACTTTTGAAATTGAATCGCGCATAGACGTATCAGCTTGGATATTTTTATAGTTCATATAATCCATAATCCCAAAGTTACCACTGCGTAATGCTTCTGCAATCGCCATCGGTACTTCTGCTTCTGCTTCTACTACTTTTGCTTTCATTTCTTGGACTTTCGCAATCATTTCTTGCTCGTTTGCTACGGCCATTGCACGACGCTCTTCGGCTTTTGCTTGAGCGATGTTTTTATCTGCTTGGGCTTGCTCAATTTGTAATTCTGCACCGATATTTTTGCCTACATCAACATCCGCAATATCAATCGATAGAATTTCGAATGCTGTACCAGAATCTAGACCTTTAGCAAGAACTGTTTGTGAAATCATATCTGGGTTTTCTAATACTTTTGCATGTGAGTGCACAGAACCGATTGTAGAGACAATCCCTTCACCAACACGGGCAACGATTGTTTCTTCACCAGCACCACCGACTAAACGGTCTAAGTTTGCACGTACTGTAATACGCGCTTTAGCTTTTACTTCGATACCATTCATAGCAACACCAGAAATAAATGGTGTTTCAATTACTTTTGGATTTACAGACATTTGTACAGCTTCTAATACGTCACGACCAGCTAAATCAATTGCTGCTGCACGTTCAAATGATAATTCGATATTTGCACGGTGCGCCGCGATTAACGCATTTACTACACGGTCAACATTACCACCTGCAAGGTAGTGAGACTCTAATTGATTAATTGTTACATCAATACCCGCTTTATGGGCTTTAATTAAAGGATTCACGATACGTGAAGGGATTACTCGACGTAGTCGCATCCCGATTAATGTGAAAATACTTACTTTTACGCCAGCTGCTAGTGCACTAATCCATAGTGCGACAGGAACGAATGTAAAGAATACTGAGATAACGATAAAAATTAAAACTAATGTTACGATTAACCCAACTGCGCCTGCATCAATAGTCATTATTTATTCCTCCATTTTTTTCTTTTACTTCTCGAACAACAATTCGAGAGCCTTCTACTTTAACAATCTTAACTTGTTTATTGTTATCAATAAAATTACCTTCTGATACAACATCTAAACGCTCGCCTTCACAATCTGCAACGCCAGAAGGACGAAGAGGTGTTAGCGTAACTGCCGTTTTACCTACAAGCTCATCTCGATTTTCATTCGATACATAGCCTTCTTCTGAAGTGGTTGCATCTTTTAAAACAAGCTTACTAAAAATGTGTAACTTTTTGCCAAAGAACTTCATGATTACCACCATTCCCACTACCGCAACAAACATTGCGATTAAAATCGAATACGCCATATGTGTAACACTTGCTCCTGCAAATAATAAGCTAATGAGAATTAACGATCCACCAATTACACCGAGGATTCCTCCCGGCACAAAAAACTCTGCAATAACGAGAAGAAAACCAATGACAAAGATGATGAGTGTCTCGAATCCTGCAAACCCCGCGATTGAATGACCAAAGAAAAATAATCCAATCGAGCCTAATGCCATCGAGCCTGGAATACCAAAGCCAGGTGAATATAACTCTAGCACTAAGCCAACACTTGCAATTGATAGTAAAATTGGGACGATAATCGGATTCGTCACGAAACGAGCTAGTTGCTCAGCAAACGTAATATCAACAGATGTCACTTCCGCATTTTCATAGCCCGCAAGTACAAGCATCTCATCTAGCGAATTTGCTATACCTTTAGCATAACCGACTTTTACCGCTTCGTCAGCAGTTAATGTTAAAAATTTCCCGATTCCTGCTCGGTATTCCGGTAAATCTATGTCTGGATTTGCCATTGCTTCTGCATATTGAGGGTCAAGTCCATTGGCGCTTGCCGCTGCTTTCATGTTAGCAATCCAAGCACTCTGCGCCTTTTCATTTGCTGCATTGCCATCACCCGTTATAACACCAGCCGCACCGATTGTTCCGTTTTTCGTCATATAAATCTCATCCGCATGTAGCGCGATAAATGCACCTGCTGACAAGGCTTTCGCATTAATATATGCGATGATTTTAATGTCCGATGAATCCATTAGTACAGCAATTTCTTCAACAGCCTCAACAGACCCACCAGGAGTATGTATGTCGAGGACAATCACATCTGCGCCATTTTCCTTCGCTTCTTTAAATGCGCGTTCCATATAGGCATGTAACCCTTTTTCAACCTCTTTATGAACAGGCACGCGATAAACAACGTCATCACCCGCCGCATTGACCATTGGGATTATTAGCATAAATGTTAGAACAAGCAATAAGAAACTACTCAAAAATCTTGTTTTTTTCATCGTTAAGGGACTCCTTTCATTTTACTTATACTTGTTATACGGAGCACTCACTAAAAAGTTTCATTATTTTTAAAATAATTGAAAGCGTCTTCATTTTTCCATTTCAAATACATCGGAAAAATCTATAAAATAAAATAACCCTTAGCTCATTATTGTAAGCTAAGGGTTATTATTTTGTTTGCTCAGTTAAATCGCGAATTGCGTGTTATGAACGTAGGGATTTTAAGGAAAAATTAAATTACCACTTACGTTTACGTGCAGCTTCTGATTTCTTTTTACGCTTAACGCTAGGTTTTTCGTAAAACTCGCGCTTTCTAACTTCTTGAATTGTACCCGATTTTGATACAGTACGTTTGAAGCGGCGAAGAGCATCTTCAAGCGATTCGTTTTTGCGAACGACAGTTTTTGACATCTCTCTTTCCCTCCCTCCGAACACACGTCAGTACAAACACTAACCATCTGTTACTGTGTACTGTAGAATTATAACTTATAGAGTTTATGCAGTCAATAGAAAGTATACGAAATTAATAATTAGATTCAGAAGTTAATCCGTTCATAATCGCAACGCCTGAAGAAGCACCAATTCGAGTTGCTCCGTTTTCGATCATTGTGTTCATATCTTCTAAGCTACGAACCCCACCAGATGCTTTCACACCAAGGTCTGGGCCAACAGTTTTACGCATTAATGCGATATCTTCAGCAGTTGCACCACCTGCCGAGAATCCAGTAGAAGTTTTCACGAAATCAGCACCAGCTTCAACAGATAATTCACAAGCTTTCACTTTTTCATCATCCGTTAATAAGCATGTCTCCATAATTACTTTCACTAAAGTACCATTTGCAGCATCTACTACGGCTTTAATATCATCACGAACTAAATCGAATTCGCCTGCTTTTAACGCACCGATGTTAAGTACCATATCGATTTCGCCAGCACCATTTTCAATTGCATCCTTCGTTTCAAAAGCTTTAACCGCTGAAGTTGAAGCTCCAAGTGGGAAACCAATTACTGTACATACTTTTACTTCTGTACCAGCAAGTAATTCAGCAGAGTATTTTACCCAAGTTGGATTTACACAAACTGAAGCAAATACATATTGCTTTGCTTCTTCACAAATTTTCGCGACTTGATCACGTGTTGCATCTGCCTTTAATAATGTGTGATCGATCATTGCAGCATAATTTTGAGTCATATTTGTAGCTCCCTTTTCACATTTATATAAGTTGTCCGTACGACCTTATCATACCATGTTTTAGAACTCCAAGGAAATATCAGACAACTCAGTTTTATACGGTGTAGTCCATGCTTTTTATTCTAATCAGAATGTTCGCAGCCCATTCAAAAAAATTGTGTACTAGCGTCCTAAACTTTTAATTAAAAATGGGTCAGTCATCCCTTCTAAGTACACGTTTATAACTACTTCTAACTGTTGCCCATTCAATAATTGAAGCAGTAAAGCATTCACAATTAACATCTCTTCCATACTCTTATAACTTTCTCCCTCAACTACCTCCCGATCTGCAACCGTAAATCGTAGTTCCGAATAAGAATCATTATGTGAAAATCCTCTTATTTTACTTTTATCTTTCGCTATTAAAACCGTTTTTGAAACCTCATTAAACACGATTTCCGTTTGATCTAAGGCAATTTTTTTATCCGCTTCTGTTAACTTCAGAACAATCGATCCATCTTCTTGATTTTCTTTTTGCACAAATTCTGTTTTTTCTTCTGCATTTAATGTCTGATAGTCTGCGACAATTGCAGCTGGTATTACTAGTTCAACTAAAGGTGCACTTTTAACTCCGACATTTTCTATATCTTTCATATCGCTCGAACAGGCACTTAGGAAAGATAACAGTAACGCCAAGAAAAGCCCTTTACGTATATTAATCCTCCCTCTCCCCCTAATTAAACGTTTCAATTCGTGCAGGATCACAATTTTTAAATTTCACTAAAGGACATCTGACATTACCACTTCCGTCCAGTATTTGTGCCTACCTTTCCTCCTTCGATCATTTATTAACCACTTATGAAGAAATCGGATGATTAATTCGTCCAACAACAAAAAAACTGCACAGAGTCCCAATTAACGGAACACCTATGCAGTCATATTATGTTAATGTAATTTAATAGATTTCAGTAGCCATGTTTGCATAATCTACAACACGCACGTATTGACCGTGATTGTATGGATAGCCTGCTTTCGTCACTTTTACTTTCACTATTTTACCAATCATATCTTCATTTGCTTCGAAAAGGATTTTAAGATAGTTTGTCGTGTAGCCCACATATAACTTTTCATCATTTCCTTCTTTGAAACGCTCTTCCGGAATAACTTCAAGCACTTCCCCTTCAAAACGAGAGGCATATTCTTTTGCTAATTGATCATTTAATTCGATTAATTGATGAACACGATCATTTTTCACATTTTCATCAATTTGATCTTCCATACGGGCAGCCGGTGTACCTGTTCGTTTTGAATAGGGGAATACATGCAGCTCAGAGAACTTATGATTGCGAATAAAGTTATACGTTTCCATAAATTCTTCCTCTGTTTCACCAGGGAAACCAACGATTACATCTGATGTTACCGCTAAATCTGGTAATGCTTCTGCAAGTTTTTTCATACGGTCTGAGAAGAAATCCATCGTATATTTACGACGCATACGCTTCAACACCGTGTCTGAACCTGACTGAATCGGAATGTGTAAATGATTTACAACGATATTTGATTCATGAATAACATCAATTACTTCGTCGGTTAATTGAGAAGCTTCAATAGATGAAATACGCAAACGTTTTAAGCCAGTAACCTGTGACTCTAAATCACGTAATAATTGCGCTAAGTTGTAATCTTTTAAGTCCTCACCGTAGCCACCTGTGTGAATTCCTGTAAGGACGATTTCATGATAGCCCGCACCTACTAATTGCTTAGCTTGTCGAACAACTTCCTGCGGATCACGAGAACGCATTAAGCCGCGTGCCCAAGGAATAATGCAGAATGTACAGAAATTGTTACAGCCTTCTTGAATTTTTAATGAAGCACGAGTACGATCAGTAAATGTTGGCACATCTAACTCTTCATACACACGATTTTTCATAATGTTGCGTACAGCGTTAATCGGTTTACGCTCTTCTCGATATTCCTCAATTAAACCTAATAGCTTATGACGGTCCTGCGTTCCAACTACAATATCAACACCAGGAATGGCCATTATTTCTGCTGGTGAAGTTTGTGCATAACAGCCTGTCACACAAATAACAGCGTCTGGATTTTGGCGGATCGCACGCCTGATTACTTGACGTGATTTTTTGTCTCCGGTATTTGTAACTGTACAGGTGTTAATTACATAAACATCGGATTGATGGTCAAAATCTGTACGCTCATAACTCTGCTCTTTAAATAACTGCCAGATTGCCTCTGTTTCATAATGGTTTACTTTACATCCTAATGTATGAAAAGCCACTGTTGACAAGGATCTGCACCCTCTTTCATTGAAATTCATATTGCCTATACGAATGCTAAAGTAACATTCACACTTTTTTGAATGGTTACGTTCAATAAAATTTAAAGAAAAAACGAAACAAAGTACTACCGACATAAAGTTGATTCTAGTCTCTAATCATACATGGTTGTACCCATTATAGTAAACCCTATATTAGTAAAATATGGTTTTAATTGTTTTTTTCATAGTGCAGGCGGCTACTTCTGCGGGGAATAGCACGAGTGGAAGCACCCGTACTAAAGAAGAAGCGTAATAGAAGGCTGGAGCCGTGCCCGTGAAAAGCGTCCGCGGAACCAAAGGGAAAGCAAGGACAGGAACGATTTTCGCTCCTGTCCTCTTATGTGTGCATAAATGGACTTTTTCAGTGCCTTCTAAAAAAACTCCAAGATTTTTATCTTGGAGTTCTAATTAATCGTTTATTCAAATTCATATGAAATGGCAGATAACGCATATAATGGCGCTGTTTCTGCACGTAAAATACGAGGACCTAATGACATCGTTTGAGCTCCTGCAGTAATTAAGGCTTCACTTTCTTTACGTGAAATCCCACCTTCAGGGCCAAATATACATAAAATAGATTCTGATTTATTCTCATATACGTTTTTAAGTTTATCAGCAAACCTTGCTCGTACTTCAAGTTTGGCATCTTCCTCGTCTGCGATAAACACGGCATCATAATTCGGAATGATTGCTAATAGTTGTTTAAAAGAGATTGGATTATCGATTATTGGTATATGCGTACGGTGCGATTGCTCAGCTGCTTCAAGCGAAATTTTTTGTAGACGCTCTTGGTTTTTCTTGGCCTTTTTATCATCCCATTTAACAATCGAGCGCTCTGCTGCGAATGGAATTAACGCGTGCATCCCAAGCTCTGTCCCTTTTTGCGCAATTAGCTCAAGCTTATCACCCTTTGGCAAGCCACAAGCAATCGATACACGGACAGGCATTTCTGGAGAAGCAATTGTTTCACCTGTTTTACGCACCGTTACATGCATATCAACCGTTTCAATCTCACAAATGAACGCCTGATTATTATGTACGACAATTATCTGGTCGCCAGCACTCATTCGCATTACTTTTGAAATATGGCGCGCTGCATCTCCAGCTAGTTCAAAGTAGTCTTCATTCGTTGGTGCTTGTTCAACAAAATAGCGTTGCATACGTTCATACCACCCTTCAAATATAGAAACGCAACAACTACAACAAATGTAGTTGTTGCGTTATTTTATCCCGCATTAACGGACAGTAAGACTTCATATTAAGAATTAAGAAAATCTAGAAGTGTACGTCCAATCACCGCTAATAATTATAGTTTAACTATGCTAATGGACGACGTGCGATAATCGCAACCCAGTCTTCCATCATTAATACTTCTTCAATGATAAAGCCTGAAGCGATCAATGACTGTTTTACATCTTCTTTTTTCGCACCGATAATACCAGACGTTACGTAAAGTCCACCTGGTTTAACGATTGTAAAAGCATCGTCTGTAAATGA
The DNA here is from genome assembly GCA_045617525.1 of Solibacillus sp. Classification (GTDB taxonomy): domain Bacteria; phylum Bacillota; class Bacilli; order Bacillales_A; family Planococcaceae; genus JAZLIT01. Next base: position 84,079 of record JAZLIT010000217.1, on the reverse strand, counting down.
CATAATAATTTCAGCTAAAATGTTTGCTACTACAACATCGGCTGGCTCTTTTACTTCATCCAGTAAATTTCCGTGAACAACTTCAACCATTTGCTCTACTTTATTTAACTCTACATTTTCACGCGCAGCTTTTACTGCTACATGATCTAAATCTAACGCATGTACACGCTTCGCTCCAAGTAATGCAGCACCAATTGAAAGTACACCTGAACCTGTACCGATATCAACTACTTCATTGCCTTCTACAACTACTTTTTCAAGCGCTTGTAGGCACATAACTGTAGTTGGATGTGTACCCGTTCCAAATGCCATACCAGGATCTAACTCAATGATTAACTCATCTGTACTAACTGGTGTATATTCTTCCCAAGTCGGAACAATTGTAAAACGTTCAGAAATTTTTACAGGGTGGTAATATTGTTTCCACGCAGTAGCCCAATCTTCTTCGTTCACTTCGCTAATCGTAACAATATTTTCACCAATATTAATATCAAAATTAACAAGATTCTCTATTGCTAACTTAATCTCTTCAACTGTTTCAGCTAAGAAGCTAGTTGCTGACAAGTATGCTTTTAAGATGACACCATTTTTAGGGAAATCAGCAGGGTTTAGTGCATAAATTTCACCGAATTGATCAATACGTTCTTTTGTTAGCTCGCTTGAATCCTCAATTACGACACCGCTTGCGCCAGCTTCGTGTAAGATGTTCGAAACTGCTTCAACGGCTTCATTTGTCGTTAAAATTGAAACTTCAGTCCATTTCATGTTGCTTCACTCCTTACTTATTCACCTTTAAGTTTTTTCTTTAGCTTCCCAAAAGTTTCAAATAATTTACTACCTTGTTCTTCTGGAATATCACCACTAACTTCAGCAAAATCACGCAATAATTGCTTTTGCTTTTCCGTTAACTTTGATGGTGTTACAACTTTCACAACTACGTATTGGTGACCCATTCCGTAACCATGAACATTTTTAACACCTTTATCTTTAATACGGAATTGTGCACCTGATTGCGTGCCCGCTGGAATTTTAAGTTTTACGCGACCATGAACTGTAGGAACTTCAATTTCATCCCCTAAAGCTGCTTGTGGGAATGTTATTTTTAGTTCGTAGTAAATGTCATCGCCATCGCGCTCGAATTCAGCATGTGCTTTAACAGAGAATACGATGTATAGATCACCTGATGGTCCATTGTTGAAACCTGGTTCACCTTGACCTGATACACGTAATTGTTGCCCGTCATCCACACCTGCTGGAATTGTCACTTTAATTTTCTTGCGTGTTTGTATTTTACCTGCACCGCGACATGTTGAACACTTCTCAACAATAATTTTACCTGCACCGCGACAACTCGGACAGCTACGCTTATTCACCATACGACCAAATGGCGTATCCACCGCTTGGTTAATTGAGCCTGAACCATTACATTGTGAACAGTTCTGAGGTGTTGTACCAGGTTTTGCTCCTGTTCCATGACACGGTTCACAGTTTTCTTCTTTTGGAATTTCGATTTCAGTTTCTTTACCAAATACCGCATCTTCAAATGAAATGTTCATACGATATTGTAGGTCGTCACCTTTACGTGGTGCGTTCGGATCTTGACGACGACCGCCTCCACCAAAGAATGAGCTGAAGATATCTTCGAAACCGCCGAAGCCACCGCCAGCTCCTCCTCCGCCAAAGCCTGCAGATGGATCTTCATGGCCAAATTGATCATAACGCGCACGTTTTTGATCATCGCTTAATACTTCATATGCTTCCGCGATTTCTTTGAATTTTGCGTCTGCACCTTCTTCTTTATTTATATCCGGGTGGAATTGTTTTGATAATTTACGGTATGCTTTTTTAATTTCATCTTTATTTGCACTCTTTGATATACCAAGTACTTCATAATAATCACGCTTGCTCATAGTCCACTCTCCGCTCTTTTACATAACCTATATTGTAACATGATAAAAAATTGATGTATATGTTTGTAACTTAACTAATAACTGTAAATTACAGTGAAAAAGTCAAAGACGCGGGTCTTTGACTTTTCACTTTTCAACTACTTAAGTAGTCTTATTTATCGTCTTTAACTTCTTCGAAATCAGCGTCTACGATTCCGTCGTCTTTAGCGTCTGTTGCTTGGCCTTCTGCACCTTGTGCTGCTTGTGCCGCTGCTGCTGCTTGCTCATACATTTTCATAACTAGAGGTTGTAAAATACCTTCTAGTTTTTCTTTACCAGCTTTAATCGCTTCGATTTCGCCAGCTTCTAATGCTGCTTTAAGCTCATCGCGCGCATCTTCTACTGATTTTTTCTCTTCTTCGTTGATATTTTCACCTAAATCAGTAACTGTTTTATCAACTTGGAATACTAATTGGTCAGCTTCATTACGAACTTCCGCTTCTTCTTTACGTTTCGCATCTGCTTCAGCGTTTGCTTCTGCATCTTTCACCATGCGCTCGATATCTTCATCTGTTAAACCAGAATCAGATTGAATAACGATTGTTTGCTCTTTTTGTGTGCCAAGATCTTTTGCTTTAACAGATACAATACCGTTCGCATCGATATCGAAAGTAACCTCGATTTGTGGAATTCCACGTGGAGCTTGAGGAATATCTGCTAATTGGAAGCGACCTAATGTTTTGTTGTCAGGCGCCATTGGACGTTCACCTTGTAAAACGTGAATGTCTACTGCTGGTTGGTTGTCAGCAGCTGTTGAGAATACTTGAGATTTTGAAGTTGGAATCGTCGTGTTACGGTCGATTAATTTCGTCATAACGCCGCCCATTGTTTCAATACCTAAAGAAAGTGGTGTTACGTCAAGTAATAGTACGCCTTGTACGTCACCAGAAAGTACGCCACCTTGAACAGCAGCACCCATTGCTACTACTTCATCCGGGTTTACACCTTTATGTGGCTCGTGACCAGTTGCTTGTTTAATCGCTTCAACTACTGCAGGAATACGAGTAGATCCACCAACTAAAATTACTTTATCTAATTCAGAAGCTGAAAGACCAGCATCTGATAATGCTTGACGAGTTGGCGTGATTGTACGCTCAACTAACGCTTTAGTTAAATCATCAAATTTAGCACGAGTCATTGAAATTTCCATGTGTAATGGACCTTCAGTACCTGCTGTGATGAATGGTAATGAAATTTGAGTAGATGTTACACCAGAAAGATCTTTTTTCGCTTTTTCAGCTGCATCTTTTAGACGTTGCATCGCCATTTTATCTTTTGATAAATCGATGCCGTTTTCTTTTTTGAATTCAGCTACTAAGTAGTCCATAACAACTTGGTCGAAATCATCTCCACCTAGTTTGTTGTCACCAGCAGTTGCTAGTACTTCGAATACGCCGTCAGCTAATTCTAGAATAGAAACGTCGAATGTACCGCCACCTAAGTCGAATACTAAGATTTTTTGGTCGATTTCTTGTTGATCTAAACCGTAAGCAAGTGCTGCTGCAGTTGGTTCGTTGATAATACGTTCAACTTCAAGACCTGCGATTTTACCAGCATCTTTTGTTGCTTGACGTTGTGCGTCATTGAAGTAAGCAGGAACTGTGATTACAGCTTTCGTTACTTTTTCACCTAAGTACTCTTCTGCATAACCTTTTAGGTATTGTAAGATCATTGCTGATACTTCTTGAGGCGTATAATCCGTTCCATCTACAGTAACTGTTTCGTTAGTACCCATTTTAGATTTAATTGACATAATTGTGTTAGGGTTTGTAACCGCTTGACGCTTCGCTACTTCACCAACTTGTTTTTCACCATTTTTGAATGAAACCACTGATGGAGATGTACGGTTACCTTCTGGATTTGGGATTACTTTTGGCTCGCCGCCTTCAAGTACAGATACACATGAGTTTGTTGTTCCTAAGTCAATACCGATAATTTTGCTCATTATAATTTTCCTCCTATTTATAAAACACGTCTATTTTAGTTGTGTTAATTTTATTTATTCGTTTACAGAAACCATTGAAGGTCGCAGTACACGGTCTTTTAATTTGTAACCTTTTTGTAGTTCGCGTAGCACCGTTCCCAATTTCTTCTCGCTATCTTGCTCTTGCATAACAGCTTGGTGGAAATTCGGGTCAAACACTTCACCTTCAGCAGGTATTACTTCTAATCCTTCACGCGTAGTCGCTTCTTGCAGTTGACGATAAACCATTTCTACACCTTTGAATAGTGCAGATGGTTCTTCTACGCCTGCCTCCGCTAATAAAGCACGATCAAGATTGTCTAGTACCGGCATTAAGTCCGTTAAAAGTGACTGTGCACGATATTTTTCAGCTGCTTGACGATCTAAACGATTACGGCGTGTTAGGTTATCATAATCCGCACGTAGACGAAGATATTTGGCTTCTTCATCCGATAACTTCGCTTCTAGTTCAGCAATTTTCGCTTCTTTTTCATCGACTTCTACAACTACCTCTTGCTCGGTTGTTGTTTCTTCGACTGTTTCTGGTACTTCAACTGTTTCCACAGTTTCAACTGTTTCTACAGTTTTTTTGTTTTCTGTTGACTCAGACATCATTATCCTCCTTAAAATCAATCCACAATTACTTTTTAAACGCTTGTGTTAAGCCACTTCCCATTAGATCTAATAGCGTAATAACGCGTTGATAATCCATTCGTGTCGGACCAATGATGGCTATTGCCCCTTGCTCCTCACCTAAAGAAAACGATGTGGTAATCACACTGCAATTTTCCATTGCGAAATGATTATTTTCCGAACCAATTCGAATTTGTATTCCGCTATCTTGCGGTTGGATAATGGATTGCACTTGGCTATCCTTATCCATCAAATCGATTAGCATTCGGACTTTGTTTAAATCATGAAATTCAGGTTGGTTGAACATATTCATTTTGCCGCCATAATATACTTTACCCTCAGATTGCGTATTACTATTCATTAAAGCACTAACAACTGATTCGGCCATATGCACATGTTGCTTTAATACAGCTAACACTTCTTGCTCTAGCTTAAGGTGTAGTTCCATTAAAGAGATGCCCATAAGACGTTCATTTAAAATATTTACCATCTTCTCAATATCCGATGGGCTCATATTTGCGGGTAACGATAAAAGACGATTTTCAACATGTCCGCTATCCGTCACAATAATTGCAACTGCCGACGTTTCCGATAATGGAACGATTTGAAACTTCTTAACACGATGCTTTTGCACATCGGGCCCAAGCAAAATCGTTGTGTACGTCGTAAGCTCAGACAAGATTTTAGCTGATTCACGTATTAGCTGTTCAGCCTCAAACATCTGTCGCTGGAATAACGACTGAATTTGCCCGATTTCCTCTGAATTAATAATTTGAGGTTGTAATAAATGATCAACATAAAAACGGTAGCCTTTTTCGGATGGTACACGACCAGAGGAAGTATGGGTTTTTTCTAGATAACCTAACTCCTCTAAATCAGCCATTTCATTTCGAATTGTGGCAGGACTATACGTAATCCCTTCCTTTTTCGAAATTTGACGGGACCCAACAGGCTGTGCAGAGATCACGAAATCATTTATTATAACTTGTAAAATTTGCAGCTGCCGATTCGTTAACATGTTATCACCTCTGTTAGCACTCATTGAAGAGGAGTGCTAATACTATACTTAAATTAGCAAATTCCTTTTTTGCTGTCAACAGAAAGACTCAATCTTCTAATAAAAATTGTTGAAAAACTTCATTTCCCACAAAACGACCTTTACGAGTTAGGCGTACACCCGCATCGTCAAACTCTATTAAACCTAGTTCTTTTTGCTTTTTTAGTTGTTCCGGAAAAAGCTCTGCCATCGTTTTTTCAAATTTTAAAGCAAATTCGGCATGCGTTATACCTGCCGTTTTACGTAATCCTAAAAACATTTGCTCTTCTAAGCGTTCCTCAGCCGTCACCACATGCTCATAGACAATTGGAAGCTTACCTGATTCCACTGTTTCAATATATTTTTTAATCGGACCATGATTTGAATAGCGGACACCTTCGACATATCCATGGGCTCCCGCACCAAATCCTGCATACTCATCATTTTCCCAATAAATTTTATTGTGTACAGATTCATGATCTTCATTCGCAAAATTACTAATTTCATATTGCTTAAGCCCGTTATTTTCCATTGTTGTCATTAATACATCATACATTTCTGCTTCTAGGTCTTCTGTTGGTAGAACAAGTTTACCCTTCGCATATTGAATATAGAAAATTGTTTTTGGCTCTACAATTAATGAGTATGCAGAAAAATGTGGTAGGTTCAACTCCATTGCTTTATTCAGCGTATCTTGCCATTGTTCCATCGTTTGACCAGGTAAACCGTACATTAAGTCGATACTTATGTTTTTAAAGCCAACCTCTTTTGCTAATGCTATCGTTTCATATACATGCTCATTCGTATGTGTACGACCAATTTTTTGTAGCAGTCCTTGATCAAAGGATTGCACACCCATGCTTAAACGGTTAACACCGCCGTTTAATAGTGCCTCCAGTTTTTCTCTCGTTAATTCATCAGGATTTGCTTCCGAACTAAACTCTTTTACGGAAGACATTGGGATATGTTTCGAAATTAATGCTAATAATCTTGTAATTTGCTCCGCAGAAAGCGATGTTGGCGTCCCTCCACCTAAGAATATCGTTTCAATTTTTTCAAATGCACGGGGCGCTTTAGCTACCGCCATTTCAATTTCTTTCCCTAGCGCTTCGATATATTGATCGACAGGCTGGTTTTTAAAAAATACTTTATTAAAATCGCAATAATTGCAAATTTGATGACAAAAAGGGATGTGAATATATACACCTCTAGCCATTACCTCACTTCACTTTCATAAAACAGAATGTATGTTTATTGTATCGTTATCCTACCAAAATACAAATAATAGTTAATCCGTTTTCTCTCAATAATAAAAGGCAGTGCAAAATTTTATTAAAAAAATTCTTTAATATGTAAATTGTCCGACTTTCAGCTAAATTTTTTTCAACAATTTTTCAAACTAATTTTTCAGACACCATTCAATTCTACCCCTTATATAGGGCTATAAAAAATGCATTTAATTTTTTACCTTTTTGAATTCAATGCATTTAATTTATTTTAATGACCACTAACTGAGGACACTTTACTTTTTTCAATTGCAGCAATTAAACTTTTTACAGTCATATTTCCATCTACAGTTATACGCTTCAGTTCATATCGATTATCTTCTTTACGAACAGATCCTTTATTCACCGTTACCGCTAATGGAATTCCTAATTTTTTTAATACCGTTTTTGCCGTTCCGCTAAACTCACCATAAGGATAACTAAAAATAACAGACCCATAGCCTAAATGCTTCTTAATTTCAGTCAGATTTATAAATTTCATTTGTAATTCAAGTCTCGTATTCATTTTGATTTTCCCTATACCATTTATTTTCATTGGTGTTGCAATCATCCCTAAAAAATTACGGTCATTAGTTTCAGTTTTTTTATGAGAATCATATGTATGATTTTGAATTGTAATAAGATCGCTCATTTCATATATTTGTTGCCAACTTAATTTTGGAATACTCCCATTTGCACTATGATTTTTATTTTCTAAAATTACGCTACTAATAATAATAAAAATAGTCGCTTTAAAATTTAACTCTCTTAAAATCGGATATGCGTATGTATAATTATCTTCATAACCATCATCAAATGTAATTAAAATTGGATTATTAGGAAGTTCTAATTCACATTTAAATTTTTATGTAATTCATTCGGATCAATCGGTGTATAACCAGCTTTTTTTAATGCATACATATGTTCTTTGAAATCTATAGGTCTTATATTCGAAGCATTTGCCATTCGATCATTTGAAATAAATGAAATCGGTATTGCATCTTGAGAAACAATTGAAACTAATAAATTTGATGCTTCATAAGTTACGATAAACCCAAGCAATTCACTCACCGCACGAATCGGCACAAAAGTACTACCATCTATATTAAATATATTATAATTCCCTGTTTTCTCACCATCTGAAATTATTTGACCTTTTACGTCAATCGTAATGGTTTTATCTTTATAATATCGCTCGCTTTTCATTTGGTTGCACTCATTTTTAACTTCCAACGTATTTATAATATCTGTTAGTGGCAAATAAATCCTACCTTGAATCTCCTCAACAGAAAGGTCCACTTTCTTCCCGTCAATTTCAACAGAATAATTACTCGCATATGCACTACCTGAAATAAATAGCGATCCTACTACTAAAACGCTAGTCATTAAATTGCCTACCCATCTACACATTCTTATTCGTGCCTCCACCTTTAAAATAAACAACCAAAAAAGTAATTAATATCCAAAATTTACTAGTACCATTTGATATTCTACTCTACAATTAGGCAAAAAAAATGTTCTGTTGCTTCTAAAGTTAACTAACCATAAAACAAAAAAAGAAGCTAAACCGTCATTAAAACAACGGTTTAGCTTCTTTAATCAGCTTTATTTCGAATCGTCCATTTTCAGTACAGCCATGAATGCCTCTTGTGGCACTTCAACTGAACCTACTTGTTTCATACGTTTCTTACCAGCTTTTTGCTTATCAAGTAATTTACGTTTACGTGAAATGTCACCACCGTAACATTTTGCAAGAACGTTTTTACCCATCGATTTAATTGTTGAACGGGCAATAACTTTTTGCCCAATTGCTGCTTGAACAGGTACTTCGAATTGTTGACGTGGAATTAATTCTTTTAATTTCTCAACAATGATTTTCCCACGCTCATATGCGAAGTCTTTATGCACGATGAAGCTTAAGGCATCGACTTGCTCGCCGTTTAATAAAATATCCATCTTACTTAATTTCGAAGGTTGGTAGCCAATTAACTCATAGTCAAAAGATGCATACCCTTTTGTATTTGATTTTAAGAAATCAAAGAAATCGTAAACAATTTCTGCTAAAGGCATTTCATAGACAATTTTCACGCGTGTTGTATCGATATAGTCCATGCCTGAGAAATTACCACGTTTCTTTTGACAAAGCTCCATTACGGCACCTACGTATTCGTTTGGTACCATGATTGTCGCTTTTACGTATGGCTCTTCAATGCGCTCGATTTTTTGAGGATCTGGCATCATTGATGGATTATCTACTTTTAGAGACGTGCCATCCGTTAGATTTACTTCATAAATTACCGATGGAGCTGTTGTGATTAAATCAATGTTAAACTCGCGCTCAATACGCTCTTGAATAATTTCCATGTGTAGAAGACCTAAGAATCCACAACGGAAACCAAAGCCTAATGCTTGAGATGTTTCTGGCTCATATTGTAATGCAGAGTCATTTAATTCAAGCTTTTCTAACGCTTCACGTAAGTCATTGTATCTTGCAGTATCGATTGGATAAAGACCACAATATACCATCGGGTTTAATCTACGGTAACCTTCAAGTGCTTCTGTAGAACCATTAGGTCCAGCAAATGTAACGGTATCACCTACACGTGTATCACCAACATTCTTGATAGAAGCGGTTAAGTAACCTACATCACCAACCGTTAATTCTTGCTGAGGCACTATTTTTGGTGTATGAATACCAACTTCGATTACTTCGAATTCTGCACCAGTAGCCATCATACGGATTCGATCGCCAGATTTAACTCTACCCTGCATTATACGAATAGAGATTATTACACCTTTATACGGATCATAAACAGAATCAAAAATTAGCGCTTGCAGAGGAGCATCAGGATCACCTTTTGGCGCTGGTACTTTCTCAACAATTTGCTCTAAGATTTCTTCAATACCGATGCCCGCTTTTGCAGAAGCAAGTACCGCTTCAGATGCATCAAGACCAATAACGTCTTCCACTTCTGCACGTACGCGCTCTGGATCAGCCGCAGGTAAATCAATTTTGTTGATAACTGGTAAAATTTCCAAATCATTGTCAATAGCAAGGTAAACATTCGCTAAAGTTTGAGCTTCAATACCTTGTGCAGCGTCAACTACTAAAATTGCACCTTCACAAGCTGCTAGTGAACGGGATACCTCATACGTGAAATCGACGTGTCCTGGTGTGTCGATTAAGTGTAATGTGTACGTTTCACCGTTTTTCGCTTTGTATTTCAACTGAACGGCATTTAATTTAATTGTGATACCACGTTCACGCTCTAAATCCATAGAATCTAGTAATTGATGTTTCATCTCACGTTGTGTAACTGTCTGTGTTTTTTCTAAAATACGGTCAGCTAAAGTCGACTTCCCGTGGTCAATATGTGCAATAATAGAGAAATTTCGAATATTCTCTTGTCGTTTTAAACGTTCTTCTCTGTTCATGTTTTCGCCCACTCCTATATAAACTAAGTTGAATTATAGCAGTATTACCTGCTCTTTAGCAATGTTAGAGTGAAACTATCCATGCTTTTTTGATATTGCAGAAAAACATTATCAACTTCTTTACGATTTACAATTGCTCGTTTACTAGCATTTTTGCAACTGCTCGCGATACTACTGCGATTGTCCGTACGAGCTCTTCCTCTGTATTATCAATACCTCCAAGCTCAACAAGAATCATATTGCGTGCTAAATCTTGATTATAAATCCCGTTTGCTCCTGCTTCTTTTTTCTTTATTATTCCGCGCGAAATATTCGGAACCATTTCATCCATAATGTGATGCAACATTTCAGCGTAAGCATAATTACCTTCGTAGGCATCATGCTTCCCACCAACCACAAAGGCCGTCCGTGCATAAGATAAATTATCATATGACGTCGTCGTAACGGACTTTTTTGCTGCATCACGGTGGAAATCAATGATTAAATCATAGGATTTATTTGATAATGCTTGCTCCACATATGGACGCACAACCGAGTATGAATGTTTATATTGCAAACCTAGCTTTTGTATCTCTTGCGGTACATCTACATTCAAAATATCAGCATTTATTTGATGCAAATCAAAATATTGTTCCATTAGCGTAGCCAATGAAGCAATATTAGTTTGCTGATGGGATACTGTTTGAACACCATTCGTTGCCAATGTAATCGGCTTATACGCTTCTTCAGGATGCGAATAATAAATAAGTATATTCTTTTCCGCTTTTAGTTGTTGCTCCGTCCCTAAACTTAAATTCGCTGCAAATGCAACTGGATTTGGCTCCGCGCTTCTTTCAATCTTTGTGGCCGTTTGCTTGATTGGAAGCTGACTTATAATAATTGGAAAGATAAATAGTACTACAAGCAACGTCATAAATAATTTCATCCCTTGCACGAAAGCGCCCCCTCTCTTTCTCTACATTATGGAAGTGAGGGGATTTTTAGAACTTTAATTTTCAGCTTTAGGAATATTTGATTTAGCCCATGCAAATAAAGCATTTGTAATGATGATTGAATAATGAATTACCCAAATATCCACTTCTTTCGGCGTAACAATGAGTTGATCCACTTGATTTGAAAGCACCTCTTGAAAAAGTTGTTGCCGGTCTTCCTTTGGCCAATTCACCCATTCCCCGAAAATTGTTTCTGTTACGGACATGTCTATCGGCTCATCAGAGGGCGTAATCGGCGTTACAGACAATTTGCTTGATGGTTTACCTCTTTCATGTATTTTCGCCGCTATCGACTTAAAAACACGCTCTACGGCATCTGATACAAGAACTGGCCCACCCACAACAGTTGGAATCCCAATTGCAGAAACAGGTACACCCATTGATTCATAAGATATTTCTGCTCGTTCGTTCCCTACACCTGACCCCGGATGAATACCTGTATCCGTCAATTGAATGGTACGACAAAGGCGATCACTTCCCCTAGTCGCAAGTGCATCGATAATTATTATGAGCGCTGGTTGAATTTTATCTGCGAGTGCTTTCACAAATTCACTCGTTTCATAGCCTGTTTGTCCAGTTACACCCGGTGCAAATAAAATAAATGGATCTCCATCTAATTCTAGCTTCCCTTTTTGCATCGCATCGATTGTGTAAGGACCGACTGCATCTGGTGTAATTGTTTTATTGCCCAGTCCAATGACTAAAATTTTATCTTGTGACGTAAATTTGATTGATTGATGCATTTCTTTCAACGATTTAATTAAACTTTTTTCAAGCTGTTGCAGTCCATCATCGTCTTCTATCGTTAACGTTGGGATAGTTAACGTAATATATTGCCCACTTTTCTTTTGAATCGCTTCAGCACCTTGCTCATCTACCTCTACCTTTGTGATTTTTACGCGCTTTATTTGCCCCTCAGTAAATTTCACACCGTCCTGTTGCTGTAATTTTTGTTGCTCCAATTTTGTACGATGCGAGACAATTTCTTCGCTTTCGTCTATCAAATCGGTGCGGTTCCAATTTATTTTATCCATAGAATCACCTCTATTCTCAGAGTGTCCAAAGTGTCAAGTAAATATTCTTTGCATTTATCTATTGCATTTACTTTCAGCATTTGATAAAATGATTTTTGTTGTATTGACACATGAAATAAGTGAGAAGATACTCATCTCGTACCTATAATATTAGGAGGTGAAAGTTATGCCAAACATTAAATCTGCAATCAAACGTGTAAAAGTTGCTGAAAAAGCTCACGCTGCAAACTCTCAAGCTAAGTCTGCAATGCGTACACAAGTTAAAAAAGCTGAAAACGCAATCGCTACTGGTGCTGAAAACGCACAAGAATTAGTACTTGCTGCTTCTAAAGCATTAGATAAAGCTGCTTCTAAAGGGCTTATCCACAAAAACGCGGCTTCTCGTAAAAAGTCTCGTTTAGCTAAAAAAGCTTAATACCGTCACGTAAGGCTAGTTACTTTATAAGTAACTAGCTTTTTTCGTTGTTATGTCGGAAAACCCACAAAAAGGATGGCTACTCATAATGAGTGGCCATCCTTTTTATTTTATAATGGTTTTAATAAAAATAATTCTAGGTAACGTTCACGATTACCACTTACCGACTTCAACTGCAAATCAATTTCAGCTAATTTATAAAGCGCCTGCATCAAACGCTCATTTGAAGGACGGTTATGCTGTTCTGTTATTAATTTCACACGGTAAGGATGCATTTTCAGTTGCTTTGCAATTTGCTGCGGGTGATAGCCCTTTTGCTGCAAAAAGAAAATATTACTCATGGCACGAATATTTGAAGCAAGTAACCCAACTAACTTAATTGGCTCTTCTTTTTGGCGCAATAAATCATGGTAAATTTCAAGCGCCTCTTTTGTGCGATGTTCAAGAAATGCATTAAGCATTTTAAATGCATCATGCTCTAGTGTTTTGGCCACTAAATCTTCGACTAAACTTACGCGAATTTCCTGCTCATCACCCAAATACAAGCTGAGTTTCTCTATTTCTTGGCGCAATTGTAGCATGTTCCCGCCCACCATCTCGACTAGCTTATCAATTGCAGTAGCTGAAATCTTCTTGCCATTCGCAGAGGCTTCCGATTTTATCCACGTTGTCAAATCATGATTTTGTGGCGTAACAGCATTTAGTAACACGCTCTTTTCTTTCATTAGCTTCGTCACTTTTTTACGTTCATCTAACTTTTCATACGGCGCGATAAAAATTGTCACTGCTGTATCAGATGGATGGGCAAGCCAATTTTCAAGACGTTTTAAATCATGATTAATCTTTTCCTTACCCTTTTCCGTTGCTTTTAAAAACGATGCATTTTTCGCGATTATCATTTTCCGTTCTGTGAAAAATGGAATGGTGTCAGCTTCATCTATAACAAAATCAATTGGTTGTTCCTCTAAATCAAACGTTAAAAGCTCCATTTCCTCTTCCGGAAATGCAGTCTTGAATTTACGTATCGTTTCATCCACAAAAAAGCTTTCTTCACCAACAATTAAGTAGACAGGCTCAAACTTACCACTTTGAAAATCTTTCCATACTTTTGTAAACATTATTAATGCGAGCCCCCTTTCTATCGTAAATATTAGTATACAACTTTTTTAACAAGTTGCGAATGTGAATAAAATAAGTCATAATCGAATAGAGCAATCATTCTAAATTATCAGAACTATATAGCTTTTTAAAATGGAATAATTTATAATAAATTTTGAATTAGGAGGGATATTTTATGGCACACGATAACGATGCTAACTACGTATCTGAAAACCCATTCGAAGGGCGCGGACGCGCATCTCAACGTAACGACATTTTCGACGCTGCAACAGGGGTTATTTGGGCATTTGGTTGCTTCACAATCATGTTCGTTATTGCAGCAGTAATAGAAGTAGCAACTCGCTAATTTAAAATGCATGAAAAAGGCTTCGTCAGTGCGACGAAGCCTTTTTCTTTTGGGCATACTCTTGCGCCCAGTTCCGGTAAGTTACACGCTCATTTTCAACTAGTACCTCGATCGTTCCATCTAGCCCCGTCACCATATAGGGAAGCCCTCTTGCCTCATACCGTTTTACAACTTCTTTCGCAGGATGATTATAGCGATTATTTTTTCCAGCAGTGAAAATCGTTAATTGCGCATTTGTGTGCGCCACAAACGCTTCGGAACTACTTGTTTTACTCCCGTGATGCCCTGCCTTTACAATCGTTAAATCTTTTAAATAAGGCCCGTAATGCTCCAATAGTTCTGCCTCACCCTCCGCTTCTAAATCACCAGTAAATATCGCACGGAACGAACCTTGTCCTAGAAGTAACACTAATGAATCATTATTTCCTTTATACTCTGTATCAAATGGCCAAAGATAATGAAATTCCGTCTCACCAACGCGCCAACTTTCACCTGAAGACTTTTCCTTTAGCGGTACCTGCCTACGTTTCGCCTCAGCAAGCAAATCCGCCATTGAGGAATCCCCACCACTATTCGGTGTAATATGAATTTCATGCACGCGTATTTCTCGCAGTAATTCCTCTGCCCCTTCAACATGATCCGCGTCCGCGTGTGTAATAACGAGCTTATCCAGAGACGCTATACCCTTGCCCTTTAAATAGGGCACCACTATTTGACGCCCAACTTCATACAGTTCATTGCGTTCCTTCCAAGTTTCACTATTAAAGCGTAGTAGACCGCCCGAGTCGATTAAATACACCTCTTTGCGCCTTGGCAATTCGATTAAAATACTATCACCCTGCCCAACATTAATATAGCTAATATGGAGGGCGTCGTCCGTTATAAATCGATACGAAAAAATCAACGCGGGAATAAGAAGAATCCCTGAAATCTGTATTAAACGCGCCCTTTTATCCAACATATAAAGCGCTATAACAACAGATACATACAGAAACACCATCCACATGATTGTCGGCTTTCCTGGCACCCACATTTGATAAGGTATATCCATCAACAGTAATACCAGATGTGCCAACATTTCGCGACACGGTTCATACAGCGCAAAAAGAAAATATGCACCAAATTTCCAGTAATAACTTAGCAGCAACAATACAATATTCATCGGGAGAATAATAAAAGAAAAAAGAGGAACGAAAAAAATATTTGCGATAAAAGAGGATAAGCTCATTTCATAAAAATGGAGCAGTAAAAGTGGGTAAACAATAAGCTGACTAACAAGCGTCATATAAAAATTTTGAATGAATAAATTAGAGGAACGCATTAAAATGCGACTGGAGAAAATTAAGCTAAACGTAGCTAAGTAGGATAATTGAAAACCAATTTGATAGAGGACGTGTGGGGTAAACAATAAAAAGAAAACACAGCTATAGGAAAGTGCATCCTCGATTGGAACATGCCACTTGATAAATTTCGCAGCAGCAATAAATAACACTACCGCTACCGCACGCCAAACAGATGGCGCGCCACCTGCCAATATTGCATATAGCGGTAAAATCACCAATAGGGAAATCGTGGCAATTTCTACCCGAATATGGCACCGTAATAACACTTGATAAAATAAAAAAGAAAGCAACGCGATATGCAAACCCGATATCGCAAATAGATGCGTGATACCTAATTTTTGATAGGCACGCGTCATTTCACCATCCACATTATCTTGCAAGCCAATTAAAAGGGCCTGCGCCTCGGCTACAAGAGTTTTAGGGAAGGTTTGCTCTATATGTTGCTTCACATTAAAACGTTGCTTAGCGAGCGTGTAAAGCAATGATTTTTCTTCGTCATAAAATTGCAAAGATTGAATCGTTAACGGACCAATTGAATCTTTACTTTTTAAATAGGTTTGCATATTAAATGCATATCGATGAGCTGAAGACTCTTCCTCATCCAACTGCCCAGCGACAATAAATCGAAGACCCGCCAAGGACCGTTCAGAAAACCACTGTTTTTCCTGCTCTGATTTTAGTTGATACGAAAAATATACAGACTCATTTTGCTCCGTTTTCATAAAGCCACGCATACTTTGCCCGTTTATTTTAACACCACCAGAAATTGTCATAAGCTGCGGTTTCTCCATGTCTAAGTCAGTCTCTTGTATACTCAACGAAAAATACGCAAAAGCCACTAGAGCTAACAGAATGACACTGAAAACTACGGCTTTTGCAATTCGCTTAAATAATAGCCACCCCACTAACGGCACTATTAGAAAAAGCAAATAGGTAGATTCATACACACCGACTACTGCAATAATTGTCACAATGGCAAAATAAAGCCCGTTATACTTGAACGATGCCGCCAAATAATCCTTTCACCCTCTCTTCGATGGCAAGCAATTCTTCCTGTGGCGCACCTAATTCACGCAACTTCTGCAACATATCGAATGACAATTGAAGTTTTTCATCTTTTAAGAAGTCGATTTTACGCTCATCAAATGGGATATGGACTACATTAACCCCTGCTTTACGGAATAAATCAATTGCGTATGCACTATTTTTATAATCCGTCGCGTAATAAAGATTTTTAATGCCCGCTTGTATAATTGTTTTTGAGCAGGGTAAGCAAGGGAAATGCGTCACATATAAATCTGCTCCATTAGCAGGTGTCCCGTACTTAGCGCACTGTAGTAGCGCATTCGTTTCCGCGTGAATCGTGCGAACACAATGATTGTCCACTACGTAACAACCCTGTTCAATACAATGCTCGTCCCCAGAAATCGAACCATTATACCCCCCTGCAATAATTCGCTTCTCCCTTACAATTGTTGCTCCAACCGCTAATCTCGAACAAGTGCTTCGAAGTGCTAATAAATGGCTTTGTGCCATGAAAAACTGATCCCATGTAATACGCTCCATACAATTACCCCCAACTTTTCTATTAAGTTTAAGTTTACGTCTAAAAATACTTCGTTTCAAGGATGGATTAACCTATTTTAGACCTCTATTAAATCCTTCAGTCGCTCATATGTTTTCTCACCAATCCCAGTTACCTTTTTCAAATCATCAATTGTTTGGAATTTTCCCGTTTCATCACGGTAGGAAATAATTGCCTGAGCCTTCGCTGGGCCGATCCCCGGAAGTGTTGCTAATTCAACTTCTGATGCTTTATTTAGATTAACTTTCCCACTGTTACTTTCACCTGAATTTGACGGCGAACTAGCCACAGCTAGCTCAAGCAGTTCCGGTACTTCCTCGCCAACTTGCGGCACATAAATAACCATTTCATCCATCAGTTTTTGGGCATGGTTAATTAAATTCGGTTCCGCTTCCGCTGTATAGCCACCAGCTAATTCAATGGCGTCAATAATACGATGCTCGTCCGTCATTTCAAAAACGCCGGGATAGTTAACAGCACCCTTCACATCCACAAAAACCGTCATCGCTAACTGTATTTCAGGTTGCTGTACTTCTGAATCATTATTTTCACTTTCACTTTGAGAAATTGTTTCGATAAGCGACGCTGTAGAATACTCGTCGTCATCCGGTTGTAGAAAAAAATAGAGGAAAAAACTTGTAATGACGATGCCGGGGAGTAGCATCGCTTTTTTGTATCTATCAAAAAAATGCTTCATCAAAAAAACACCCTTCCAAAAGGGGGCAAATTATATAGAGCTAACTCTAATATACATAATTTACCTCATTTTGAAAAGATGTTACTTTATCGCACGAATAAAAATTCGATTGCTTGTTTCATTTGGTTTTTCTTCTGTAAAATCAGCTGTAATCTCAATTGATGTAAAGCCAATTTCCTTTAACATCGCCTCATACGTGAAAAAAGGTAACGTACGTTGGAAATGTTCTTCATCGAATCGTTCATATAAGCCATTTTCCTGCTCGACAAAAAATGTAATTTGGTGAAACACCGAATCCTCATATTCGCCCTCTTCTGTATGCCAAACATACGTAATTTTCCCATCATCGTACGTAAACGGGCTTGCCTCAATAAAGTTTTCAATATAATGACTAGAATGCACGTCAAATAATAATTGTCCACCCTTGCGCAAGGATTCATAAATGCGAGAAAGCGTTTCGTAAACGTCTTCCTCCTCGGTTACATAATTAATCGAATCAATTGGAATAATCGCGACATCTAGCTCTTCAAAGCCATCTAATTCGACCATTGACATTGCATACAAGGGAATCGAAATCCCCTTTTCCTGCAGTCGATCGTTCGCAACAGCGAGCATTTCCTCTGATAAATCAAGTCCGATTACCTGATAGCCAGCATGATGAAGCTTTTCAGCCATCGTACCCGTACCACAGCCAATGTCTAAAAGATTTGGAAACTCATTTGCTGGTGCATACTTCTTTACCCACTCAACATATCCATCATACGGAATGTCGGTCATAAGCTCGTCGTATACTTCAGCAAAACGCTCATAGCTACTCATAACTACTCTAATTCTTGTTCAGGAAGGTTTTCTAGGTGCGGTGCATCTCCCCAAAGGCGCTCTAGGTTATAATATGAACGCTCATCCTTGTGGAATATGTGTGCTACAACATCGCCCATATCTACTAAAATCCAACGAGCAGTGTCCATACCTTCGATTTTACGAACAACATAACCAGCTTTTTCAGCTGTGTCTTTTAATTCACGTGCGATTGCTTGTACTTGACGTTCTGAGCTACCTTCTGCAATTACGAAATAATCCGCTAAAAGTGAGATGCCCTCCATATTTAATACAACGATATCCTCGCCGCGTTTGTCGTCGATTGCTTTATAAGCAATTTGTAATAATGTTTCGTTCATTTTAAAATTCCTCTCTCATTAAATCATTGTAACACTCGATTGATAACGGATAGATCGGCTGTTTCGTGTCGACTAAAAATGCAAGGGTATGACAAATGCAAGCATGCATCGTATTATCCAAATCCATTTCCGCCTTAGCACGAAGCTTTTCTACCCCATCGAACTTTCGATTTGGTTCAATCATATCTGCTACGTAGATTATTTTTTCAAGCTGACTCATTTTGGGTCTGCCCGTTGTGTGATGACGGATCGCATTTAATATGTCCTCATCATCAATATTAAACTCCTGTTGGGCAATTACTGCACCTACAGGACCATGTAAAATCTCACTATTCCAAGGAAGTAAGCGAGGGTCAAGATTGTGTGAACGAACCATGTCACGCATCCAGTCAACGTCCGCATATTTCGCAACGTCATGGATAATCGCAGCAAGCTCTGCCTTTTCACTACTTTCATTGTAAAGCTCCGCTAAATGCATCGCCGTATCTCGAACGCCTAGCGTATGGATATAGCGTTTTTCTGGCATACGTTCCTTTACAACTTGTAAGATGAGTTCAGCGCGTTCCATACAATCCTTCCTTTCGAATAAAGGTCTCTACCTTCTCCGGTGTTAAAAACCGCACCGTCTTCCCTTCCTCAAGTCGATGTCTGAGTAGGGATGAAGATAAATCAATTTCAGGCGCTTCAATCACCTGCACACCAGCATCCATTGTTGCCGCAAAGCCAGGACGATTCACACCAACAAAATGCACAAGCTTTCGCAGCTCGTCGATTTTATACCATGTATGTAGCGATTCAATACTATCGCCACCAATAATAAAATAAAATTCAACATCCTGCTCACGCTCTCGCATTGCTTGCATCGTATCATGCGTATAAGAAATGCCACCTCGTTCTATTTCAAACGACTCCACTTTTAATAAAGGCTCATCTTCAATAGCGAGACGCACCATTTCAAGACGCTGTTCATCCGACGCACTAAGACGTACTTCCTTATGCGGCGCAATTGCATTTGGCATAAGGCGAACCTCATCTAAATTTAGTGCATTAAGCACCTCATTTGCCATCATACAATGACCTATATGCGGGGGATTAAATGTGCCACCTAAAATTCCGACCCTTTTCATTCAAAACACCTTACTTTACTTTTGGTAAAACAATTTTTTTGTTGTTTTTAGATTCTTTATATAAAACAACTGTTAAACCGATTAATTGTACAAGCTCTGCACGTGCACCAATTGCTAATGCTTTCGCTACTTCACGCTTGTCCTCTTCACAGTTATCTAAAATGCGCACTTTAATAAGTTCACGTACTTCTAATACCTCACGTATTTGAACTAGCATTGCGTCATTAACGCCGCCTTTACCTACTTGGAAAATCGGATCTAAATGATGTGCTGATGCACGTAAAAATCGTTTTTGTTTACCTGTTAACATAAATATTTCCTCTCTTATGTGTGCAAATTAAACATTTGCACGCCGTTCTAATTGATTTGTTAAAAATGCTAGCATAAGTGGCGCCGGTGGATATTGCCCTAGCCAATACTCAAAAGCAATTGCCCCCTGATGCACAAACATGCCAAGACCATTTACTATAACTGCGCCTTTACTTTCAGCCGCTCGTAAAAAAGGCGTCATTAATGGATTATACACGATATCTGCCGCAATCGCTTGCATGGGGAACTGATCTAATGAAAAAGGCAAATCAAATTCGCCACTAGAAAGCCCAGCAGGTGTCGTTTGGATAAAAATTTTATAGTTAGAAAGCGTGTTTTCAGCATCCTGTAAAGAAATTGCTTGCCCACAACCAAGCTCATCAATAATTGTTTGCGCTTTTGCAATTGTACGGTTGGCAATCGTAATATTTGAGTAACCCGTTGCTTGTAGAGCAAAAGAAATACCGCGCGCAGCACCACCGGCTCCAATTAATAGCACCGGTTGCTGACGCTCAGCAGTACCAATAGCTTCTTCCAACGATTTCACAAAACCTGCACCATCCGTATTATAGCCCTTCAACTTGCCATCTGCTAAACGAACAACTGTATTCACAGCACCCATTTTCGCAGCAAGTTCATCCACTTCGTCTAGAAACGGAATAATCGTTTCTTTATGAGGTATCGTTACATTCCAGCCACTTGCACCTAGCAATTTCAAACTTGCAACTGCTTCAGCCAACTTTTCACTCGGTACTTGAACTGGAATATAAGATGCGTCAATTTGAAGATGTTCATACCAATGCTGATGCATCTCTGGTGACTTCGAATGCTTTATCGGGTCGCCAATTACTGCAAACCATTTCTTCACAAGGATCCCTACTTCCTCTAACCTATATTAATGATTGGCGTACAAATACTTCTACACCTTCTGGAGCATATGCTGCAATTACTACGCCAGCATGTTGAACTGTAATCCAACCTAAGCCAGAAAATACTACGTCCGTTCTCGCTTCTTTAATTGAGAACTCATGACGCACTAAACGTGGAAGCTTATCGATATGTGCAGATGTAGGCGGCGCTAATAGCTCCCCTTTATGCTCTGCATATAATGCATCCGCTTTTTCTAATTTAGTGCGGTGAATTGGTAAATCATTCGCTACATGCACTGTAAAAGCAGAACGTTCTCCTTGAATGAAATCAAAACGCGCTAAAGCCCCAATGAAAAGAGTTTGACCAGGATTTTGTTGGTATACTTTTGGCTTCAGTTCTTTTTTCGGCATAATATATTTTAATTCACTTGAATCAATATGGTGTGCCATTTGGTGGTGGTTAATAATCCCTGGCGTATCGTATAACGCTGAACCATCATCAAGTGGAATTTCAATCATATCTAAAGTTGTGCCTGGGAAATGAGATGTTGTAATAACTTCACCTTCACCCGTAGCTTGCTTAATAATTCGGTTAATAAACGTTGATTTCCCTACGTTTGTACAACCTACAACATAAACATCTTTACCTTTACGATATTCTTCAATCGCCTCAATTACTCCTTGCATCCCCATACCTTTATGCGCCGATACAAGTTTTACGTCGATTGGCTTTAAACCTAGAGCCTTAGCTTCACGCTTTAACCAGCTGATTACTTTTTTATCATTAATCGATTTCGGTAAAAGATCTGCTTTGTTCGCTACTAATAATACTGGATTTTTCCCCACAAAGCGGTGAAGACCCGGTAACCAGCTACCGTTGAAATCAAAAATATCAACTATTTTTACGATTAAACCGTCTTGTTCCCCAAGACCATTTAAAATACGTAAGAAATCGTCATCCGTTAGACTTACTGGTTGAATTTCATTATAGTTTTTTAGACGGAAGCAACGTTGACAAATAATCGTTTCTTTTTCTAATGAAGAAGCAGGCGCAAAGCCTAGACCTTCTTTGTTTTCTGTTTGAATATGGGCTCCACAGCCGATACATTGTGGCATTTCGTTCATTGGTTTTCCTCCTTAGCAAAAACAGAACTCGCCTAGAAATTAGGGCGAGACGCTGCTTTCCTTGTGAAGTATTAAAGAAGTTCTTCTTATACTACTACCAAGTTTTAGTACCTTTTCGTTTTAAATAATTAAAAACACGACGTTCGACAAAGCGGTTAAACCTCGTCACAAAACCATCAGACTCTGCTACAGGACGCACTAAAAATGTATAGATTTTTTGGCGTTTTGCTCCCATAACATCCGTCAATAACTGATCCCCAATCATCGCTACTTCATGACGTTGTAGTTTTAGCTCTAACATCGCATTATAATATGCTTTACCAAGCGGTTTTTTTGCACGATGAATATACGGAATACCTAGTGGCTCTGCAAATCGCTTCACGCGCTCTTCATTATTATTCGACGCAATTACTACGCGAATACCTTCATCTTGAAGATGCTTTAGCCATTTTGTTAGCTCTTCAGTAGACTCTGGACGATCCCACTCCACAAGTGTATTGTCTAGGTCTGTAATAATTCCGCGAATCCCAATTGTATTTAAATATTCGGGTGTTAAATCGAATACACTATTAATAAATTCATTTGGTAATAAAAAATTATACAAATTATATACCTCTTTCAATCGCATTTTATTTCATCATTATAACATAGTTGCAAAGCCTTCTCCCACTTTAATCGAACAACCTTGAACAACATTATCTTTAAATTGTATAGCCCCTTGCTCAAATAGCATGACAACAGTTGAGCCAAAGCTAAAATAACCTACCTCTTCACCTTTTATCCACTCTGTCGTTGTATTTGTCAATTCGATTGAATTCACAAACATAGCACCAACTTTAATAAAGGCAAATTGTCGATTTCCTTCGTATTGCACTTCGCTAATCATTCGATAATTATGGCTTAGAGGCTTGTTACCGTAAGTTAATCCAACCTGATTAACAGGGTATGATTTTTGTCCAAGCACATATTGTCGTACCACTTCTCCATCAGCTGGACTATGCATACGATGATAATCTGCTGGACTTAGATAAAAGACTATATATTGACCATTTTTATACATCTCAGCTTGCGCATCATTACCGAGTAAATCCGTTAATAAATAGGGTTTACCTTTAACGACAAACGTCATATCTTCGGTAATAACTCCAAATGATTCCATTTTTGCATCTACCGGACTTGCTAAAATTTTTTCATCTTGAACAATAGGTCGGGATTCTTCCTTTAGGGTACGTGTAAAAAAATGATGTAGGCTCGAAAATTCATCTAAATTAGATGAAACTTCCTTTGTATCAATATCATATATTTTAATATAGCTCGGAATAAATGCTTTGCTATATTTTGCAGTCGACACTTTCTTTAATAATTTCGAAGACCAATTGCCATTCGAAAGTTCAACAAACTTACGATATACCTGTTGTTTCATAGAAATCCCCCTTTATATCATAAAAGTAAATTATAATTGTAAATCCTGTCTATGAAAAGAAAATATTATTAACTGGCTATCAAATTCTTACTAATAGAAAATTCCCATACTTTGCATCCGAGGAATTTTTCTATGCACAGCTTTAATAAAAGTACCAATTTAAGCAATTTACAAGTATAATAAAACTATTGAATTGACAAAAAGGAGTGTTAACCGATGTTTCTTCTCGAAAAAGTCGATCAGACTGTGAAGAAAGTTAAATCGAACGCCGCTAACTTAATAACAATTTGTAACATGGCATTTGGTGGTGCTGCAATAATGGCCACATTAAATGGTTCATATAGCTATAGTATTTTATTCATTTTCATTGCTGCATTTTTAGACCGTTACGACGGGAAAGTTGCTCGTAAATTTAATCAAGAGTCAGAATTAGGAAAACAACTTGACTCCATGGGTGATGTTATTTCATTCGGTGTTGCACCGGCCCTACTTATTTACGGACTTGTCCTAACCGATTTCGGTATCGCTGGCATGGCAATGGCTGTTCTATTCATTTCATGTGGTGCTCTACGTTTAGCACGCTTTAATGTAATGGATTCAACAGGATACTTCGTCGGCCTACCTATTACGGCAGCCGGAACGCTCGTTACATTTATGGCACTGTTCACGAACGGCCTTTCACCAGTATTTTATATGTTTTTAGTACCTATTTTAGCCATTTTAATGGTGAGTACATTTACATTAAAAAAAGTATAAGCTATAGAAGCTAACAGTCCCCGATGGACTGTTAGCTTTTTCATTTACTAAAAATACTGCCACACTAAATATCACCTAAGTATCATAGTTTTCCTTTCTTCGACATATTCTGCTAAAAAGAAAGGAAGTCTGCTTTTGAGTTCCATTGTATGGGCATTACTACATGTCTGGCTTGATTTCCCCTCATTTCTCGGCTATTTAAAAGGGCAAAGTTTTTTCAAACCACTCTCCCCTGAAGAAGAAAAAATCGTCATTGGCAAATATTTACAAGGTGATGAGGCCGCTCGTATTACATTAATCGAACGGAACATGAGGCTTGTCGCACATGTAATCAAAAAATTCCATCCTTCACACGAGCAAATCGACGACTATATTTCCATAGGTACGATTGGCTTAATAAAAGCCATCAGTAGCTATACCCCCGACAAAAAGACAAAACTCGCCACATACGCCGCACGTTGTATCGAGAATGAAATTTTAATGCATTTGCGTGCTCAAAAAAAGGTACAACGAGATATTTCATTATTTGAGCCGATCGGTGTTGATCGCGAGGGGCAATCTTTAATGATTCGTGATTTATTACAACTCGACGAAAAATCCGCCCTAGAGCAAATTGAAGATAAAGACTTATTAAAAAAGCTTTATGACAATTTAGAAGTTCTTGATGAACGTGAATTAGAAATTATTATGTACCGTTTCGGTCTCTTCAACCAAAATCCCCACACCCAAAAAGAAATCGCTAAAAAATTAACGATTTCTAGGAGCTATGTATCACGCATTGAAAAAAGGGCACTTATTAAGCTTTATCAGCAATTTCAACTTGCAGAGGACATGCAAAATAACGATTCTTCGAGCACATTTACACTATAAAATAAAGGTGTGATTATTGCCATTAGCAAAAATCACACCTCCAATTTAAATTGTATCTTCTTCAAGTCCTGCAAAAATAAATAATCCTACTAGCGTTGTAATCGCTAATATAGAAACTAATAAAAACACCATTTTGAATCCTCCCCTTATGAAAGATAACTATTTATGAAATTATCTTATCATGTAGCAGAATTCCAAACTGTGAAATTCATCACAGGAATTTCAGAAAGTATGAATTTACGACGAATTATAGTTTCGTAATCGCTTTTAACACAATTTCAGTTGAATGTTTCGCTGCAGTTGGCAAAAATTCATCAAAGCTAATATTCGATTCCTTACCTGCAATATCAGAAAGCGCACGAATAACTACGAATGGCGTTCCAAATTGATAGCAAACCTGCGCTACTGCTGCAGCTTCCATTTCGACAGCCTTCATTGTTGGGAAGTGCTCACGAACAGTCGCTACACGCGCTGGGTCATTCATAAATACATCGCCAGAACATATTAGCCCAACACCGTACTGATGTTGTCCAACTTCTTGAACCGCTTGTTTCGCGATTTCCATTAACTTTAGATCCGAAAGATAAGCAGCAGGCATACCCGCCATTTGCCCCACTTCATAGCCAAAAATCGTTACATCAACATCATGATGACGAACTTCATCGGAAATTACAACCGCACCTACTTCAAGCGACTCATCAAATCCACCTGCTGAACCGGTATTAATAACTACATCTGGTTGATACTTTTCTAATAAAATTGTTGTAGACATTGCGGCATTCACTTTACCAATTCCACTTTTTAACAATACAACTTCCTTACCATCATAAGTTCCTGTTGTATATTCACTATTTGCTATTGTTTCAGTCTTTATATTTTCTAATGCTGCCCTAAGAAGTTCTACTTCTTGCTCCATTGCACCAATTACTGCGATTTTCATGTTGTTTCCTCCAATTCAAATAACCACTTCTCTTAAAATAAGCAATGTCGCGGCATTCGTCAAGGAATACTATCCTAATAAGCACCTTCTAATGAATTTAACTGTTCAATTAGCAACGTTTTCCACCCTGTGTCTGCCACCCACTGCATCGATAAACGGTAAATTGTTTGCTTGTCATTTGATGAAATAACTGCAATTGCATCTCCATCACTATTTTTCACATTCCAAACAATACTCGTTCCCTCAGTAAGTCCAGTATCACGATAGAGTAGCTTCAGCTTCTCTTGATAATCAATATGTTCACGATCAAATTTCGACGTGTGTGGTCCTGTCTGTTCTGTGGCATACGGGGCCCATTCTGCGTCAATCCAGGCAAGCGTTACAATAGGATCTGTTGATTCATAGTATGTAATCGATTGTTTACCTGCCTCTGTTTGATTTTCGGTTGCCTCTGAACTTTGTTGTTCCTCTTCATGACCATTTACATTCTCTTGCTCACTAGAATCCTCTTGTTCGCTTTGGTCTTCATCTGTCCCACTACCGGCTTCCTCAGATGCATGTAATTGTTCCGCAGGGTTTGGATTTTTAATTTCATTTTTCACATCATCATTTGTAATTATTAACACTAAGCTAATCACTATTAACAGTGCTACCACTATAATCAACACATTTAATAGGTGGTTTCCACCACTTTTCTTCGTTGATCGACGACGATTTTTCTGCGGTCTTTTTAAATACTCCTCTTCCTGTCCCATTCGTAACCCCTCCTAACATTCAACTCTATTTTATCAGCACAGCTATCCATTTTGTAGTTCTATTTTATGGAAATAAAAAGACGCTCATATGAAAAAAAAATTGCTATTCATTTATAATGGATAGCAATTTTTTACACCGGGTTAAAAACAACCCAATTTATTTAATTTCTAAGATTTCAACTTCCATCTCGCCGCCTGGAGTTAATAATTTAACGCGATCTTCTACTTGGCAGCCCATTAATGCACGTGCGATAGGAGAATCATTCGAAATTAATCCTTCAAGTGGATCCGCTTCTGCTGAACCTACGATTGTGTAAGACTCTTTGAAGTCCTCTTTTTTACCGTTAATAATTTCAACAAATGTTACTGTTTTCCCTAAAGATACAGCTGAATTTGTGTCATCTTCTGTAATGATTACAGCATTGTTTAGCATAGATTCAATCGCAGAAATACGACCTTCAACAAATCCTTGCTCTTCTTTCGCCGAATCATACTCAGAGTTCTCAGAAAGGTCTCCAAAAGAACGTGCTACTTTAATACGATCTACTACTTCAGGACGCTTAACAGTTTTTAATTGGTTTAATTCATCCTCTAATTTTGCTTTCCCAGCTAACGTCATTGGGAATTGTTTTTCGATTGACAAAGCACTCACTCCTTAATTATATACAAATAATAATAAAATTTTACACAAGACTCTACCTTCTATGCAATCGACTCCATTTTATATGTAGAAAAATGCGACACATAGTATAAAACCCGGCATTTAATGAAAGCATATGAACCACTCTATGCAAATAGAATGGCGCACATACAAAACACTAAAGGCCGAATTTAGAAATGTGTTATATAATGAGCAATTCACTCATTTTAATAATGTAAATATTGTAAATACTTACCCATCATATTACACAATAGAGTCAGTTTCAAGAATTGTTTTAATTTTTGTAACCATTAAGTCGATGGCAACTTCATTTCCGCCACCTTCTGGAATAATTACATCTGCATATCTTTTCGTCGGTTCAATGAACATATTATGCATTGGACGCACGGCTGTTAAATACTGATCAATTACCGAATCCGCTGTACGGCCACGCTCTTCAATATCACGCTGAATACGACGAATAATACGTAAATCTGAATCTGTATCCACAAATAATTTAATATCCATTAAATCACGTAAACGTTTATCTTCTAACACTAGAATACCCTCAATAATAATAACATCTTTTGGCTGGACAGGAATGACTTCCTTCGCACGTGTATGCGCTACATAATCATACACTGGCTTTTCAATCGGGTTATATTTTAGTAATTCCTTCACATTGTCAATTAATAAATCCGTATCAAATGCTAACGGATGATCATAATTTGTGGAAAGACGCTCTTCATATGTCATATGACTCTGATCTTTGTAATAATAATCCT
Source organism: Solibacillus sp. (assembly GCA_045617525.1). Lineage (GTDB taxonomy): Bacteria > Bacillota > Bacilli > Bacillales_A > Planococcaceae > JAZLIT01. The sequence goes on along the minus strand of JAZLIT010000217.1, from coordinate 55,490 downwards.
GTTCAATTACTACGACAGAATGATCTCGGAAAACATCATAAATGGCACGTGTCACCGTTGTTTTACCTGAACATGAACCACCAGCTATGCCGATGACTACTGGACGCTTTGTCATTTACTTCGTCTCCTTTCGCATCATATCGAATTTCGATAATGGGCGATCTACTTTGAATTTTATAATTTGTAATGGGTGGCGGGCTACATCTAGCTCAGCACCCTTCTCATCCCATATTTGGCCAACAGTCATTTTGAATGTTTCAAGGTTAGGACCGAAAAACTCTACTGTATTGCCTGGTTTAAAGTTGTTGCGCTGTTCCATCGTTACCATTTGCGTTTTTGCATCATAGTCCATGACAAAACCTGCGAAATCCCACTCTAATTTATGTGAATGCGTGCCAAACATTTGCTGTTTGTAACTTGGCTCACCTTCAAAAAATGATGAATCAGTATCACGGTTTGCACATCGCGATAATTCTTCTAACCACTCTTTTTTAATTTCAAAATTTTCAGGGTCTGCGCAATATGCATCAATTACTTTACGATAAACAGACATTACAGTTGCTACGTAATGAATTGATTTCATACGGCCTTCCACTTTTAATGAATCAATCCCTAACTCAATCATGTGAGGTATTGATTCGATTAATTTTAAATCTTTCGGGCTCATTGCAAATGGTGCGTCCGTTTCATTGAATAAAGCTACTTCTTCGCCGTCTTTTTCTTCGTAAAGGTCATAGTCCCAACGACAAGATTGGCAACAACCACCACGATTTGAGTCACGTGCGGTCATATGGTTTGATAATGTACAACGACCAGAGTAAGCGATACACATTGCACCGTGCACGAATGCTTCGATTTCTATGTCTACTTCCTCTTTCATTTTACGCATTTCTTCGCCGCCAACTTCACGAGCAAGTACAACACGTTCTAAACCTTCGTCCTTCCAATACTTCACAGCTTTCCAGTTCGATAAAGACTGCTGTGTTGATAAGTGGATTTCTAACTTAGGAGCCGCTTTTTTACATGTTTCAATAATTAAAGGATCCGCTACGATAATCCCTTTAACGCCAGCGCCTTCAATTGCTTGAAGGTATTCTTCAAGACCGTCCATATTTTCATTATGCGCAAAAATATTTGTTGTTACGTAAATAACCGCGCCGTACTTATGAGCGAACTCGACACCTTCGCGCATTTGATCGATAGTAAAGTTACCCGCACTTGAACGTAAGCCGAACTCTTGCCCACCGATAAATACTGCGTCAGCACCGTAATGTACCGCTACTTTTAGCTTTTCTAAGTTACCAGCTGGAGCAAGTAACTCAGGTTTTTTCGTGATAACAGTTCTGCCATTCACGACTTCACGAATTTTTTCATTTTGAATTAATTGTAATGCCACAATTGCTCCCCCTTAGTAGACTGTCTCTTTAAAGATGAAGCCTGTATCTAACGGTCGTAATGCCGGTTGAATTGCTTCTACTTGCTCAAATAGGCTTTCTTTTATATCTTCATACGCATCTTCACCATTATCGAAGTATGCATCGATTGCTTGACGATATAAGTTTGTCACCGTTACAACATAGTCATATGATTGGAGTACACCGTCAATTTTGAATGAATCTACACCTGCTTCAAAAAGCTCTGTTAATTCTTCGATAATACACATATCTGTTGGAGAAAAAATATGCGTACCATTTACATCTTCATAAATTGGGTATTTATTTTTACGTTCTTTATCATGTAAGAACATATTTTTATTATCTTTACGATTTTCAATTTCCAACGCTTCTTCACGGTATAAGAAATAATTTCCTAATAGTGAACGTTTTGATTGGAACATACATGTCATACCGTGCACTTGCACTTCAATTTCATGCTTTGTGTTTTCTTTAATTTCAAGTACTTCATCAACTGAAAGCTCACGTGCAAGAACTGTACGCTTCGAACCACGCAATCCCCAATAATTTACTTGGAACCAGTTTGTCGCGATTGTCTCAGCACTCCAGTGTAATGGAATCGTAATCCCTAATTCACGCACAGCTACAACTACTGCTGGATCACCAAATAGTAATGCATCAACGCCAATTCGTTGCATTTCTTGTAAATATATATCTAATGCTTCTAAACGATCATTATGGAAGATCGCGTTCACCGCTACATATACTTTTTTACCAGCAGCATGAATTAAAGCAGTCGCTTCTTCAACCTCGACTACGGAAAAATCTCCAGCTAAACGTAGACCAAATTTTTGCTCACCTATTACAAATGCATCTGCACCTGCTTCAAGTAAATCTTTTACATGATCAACAGAAAGCGGCGTTACTAATAATTCTGGTTTTTTCATCGTGGTCACCTCTTCAAACAAATTAATAAGCCATCGCCGATTGGGAAAAATGCAGACGTATAGTCTGGATGCTGCATAATCCACTCAGAAAATTGCTTTAAATTTCGAATCATCGTCCGTTTTCTTCTCGGTACTTCTTTAATGTCTAAATCCGAAAGGCCATGCATATACATATTATCAATGTATAAAACGCCGCCAGACGGCACTAATGGTGAATATTTCTCAAAAAACTTTAAATATTGGCCCTTAGCCGCATCAATAAAAACAGCATCAAAAGTAGATCCTTCACCTTCGATCTCTACTTCTAACGCATCACCTTCAATAACCGTTATTTGATTGGCAGCCTGTGAACGTGCAATAAACTGCTTCGCATATTCTACACGCTCTCTATCACGTTCGATTGTTACAATTTTCGTCTTAGGTAGAGCAGTTGCCATACGAATTGCAGAGTAGCCAATCGCAGTGCCTATTTCTAAAATAGACGTTGGCTTTTGAATTCGTAGAAGCTGATTCAATGCTTCAATCCCAGATAATTGCATAATTGGCACATGATGTTCTTTCGCGAAAGCTTCCATCTCAAGAAGTAATTCTTCTCTCTCTTGAATGAAAGATTCTATATAAGCATCTGATAATTCCATGAGTAACTCCCTCAGCTTTATTGTGACGCCATCAACATAATAAACATTTCTCAAACTGTATAATGCATGAGAAATTGTTTGCTTTTTTTATAAATTGGATGGTCATTTAAAACCCATAAAGAGCCTAGATATCGCACTCTCTTAGCGAATTTTAAATAGTAATCTAATTCTCTCAAAAGGACGAATCGTCGATGTTTGCGCCTACCAATTTAAAATATATAAGGACAAAAAATCACAATTTATAATAGCACGAATAGCGATAGAATGCGAACAATCTTTACTTTCTTTAATTCTATATTTAGATCCGCCTAATAATTACATAGATTCCACAAAAATAGAGTGAGCGTATTTGCAAATCAATACGCTCACTCTACTATTTTAACTCATTTCACTAGCAACAATTAGCGTAAATACTTAGCAATATTTGACAAATGTTCATCATACGTTTTTGCAAAGTGATTCATACCTGTAGGATCCGCTAAGAAGTATAGGTAATCCGTTTTGGAAGGACTAATTGTAGCCTCTAGCGATGATTTCCCTGCTCCTGAGATAGGGCCAGGTGTTAACCCTACATTTTTATAAGTATTATACGGATTTTCGATTTCCAAATCTGAATAAAGCACACGATCTTTATGAGAGCCAATCGCATATAAAACAGTTGGGTCTGTTTGCAGTGGCATGCCAATACTTAAACGGTTATTAAAGACACTCGCAATTGTTTCTCGGTCCGTTTGCGCTGTAGCCTCTTCCTCTAAAAGGGAAGCAAAAGTTAAGAATTGATGCACAGTCATGTCCATATCTACAAGCGCAGCACTGTAATCCGTGACCAATGAATCCATTTCTTTTATCATTGTTTCAATAATTGTCGCTATTGATGGTTTCTCTTCATAGAATGGGTACGTTGCTGGATATAAATAGCCTTCTAAAGAATAACGGATATTCTCAGCGAATACTTCTTCCGTAATAAGCACCGGGTACTTAGACATCATTTGTGTTATGAATGCCTCACTCGTGGCTGTTTCCATGAATTCTTCAGCTGAATGATTTGTATTTTCCGCTACGCGGTCCGCAATTTCTTCCAGTGTTAAACCTTCTGGAATTGTCATTGAGAAAAGAGGTTGGCGATAAACGCGCCCGGTTTTCAAGCTTTCAATAATTTCATCAAACGTCATCGCTTGCGTCAGTGTATAATTACCCGCTTGAAATTTAGATTCATTTTTAAATTTCGTATAATATTTAAAAACCTTTTGATTTTTAATAATCCCATTCTCTTCAAGAATACGAGAAATCGTTGTAATACCTGACCCCATCGGAATCTCAACTTCAATTCCGTTTGTCGCTTTTTCATCAAGCGGTTTCATTGCGCCAGTAACATAATTGTAGGCACTATATCCTCCAATACCAATTATCGCAAAAATGATAATCGCGACAACTAAAACAATTCTCCGTACTATTTTCACTTCTTTTTTTCGTTCTTTCATTTTATCAAACATAATTTGCTTTTTTGTATCATTTTCCACGGGATTCCCCCCTTATATCTCTTTCATATAATACAAGAAATCCCAATAAGACACAATAAAAATGGTATGACTGGAAATCTATCTTCAGTCATACCATTTTACGAGGTTTTCTATATCTTACATAGTAAATGTAATTTCACATTGGAAACAACGTGGCCGACCTATTTCGATTTCTTAATGACCTTGTTGTAGCGTTAATAGTACCGCTTCAATTTTCGCCCATTCTTCATCTGTTTCGATTGGCATTAAATCTTCAACAGCACCTGTTTCATCTGCAGTATAAGCAGAAGCAAAAATTTCTTGATGCTCTCCTTCTACTTCAGCATAGCCGTAGAATAAGTATGATTTACCAAATTCAGCTAGTTCAAAGCGATGGAAAATCTCACAGATCACTTCTTCACCGTTTTCATCTGTAATCGTAATAAAGTTATTTTGATCCGCACTAAACTCATCGATCAATGTATTCATCACTTCTTCAACCATTGCCCATTCTTCATCTGATTCTAGGTTTTCGAAATCTGCCATTTCACCGTTTTCATCAACTTCATAACGAAGCGCCGATACGTCTGAATTTTCTTCACCATTTTCAGCAATCATCGTGAATAAAACATATGAATGTTCTTCCGAATCAAATGTGAAAACAACTCGGCAAAGCTGCTCGCTGCCATCTTCATTTTGCAATTTAAAAACTTGTTCATTGTCGTTCATTTTAATCCCCCTTAGATATAGAAAGCAGAGGAGCGACACGAATGCCTCCCTCTGCTCGAATAAAAAATTATTCTTCTTCGCCCATTTCATCTTCGATAGCGTTTAAAACGTCTTCGATGAAATCCCATTCAGCTTCAGTTTCGATTGGCTCTAATTCGCCATCTTCACCATTTTCAGCTGGTGTGAAAGATGATGCGAAAATTTCTACTGCGCCATTTTCGTCTTCTTCAGCACCTACTAAAGAATATAGTACGTATGATTTACCAAACTCTTCTGATTCTACAGTGTGTAAAATTTCGCAAAGTTGTTCGTTTCCATTTTCGTCAACGATTGTAATATTGTTTTGTTGTTCTTGTGTCATTCAAGATCACCTCTTCATTAAATTAAGGATTTCTCCTTTTGTGCACCTGCTGTTACTCGCCTTTAGTGCTTTGTGTAAATTAATTTTTACTATCTAAATACCCTTGCAGGATCATTACAGCAGCCATTTTATCGATAACAGCTTTACGCTTTTTACGGCTAACGTCCGCATCAATTAACACGCGTTCGGCGGCCATTGTTGTAAGACGTTCATCCCAAAGTGTTACTGGGAATCCGAATGTTTCTTCAAGAAGCTTTTTATATGCCTCTGAAGCTTCACCACGCGGGCCAATCGTATTATTCATATTTTTTGGATAGCCTACGACGAACCCTGTCACAACATACTCTTTGACAAGCTCTTTTATGCGTTCTATTCCAAATTCTTCTAGCTCTTCATGCACTTTAATCGTTTCGATCCCTTGAGCAGTCCACCCAAGTGCATCACTTATTGCTACGCCGACAGTACGTGTGCCGACGTCTAAGCCCATTATTCTCATTCATTCGCCTCAGTATTCTTTCTAATATAAAATTTAACTAGTTCCTCTAAAATTTCATCACGTTCGAGTTTACGAATTAAATTCCTTGCATCTTGGTGGCGTGGGATGTATGCAGGGTCACCTGAAAGTAAATATCCAACAATTTGATTCGTCGGATTGTACCCTTTCTCTTCTAAAGAAGCATACACCTTAAGCATAACTTGCTTAACCTCTTGTTCCATTGACTCATCTGTAAAGCTAAACTTCATCGTTTGATCAAACGAACTCAAAGACCGCACCCCGCTTTCATGAATAAGGAGATGGAAATTCACCCATCTCCATTTCTATTAGTATAACTGATTCAACCTATTAATTAAATGGATTTAACGTAATCATACACAGAATTTAACGCTACTTCAAGTTTTGAGCCGTCTTTCGCTCCAGCCATTGCCATATCAGGACGACCGCCACCTTTACCATCACATGCTTCTGCTACCATTTTCACGATATTACCTGCATGGTAGCTACCGCCGATGATGTCTTTTGTCACACCAGCACACAGCATTACCTTATCGCCATCTACTGCACCAAGTACGATTACTGCTGCTGACATTTTTTCTTTTAAATCATCCATCATTTGACGAAGTTGATTATTATCCTTGGCATCAACGCGTGTAGATAATACCGTTACATCGCCAATTTTTTGTGCTGCATCTAAAACTGCGCCTGCTTGAGCGTTAGCAATTTTTTGTGATAATGAGTCATTTTCACGTTGTAATTCTTTATAATCCACTTGCAATGAAGTCACACGTGCCACTAGGTCTTTCGGATTCGCTTTGAACTGAGCCGCAGCTTCAACTAGTACCGCTTCCTCTTCTTTCGCAGCAAGGTATGCGCCCTTACCTGTTACAGCCTCGATACGACGTGTTCCTGCTCCAATACCACCTTCAGAAACGATTTTGAAGAAGCCGATTTCTGATGAGCGTGTTACGTGAATACCACCACATAATTCAATTGAGTAATCTCCAACAGCTACAACACGTACAACATCTCCGTATTTTTCACCGAATAATGCCATTGCACCCATCGCTTTTGCTTCATCGATTGCCATTTCTTGAATAACAACTTCGATATCTTCCCAGATTTTTTCATTTACTGCTAATTCAATTTGCGCTAGCTCTTCTTTTGTCACTTGACCGAAGTGTGAGAAGTCAAAACGTAAACGGTCTGGACCAACGTAAGAACCCGCTTGATTGACATGATCGCCCAATACATCTTTTAGCGCACGTTGCATTAAGTGTGTCGCTGTATGGTTTTTAATAATTAAGTTACGCTCTTCACGGTTTACAGCAGCTGTTACTTCATCATTCACATTCATTTCACCTGATTCAATAACTACTGTGTGTAGCGGTTGACCATTTGGCGCTTTTTGCACGTCTTTCACGAATGCTGTGAAGCGGTCATTAGAAATGTAACCATGGTCAGCAATTTGACCACCCATTTCTGCGTAGAATGGCGTTTCAGAAAGGATTACTAGTGCTTCTTGACCTTCAGAAGCAACCGAAGACTCTTGACCATCTACAACAATTGATGCCACTTTAGTAGCCACTGTTAATGTTTCGAAGCCCACAAATTTAGAAGTTGCTTTTAAGTTTGTTAATACTTCGTTTTGAACTTGCATTGAATCAACATCCGCACGCGCATTACGAGCACGCTCACGTTGAGCTCCCATTGACGCATCAAAGCCAGCTTGATCAACTGTCATGCCTACTTCTTCCGCATACTCTTCCGTTAATTCGATTGGGAAACCGAATGTATCGTATAATTTGAACGCATCAGCTCCCGGAATTACCGTTTCACCTTTTGCTTTTTGCGCTTCTACTACATCATTGAAAATTGCTAAACCGCCATCAAGTGTTTCATGGAAACGAACTTCTTCATTTTTAATTACACGTTGGATGAATTCCGTTTTCGCTGTTACTTCAGGGTAGAAGTCTTCCATAATTGCACCGACAGTAGGCACTAATTCGAACATAAATGGTTTTTCGATGCCGATTTGTTTTGCATAACGCACTGCACGACGTAATAAACGACGTAAAACGTAGCCGCGACCTTCATTTGATGGTAGTGCGCCGTCACCGATTGCAAATGCTACTGTACGTATATGGTCAGCAATTACTTTGAATGGCGTATTTATATCTTCAGTTGAACCAAAAATTTCTTGTAAATCTACTTCACCCGGACGTTTATATTTACGATTTGCATACTCTTCCACTTTTTCAATAATTGGCATGAAAAGATCTGTATCGAAGTTTGTAGGTACATTTTGCACAACAGATACAATACGCTCAAAGCCCATTCCTGTATCGATGTTCTGCTTTGGAAGTGGCGTATAAGTACCATCCGGATTGTGATTGAATTGAGAGAACACTAAGTTCCAAATTTCTAGGTAACGTTCATTTTCGCCACCTGTGTACATTTCTTCAGCAGGCGCGCCAAATCCGTACGCTTCACCACGGTCATAGAAAATTTCTGAGTTTGGACCAGATGGACCTTCACCGATGTCCCAGAAGTTTCCTTCTAGACGGATTAAACGTTCTTCAGGAATACCGATTTCGTTAAACCACACATCATATGCTTCATGATCTTCTGGATGCACTGTAATTGATAAAAGCTCAGGATCAAAGCCCATCCACTTTTTATCCGTTAAAAATTCCCATGCGTAGTGGATTGCTTCTTTTTTGAAGTAATCACCGATCGAGAAGTTCCCTAACATTTCAAAGAATGTATGGTGACGCGCAGTCTTACCCACGTTTTCAATGTCGTTTGTACGAATTGATTTTTGCGCGTTCGTGATACGTGGGTTGTCTGGAATAATACGACCATCGAAATATGGTTTTAATGTCGCTACACCAGAGTTAATCCATAATAATGACGGATCATTAATCGGTACAAGTGGTGCTGATGGTTCGTGGTGGTGATTTTTTTCTTTAAAGAATTCAAGGTAAAGACTACGAATATCTGTTGCTTTCATGTGTAATTTCCTCCTAATTTTTAATACGTTTTCGATGATATTATGCCCCCGTAAGACACAAAAAAGCCTCCATCCCTAGTAAGGGACGAAGACTGTTATCTCGCGGTACCACCCTAATTTATAAAATGCAGCTGCAATTTATATCTCAGCACTTGTAACGTAAGTGAACGACAGGGATTAGCTGTTCTCTGGAGTAGCTTTCAAGTATTTTTTGCGGAGATTTTTTCAGCCTAGGAAATCTCTTTCTATACACATTCGATACTTTACTTTTTCCATCATCGATTTGTTTTTATTCTACCTTTCATTATAAAAAAGGAACGCATATGTGTCAATGTTATTTATCTAACAAAGTTATTTTCCCCCGAAAATCTGTAATCTCATTATTCAGATAAACGATAAAAAAGTAGGCGCCCGATTTCTCGAGACCCCTACTTTTATTGTTTTTCAATCAAATGCTCTTCACTTCTTGTATATTACAAGAACATACCTGCGATTGCTGCACTTAGTAAAGATGCTAGCGTACCCGCAATTACTGCTTTTATAGCTAACTTCGCAATCATAGGACGTTTACCTGGTGCCATTGAACCTAATCCACCAATTAAAATCGCCATTGAACTTAAGTTTGCAAAACCACATAGTGCAAAAGAAATAATGATTGCTGTTTTTGGTGTGAACGTTTCAATAATCGGACCAAAGTTTGAGTATGCAACGAACTCGTTTAATACTAATTTTTGACCGATGAAAGAACCTGCTTGTACAGCCTCTGCCCATGGAACACCAATTACAAATGCAAGTGGTGCAAACACATAACCTAAGATGTTTTCAAGCGTTATATTTTCAAGACCAAACCAACCACCAATACCACCTAAAAGACCATTAATTAATGCGATTAAAGCGATAAATGCAAGTAACATCGCACCCACGTTTACTGCTAACTTCATACCATCAGAAGCACCTTTAGCTGCTGCATCAATTACGTTAGCTGAGTCTGTATCTTTTTCCATCACAAAATTTGACTCATCAACTTTTTCTGTCTCTGGGATCATTAGTTTAGCTAAAATTAAACCTGCTGGAGCAGCCATGAAGCTTGCTGCTAATAAATACTCAAGTGGTACACCTAATAGTGCATAACCAGCTAATACCGAACCTGACACCGATGCTAAACCACCAGTCATTACTGCAAACATTTCTGATTTCGTCATTTTATTTAAGAATGGACGAATAACTAACGGAGCTTCTGTTTGGCCAACGAAAATATTGGCAGCTGCGTTAACAGATTCTGCTTTACTCGTACCAAGAAGCTTTGATAAAAATCCACCGATTAATTTTATGACAAATTGCATAATTCCTAAATAATATAAAGCAGAAATTAATGCAGAGAAGAAAATAATGATCGTTAATACGCTAATTGCAAAAATAAAGCCAACATTATCATTTCCTACTAATCCACCAAAAACGAAGACAATCCCTTCATTTGCATAGCCAATTAGATTTTGAACGCCATCCGAAAGCATCTTTAATGCTTCACGACCAACTTCCCATTTCAATACAATAAATGCAAATAATAGCTGAATTGCTAAACCTCCAAGAACCGTTCGCCAGTTAACCGCTTTACGATTTGTTGAAAATGCGAAAGCAATACCTAATACGACTGTAATTCCGATGATGCCCCAAAGAATATTCATAATTTCACTCCCACTATGTTTATGAAAACCTTTTCATAAAGGTTTACAACTAATGACATTCGACTTCAAATGTCTGATGATTGATATATGTTATCACAGCGTAAGGTAAATACTTTAAAAAAAGATTTTTCTTATTTATCAAAAATTTCAACTAGTAATTCCGTTTCTTTATATTGCTCCAAATCAAAAGCGTTATTCATTTTTAATCAATGAATAACGCTTTATTTCACACATTTTTACTTTTATTTTTCGTTTAGAAATTGATAAGGTGTAACATTTTCCATTCCTATCATGGGATGAATTTGAATAGCAGTCTTTGCGTCTAAAAATGGCATAGAAGCCGTATCTCCACTCACGAACAATTGCTCCTGAACTACATTGTATAGTTCTTTCGGTTGTTCTTTTGGCTCTTTTTTATTTTCTTGTTTAGTTTCATTAGGAAGTACATTTTTAACAGGAAGTTGAGTAATGGCTTCGGCCGAATTTAATCGAACCTTTAAGCTCGTCAAACGCATAAGATCATCTGTCTTCGCTAGTCCATTTGCCAAAACATCTGGCTCTCCACATAAAATCAAGAAACTTTTTGCACGTGTAATCCCTGTATATAGTAAGTTACGGCGAAGCATTTTCGAATAGCCACGCACTACCGGCATAATAACCGTCTGAAATTCGGAACCTTGGGATTTATGAATAGAGCAACAGTAGGCTAATGTAATTTGATTTAAATCACTACGCTGATATTCCACTTCAATACCATCATAAGAAACAATTAATAAATCCTGCTTTTCAATCGTTTCCTTCGCTTTTAAAATAGAAATCACTTCACCCATATCACCGTTGAATACATTTTTATCCGGTTGATTCACGAGTTGAAGTACTTTATCACCGATTCTGTATATCGTATCCATAAAAACGATTTCTTTACGCGAACCATCATTTGGATTAACAAGCTCTTGTATTTTCTTATTTAACGCATCAATCCCTGCTGGTCCTTTATACATCGGAGCTAGTACCTGCACATCACGGACTGATTGCCCCTTTGCCAACGCACCTTTTACGACCTGAGTCACAACATTAGCTACTTGATCGCCAGATGCTTTAATAAATGAACGATCTGCTGTACGATCCGTTAACGTTGCCGGAACGATACCCTTTTTAATTTGATGCGCAATTTCAATGATCGTTGAGCCCTCCGCTTGTCGGTAAACATCAGTCAGCTCAACGATAGGTATTTGCTTAGATGCCAATAGATCCTTCAGTACTTGACCCGGACCGACTGGAGGTAGCTGATCCTGATCGCCAACAAAAACAACTTGTACATCATCATTCAAACTTTTTAGAAGCTGATGTGCAAGCCACGTGTCCACCATCGACATTTCATCGATAATAATTAGCTTCCCTTCCACTTCGCGCGCATTTTCCTCATCTTTACCCTTTTCTTGACCAGTAAAGCCCAGCAATCTATGAATCGTCATTGCAGGTAATCCTGTTGACTCAGCCAAACGCTTTGCAGCACGTCCAGTTGGAGCGGCAAGCACAATCGGAAATGCTTCTTCTTTTTTAGCATAATAAAGTGGATCTAATGATAAACCATGTAACTCTGAATACACTTCAACGAGCCCTTTAATTACCGTTGTTTTCCCTGTACCAGGGCCACCCGTTAAAATCATTACCGCACTGTTTAAAGCCGATTCAATTGCTTGTGCCTGCGTTGTTGCATACTCTACGCTCAGTCGCTCTTCTGCTTCACCTATCGCCTTGCGTATTTCATCCGACGAAAAGCTTTGGCTATCTTTATTTTTTTCACGTAATTGCAGAATCTTTGACGCGATCCCTACCTCACTAAAATAAAGTGATGGTAAGTAAAGTCGCATTTCTTCTCCACAAATTTTCCCTTCATTTCGCATATCAATACATGCTTGTGATATAGCGTCGAATGGAATTTCAATACGTTGGCTCTGTTCAAGTATTTGCTTTACATGCGGTAAAATTTGCTCTGCCTCAACGTACACATGACCTTCTGATAGAGAAGCATTTGTAAGTACATGAAAAATAGCTGCTTTAATACGGTCTGGATGATTGCCAACCATACCTAATTTCTCGCCTAATTCATCTGCTCGCCCAAAGCCAACGCCCTCCACATCCTCAATTAAGCGATATGGATTTTCAGTTAACCTTTCAACCGTTTCCTCACGATACATTTGATAAATTTTCATTCCAAGTTGCGGACCAAATCCCCATCCATTCAAATGAATCATGATGCGGTCCAGACCTAAATTTTCCTCTATAGCTTGTCTAATCGCTAGCTTTTTTTCTGTAGCTAGTCTTGGCACTGCATCGAGCGCATTCGGGTCATTTAAAATGAGCGTTAACGCATCAACACCTAGCTTTTCTACTATTGTCTCTGCCGTTTTCTTTCCTACTCCAGGGAATAAATCGCTTGATAGATAATGAACAATCCCCTGTTCTGTTGCAGGAACGATTTTTTCAAATGTTTCAATTTGAAATTGTATGCCGTATTTCGGATGCGATTTCGTCATACCTGTAAATCGATACGTGTCCTCATCATGTAATTTCGGAAAATAGCCAACAACGATAATTTCCTTTTCTTCGTATTGAAGATTTGTTTCATGTATTTTTACACGTACAATCGAGTACATATTTACTTCATTATGAAATATCGACACGATTGGACGGCCAACAATAAATAATTTATTAAGCTCAAATAAACCAGGATTATGCGGCATCACAATCGCTCCTTTCTACTACTGAATAAGCCATATTTTATCATACTTACGTTCACTTGTCCCACGCGGCTAAAATGATGGTGGGTAAAATGAAGAGAACATGGTATGATAATTTTTATTACACAACTTGGAAGGACTTGAGAGATATGCAGTTTAGACCTTGCATTGATTTGCATGCTGGAAAAGTAAAACAAATTGTCGGAAGTACCCTCGGCTATGAGCATCGGGACGTAATCGAAAACTTCGTGGCAACTGAAGAGGCCGGATACTTTGCAAAACTTTTTAAGCGCGACCATTTAACAGGTGGTCACGTCATTATGCTTGGCGCAGGTAATGAGCTCGCTGCAGAGCAAGCATTACAAGCCTATCCGAACGGTTTACAAATCGGCGGCGGAATCAACGCTGACAACGCACCCTATTATATTGATTTAGGCGCATCGCACGTTATTGTCACTTCTTATATTTTTCATGATGGGCAATTTGATTTAACGCGTCTTGAGCAATTAGTTAAGGCTGTTGGTAAGAAACATATCGTCATTGATTTAAGCTGCCGTAAAAAAGATGGCGAATGGTATGTTGTAACAGATAAGTGGACGAAATGGAGTTCATTTATTGTCAATAAAAAATCGATTCAAATGATTGAAAACTATTGTGATGAGCTATTAATCCACGCTGTTGACGTAGAAGGAAAAAAAGGCGGCATGCAAACAGATTTAATTCGTGATTTGGCTGCATGGACTTCAATTCCCACAACATATGCAGGTGGCGTTCGTTCCCTTGAGGATTTAAAGCTTTTTGAAGAATTAAGTGACGGAAAATTACATATAACAATTGGAAGCGCACTTTCACTTTTCGGCGGGGATTTTTCTTACGACGAAGCAGTACGCTATTGTCAGAAAGGATAAAATCAATGAATATTATTTATAAAAATACCATCTTTCCATTTAAAACCACAAATTTAGAGCGTATTATCGACGGAAAATACTTCCGCATTAATTTACATGATGAATCACAAGAAATTAAAGTAATGCTAGAAAACGAAATGATGCTACTTGAGTTTTCTAAATCACTAAAAGCTACGTGTAGCCTTCTGCAAGATTATGAAAAAGAGCCCTTTATCATCACGAATATTGATTTAGAAATTTTCTTAAGTGAATTCAACGCACGCTATAAACTTGAAGCTTTAGTAGAAGTAGAATAATCGCTAATTATGCAAAAATGCTATCCATCTCATAAAAAGAGCTGAATAGCATTTTTTTAATTCAAGGCAAGTAGCCTAGTTATTGCGTTGTAAAATCATGTCGTGAATATAACGCGCTTGATCGAACTCAGGCTGTAATGTGAACGCCTGTTTTAAGTGATATAGCGCAATGTCGGTGTCTTGCGTTGAAACTGCGTATAAAACCCCTAAATTATAATGCGCGTCTGCATTATTCCAATCTTCATCAATGACAAACTTCAGCTCTTTTTCAGCATACTCAAACATTTCTAACGAGCACATTAAAATCCCGTAAGAAAGTCGAATTTGCAAGTCATTCGGAGCAAGCTCTGCCGCACGTTGCATAAATGGTAATGCTAATTTAAATTGTTCTTCACGCTCGAAGCATTTCGCAAGCATAAAGTAAGCATCTGCCCCTTCAATGCCGTGGTCGATTGATTTTTGATAAAGCTTTGCTGCCTCTGTAAAACGATCACTGTTGTAGTATAGGTTTGCTAAGCCGTAATATGCTGTCGCAGCACCCTCTTCAACTGTAATCGCCTTTTGAAAGAAGCGTTCTGCACGTTCTAAATCATTCATTGCCGCTAATAAATTACCGAAATTAACATAGCCAACCGCATTTTCTGGATCTACTTCAATCGCATTTGTGAAGGCTTGCGCTGCATCCTCATAGCGTTTTTCTTGGAAGGCTTTAATACCTAGTTCATTATAGTCGATTGTCATTCTTTCCACCTCTATACATAAAAAGATCGACGCTTCTAAGTTAGAAGCGCCCCACCCTTGTTTTTAACCTACATATGTTAATTTAACTTCATCTTTAAATACTTCATCAATCGTACCGCCACCTAGGCAAACTTCACCGTCATATAACACGACCGCTTGTCCTGGCGTAATCGCGCGCTGTGGCTCAGCAAATGTAATAAGAGCTGTTCCATCTTCACGCATTTCCACCTCAACTGGTGAATCTTCCTGACGGTAACGGAATTTAGCAGTGCAGCTAAATTTCACTGGTTTGGGCTCATTTGAACAAAAGCTCATTTGAACTGCCGACAAAGATGTTGAATAGAGCTTCTCATGATGGAACCCTTGTCCAACATATAAAACATTACGTTCAAGATCTTTCCCAAGCACAAACCAAGGCTCGCCGTCGCCACCAATACCCAGACCATGACGTTGGCCTAATGTGTAATACATTAACCCGTCATGCTTGCCCTTTACTTCACCATCAAATGTTTCCATTCTTCCTGGTTGGGCTGGTAAGAATTTACTTAAAAACTCCTTAAAATTACGTTCACCAATGAAGCAAATCCCTGTTGAATCCTTTTTCTTCGCTGTCGCAAGTTCTGCTGCTTCTGCAATTTTACGTACTTCCGGCTTTGGTAAATGGCCGATCGGGAACATGACATGCTTTAATTGGTCTTGTGATAATTGATTTAGGAAGTAAGTTTGATCCTTGTTATTATCAACGCCGCGCAACATGAATGTTTCATCGTCACGTTGTTCAACACGAGCATAGTGACCTGTCGCTAAATAATCCGCACCTAGGTTCATTGCATGTTCAAGGAATGCCTTGAATTTTATTTCTTTATTACACATTACATCTGGATTTGGTGTACGTCCTGCTTTATATTCCTCTAGGAAATAAGAGAACACCTTATCCCAATATTGTTGTTCAAAGTTAACTGCATAGTACGGGATGCCGATTTGGTTACACACTGCGATTACATCTTCGTAATCCTCTGTTGCTGTACATACGCCAAATTCATCCGTGTCATCCCAGTTTTTCATAAAGATCCCGATCACATCATAGCCCTGCTCTTTTAATAAATGCGCAGCAACTGATGAATCGACACCTCCGCTCATTCCAACCACAACGCGAATTTGTGATGGATCTCTTGTTTCGATCATAATTATTCACCTTTTCAATTTATAAATCCGATCGCGTAAAAGGCGCGAGGCATTTACTTATTTTATTTCACTAATCGTTTAATAATTTCTACCGTTCTTTGACCCGCTTCAACAATAAGTTCATCTGTTAAGCCTTGGCCGAAGCTAAAGCGAATAGAACTACGTAGCTCAGGCGCAGCTTTCCCAAACATGGCAACTAGTACATGTGATGGATCAATCGAACCCGCCGTACAAGCTGATCCACTTGATACATAAACACCGGCCATATCTAAATTAATTAAAAAAGATTCCACATCTGTCCCCTTAAACGTTACGTTTAGGACATGCGGAAGTACATCGTGTTGATGCCCATTCACTTTAAAATCAATACCCGACTCAATAAATTGTCCGATTAAAAGCTGCTTAAAACCATTATAACGTTCTACTTTTTGCAAACGTGTTTCAGTTGCTATTGTCGCAGCCTTCGCAAAACCTAAAGCAGCTGGAATATTTTCCGTACCTGCACGGCGCTTTTTCTCTTGCGAACCACCAAAAATCATCGTGCCAAGCTTCGTGCCCTGTTTCACATAGAGGAATCCAATCCCTTTTGGACCGTTAATTTTATGCGCAGAAACGCTTAATAAATCAACATGTAATCGCTGTACATCAAGCTCAATCACACCAAAAGCCTGTACCGCATCCGTATGGAATGTAGCATTGTGGTCTTTTAAAAGTTCTCCAATTTCCAAAATAGGTTGAATTGTGCCAACTTCATTATTGCCATACATAATTGTCACTAAAATCGTGTCCTCACGTAAAGCAGCCTTGATAGCATCTACAGAAACCTGTCCTTTAGTATCAACCGGAAGATAGGTTACTTCAAAGCCCTCGCGCTCCAACTTTTCACATGCATGCAATACTGCATGATGCTCAATTTGAGTCGTAATTATATGTTTACCCTCTGAATGGCGTGCATAAGCCGTACCAAATATGGCCGTGTTATCTGCCTCTGTTCCACCGCTCATTAAAATAATTTCATTTTGATTAGCATGAATCGTCCTAGCTAATTGAAGGCGCGCTGCATCCAATTGCTTTCTCGCTTCACGACCAGGAGCATGAATGCTTGATGCATTTCCATATACTTGCTCCATTGCTAGCATCATTTCCTTCACGACTTCTGGCGCTACCGGTGATGTTGCAGCATGGTCAAGATAAATTGTATTCATTGTGTTCATTAACTCCTTTAAACGTACACTTAAATATAGAACATGTACCCATCATCTGACTTATCGCCTGTATGTTTTGCTAAATCGTCTAATGACGTTGTATCTAATACATTTTTAACTGCATCACGAATGCGCATCCATAGCTCACGCTGTGGTGCTTCCTCATTTTCAATACCTTCTACTGGCTGAATCGGTCCTTCTAAGACACGAATAACATCTGCTGCTGAAATATTTACCGGTAAATCAGCTAGCATATATCCACCGTATGCACCACGTACGCTTTTCACCAACCCTGCATTCCGTAGAGGCGATACTAACTGCTCTAAATAAGCCTCTGAAAGGTCTTTTTCTGCCGCAATTTGGCGCAGCGGAATCGGTCCTTCACCGTAGTGTTTCGCTAGTTCAATCATAATCGTTAATCCGTAACGACCCTTAGTAGAAATTTTCATTATAACACCTCAATTAGTCTAGTCAATCTTATACACTTAGTATAACACAACTCCTTTTATTCAAGGTGTAAATACTCTATTATAGAAGAAAAGATACGAAATTTGAGAATGTTTGGAGGAACTGCCGACATGCAAAATGAACCTTTAGCCTACAAAATGCGCCCACAAACTTTAACTGATATTGTGGGTCAAAAAGAGATTATCGGCATAAATACGCCGCTCTATAAAATGATTGAAAATGGGCATGTACCATCAATGCTATTATATGGACCACCCGGCGTTGGAAAAACTTCGATTGCTAACGCTATTGCAGGTTCATCAAAACTCCCTTACTTCGCGCTTAATGCAACGCAGGCAGGGAAGAAGGATATTGATCAAGTCGTAATGGACGCACGTATGAGTGGAAAAGTTCTCCTCTTTTTAGATGAGATACATCGCTTCAATAAATTACAACAGGATACTCTACTACCATATGTCGAAAATGGCTCCATCGTATTAATCGGTGCTACAACCGCCAATCCATTTCATGATGTGAACCCTGCAATTCGTTCACGTTGCGGGGAAATTTTGCAGCTTGAACGGCTTTCTACAGAAGATATTATTGAGTTACTAATGCGTGGATTAAAGGATAAAGCACGTGGACTTGGTAACTTAGATATTGATGTTTCCGAAGCGCAAATTACAGCGCTTGCTGAAGCAAGTAATGGCGATGCTAGAAAAGCATTGACTCTACTTGAATCGGTTTATTACGCATCAGACGAAAAAAATGGCGTAACAATTTTTAGCGACATTGCAATAGAGGCTCTAGCAAAACGGATTGGTGTTTTCGGAGATAAAGGTGGTTCACACTTCTATAATTTATTGTCAGCCCTTCAAAAATCAGTACGCGGAAGTGATACAAACGCTGCACTTTATTATTTAGCTCATTTATTAGAGAGTGGTGATTTAATTTCGGTATGTCGCCGCTTACTTGTCATGGCGTATGAGGATGTTGGACTTGCTAATCCAGCTGTAGGTGCACATGTATATGCTGCCACAGAAGCGGCCGTAAAATTAGGCATGCCGGAAGCACGCATCCCTTTAGCTACAGCAGTAGTAGAAATGTGCTTGAGTGATAAATCAAATTCGGCCTATAAAGCTCTTGATGCAGCAATCGCTACTATTTCTCAAGGTCAGACAGAACCCATTCCAAACCATTTAAAAGATACACATTACGCAGGCGCAGCCGTACTTGGCCATGGCGGTTATGTTTACCCTCATAACACCCCAATCGGTACTTTTGGGGGTTGGGTAAAGCAACAATATTTACCGGATTCCTTAGTTGGATCGGAATTTTATAAACCCGTAATTGCTGGCGAAGAAAAACGGATGGCAGCGATTTACGATAGACTTAAAAACTTCTCGAATGAATCCTAACCCCTGCCGACCCACTAATTTTAGTCATAAATAAAAAAAAGACATATGAACGTGCTCTTAAACACGTGTATATATGTCTTTTTAATTTGCCAATTATTCGTGAGCAACATCGTTGTACCTACCTATCCACTTAAGAACCGTTAATATACTTTTGCGAACTCATAAAATTCATTTAAACAATCTTCAACTGTACGTGCTTTCATACCTTCAAAGATTGTATCTACAGCCACTAATTCAAAACTCAATTTTATTTCTTGTAAAAACAATTCACTCTCTTCTAATTCGATATTAGTAAGACATTTTGAGGCAATTTCAAATCTATTTGCTAACAGGTCATTCGTGATACTTTTTGACTTTTGGGTGCAATTTTTTAATGCAAGGGTCGCAAAGTAAATTAATTTTGCATTTATTTCTATAAATAGAACCCAGTATGATGAAACTTTTGGTAATTGATCATCATTCTTCTTTACATATTCAATAAAGTACTTTGTCGTTCCTTCTAAAAGGTCATCTAAAATTGTATGTGCCTTTTCCCAGTTTGGCTTTGAATCAATATAATCAAACACCGCCTGATCTGTTTTTTGCTGTAATTCCGCTAGATTTAAAATACCATTCGTAATTTTAATTGTCATTTATCCACCTCTTCAACCTAATATATTATTCTACTCTACCTCAATATAACAAAAATTAAGGTTTATAACATAAAATGGTAAAATCGAGTAAAAAAACAACTTATTTTTTATGAAATTTAACTTTTTGCAGATTTTTTCGTTTTTCTTATACCTTAGCTAGCTTTTAATAAATAAAACTGTTAACTTCCTTTCAATCGGCTGCAGTATTTTTCATACAGTACTACATTATGTCCACCAAAGTTTAACTGTTCGCTATAAATTGAATTTCCTATTAATACTTGGATTGCTTTTTCCGGTGAATAAAATATCCAACGCAATGTACGTTCCCACTCATTTTCTTTATCATTATTTTTAAAAGTAAAAAACTGTTTTTCTAATAGTAATTTTTCCATTTTAGGAAACTCGTCATTCACTACAAATGTCGCGTTTGAAAATTGATACATTGGATAAACCGCTTGTTCGAGGTCAAAAATATGAATCGTTACATTGTCGGGATCAAAAGCCACCTCAACTGTACATACTTGATCCATTAAATTTAATGCTTTGTATTCTAACTCTAAAATTCCCATCATTCTTCAACTCCATCTCATATAGATAATACTATATCGATATAATCGCGTCCCGTCACCCTACCAATTAGATACATTATATTTAATGACAAATTACCAAAAATATTGTATAAATGAAAGAAATATGTATTTTTTTAGATAATAACAAACATTACACTTTTTATAACAGGGGGATTTGGCATGAATATAGCATTTTTAAAGAAGAAAGATTTAATTGAAAAAAATACTATTTTAATGGTTGTTTATGGAATCGCAGCGAGCTTAGGTGGACTTGCACAGTTCTTCCAGGACCGACCGATTGGATTAGCCCTATCTTTACTTCTTCCAGCTTGCGTTACATTTGCCTTTTACATAATTCAGCGCGAAGTTGAAAAGTTGCAAGTAGCATTTCCTTATTTCGTCATTGTAAGTGGTGTTATTACGGTTTATGGCTGTATCGTTTCTTTCCATGTTACATTAGCAACAATCGTACTCAGCTTCTTTGTGCTAGTTCTTGCCTCAGTTCATAATAAAGTCAGCATCATTTTAACTGGTTTCGTTGGCTCTATGATTGGCTTGGCATTCAATTTCTTATTAGATACGACAGGCATTGCAATAGAACCAGTAAACGTCATTGTAACTGGCTCACTTATGGCTTTAGCAATTTTCCTTCAAGTTCGTCAAAATAAAAATATGCTTGGTAACCTTGAGAATTTAATGATTGAATCCCATGAGAAAGCGTCAAATGAACAGGCACTCCACGCTAAGCTAGAAGTAGCGATCCAAACGATTACATCAAAGCTGGAGCTTATTACTAAAAATACAAATGAAGCGACTACTTCGCAAACACAAATGCTTGAAAGCGTTAATGAAGTAAGTATTGGCGCTCACCGTCAATCCGATCACGTACACGAAATCGTTAATAGTACGGATGCCACAACTGTGCAAATCGCAAAAATGATTGATCAATTATCGTCCATTGTTCAAGAGGCAGAGAATGCAAGTGTAAGTGCTGCAGATGGTGCGAAAGCAATGAATGATATGAAAACCGAAATCGATTCATTTACGCTGTTCTTTAGCCAATTAAATGATACCTTCAATGCATTATCTCAAACAATTGCTGAAACAAATGATTTCGCGCATGATATTCAGAAAATTACAAATCAAACGAATTTATTAGCACTTAACGCATCAATTGAAGCAGCTCGTGCTGGTGAGCATGGGAAAGGTTTCGCGGTTGTTGCGGAGGAAATTCGAAAGCTTGCAGGCATCACAGATTCAACGCTTGTAAAAATCGATCGAAATTTATCACAAGTTAATTCGTTTAACCACGAAGCATTAGTAAAACTAGAAGATGGTTTACACCATGTAGCTGGCCAAGTTGAAATGACGGAGCGTTCAAATTCCACATTTAATATCCTGTTCAATTCTATGAAAAGTTTACAACAAGGACTTCAACAGTTTACATATGCTGCTTCTGAAATTGAGTTAAATAGTAAAACTATTCAAACGAGCACAAACGAGTTTGCGTCAATTATCGAGCAAAGTTCAAACGTTATCGATCAATTAAATACCTCTCTTCAAGCAGTAGCACTAAAACAAATTGAAGTTACACGAAACATCGAAGAAACATACCAAAGCACATTAAGTTTACGTGTATAAATAAAGGAGTTCAGCAAAAGGGAGTTTTCCCTTTGCTGAACTCCTTTTATTAATCTTGTACGCGTTTAATTTTAACGTCTTTTAATATTTCGCGAATTACCCAGCTCGCTGCAACAAGGCCTGCAGTCGATGGGGCAAATGCATTTGAAGATGGTGGTAATTGAGCCTTACGAATTTGCGCATTTGGATTCCCTACTGTTTCAACTACATCTTGACGTACTACGATAGGCGATTCATCGGAGAATACAACCGTAATTCCTTTTTTAATGCCTTCTTTACGAAGTTTTGTGCGAATAACTTTAGCCAACGGATCTGTATGTGTTTTAGAAATATCCGCAATTTTAAAACGCGTTGGATCCATTTTATTTGCTGCACCCATAGATGAAATGATTGGAATATTACGCTTTAAACATTCTTTCATAATATGGATTTTATATATAACTGTATCACTTGCATCGATTACATAATCAATATTTTGCGCGAAAAATGATTCATATGTTTCTTCGGTATAGAACATATGCATATCAATTACTTCACATTCTGGATTAATATCAGCAATACGTTCCTTCATTACAGCAGACTTTGATTGTCCAACTGTTGAAAGATAGGCCACGAGCTGGCGATTAATATTAGTAATATCTACATTATCTTTATCCACTAAGATAATTCGGCCTACACCTGAACGTGCACAAGCTTCAGCTGCGAAAGAACCAACGCCACCTACGCCTAAAATCGCAACCGTAGTATTTTTTAACTTATCTAATCCTTCTGTACCGATTGCTAACTCATTTCGAGAAAATTGATGCAACATAAAAAATTACCCCTCAATCTGTATAATTCTACTCGGAATTATACAGATTTCCCTTCGACTATGCAAGTTTGCATCCGACTGTACACTGCCGAAAAAAATAAAAAAACTAACTCATACAACATTTGAGTTGGACAAGTTAGATACTGAAAATATTAGACAAACCCCAAGGTGCCGTCAAATTAGATATATCGTTTTGAACCCTTATACTAGCAGGGGGGTGCCCTAAGCTTTAGATTAAACTTCCTATTCATTAAGGCTTGTTTGCTCTAAGGACAATAGATGCTCCCAACAATTAAATGTTCGGTCAAAACTCTAGTAACTAACGTTTAAACAAACAACTCAGGATTTGTATTGATTTCATCATATCAGAAGTAATTTCAATTTTCAATCAATTGAAGGGAAATATTTGAAAAGACTTACTTTCTCCTATTTATTATGAAAATAATGTAAAAACAACAATTACTTTAGCATCTCCTAAAAAAAAGCAAAAAATTGTTACCCACTCTAAAAGTGAATAACAATTTTTTATCTTTAAGCTACAATATGCTTTTTATTTTTGCTCTTTTTTTGCAGTAACTGCTAAGTGTAATTCGCCCAGCTGTGCATCTGAAACTGCTGATGGTGCAGATGTTAATAAGCAGCTAGCTGAAGCCGTTTTCGGGAACGCGATTGTGTCACGTAAGTTTGTGCGACCAGCAAGTAGCATCACTAAACGGTCAAGACCCATTGCTAAACCACCATGTGGGGGAACGCCGTATTCAAATGCTTCAAGTAGGAAGCCAAACTGTGCACGTGCTTCTTCATCTGAGAAACCTAGAATTTCGAACATTTTAGCTTGTAAGTCTGGCTCATAAATACGTAATGATCCACCACCAAGTTCATAACCATTTAATACGATGTCGTAGGCTTGAGCACGTACTTCTTTTGGATTCGTGTACATTAACTCTAAATCTTCATCGAATGGACGAGTGAATGGGTGATGCGCTGCATAATAGCGGCCTTCTTGTTCGTCATATTCGAATAATGGCCAATCAACAATCCATAAGAATGCAAATGTCGACTCATCGATTAAACCTAAATCTTTTGCAAGCTTCGTGCGTAGTGCACCTAATGCATCTGCAACAACAGATGATTTATCTGCCACGAATAATAATAAGTCGCCCGCTTCTGCTTCAGTTGCATCAATAATTGCAGTCGCCGCTTCACCTTCAAAGAACTTCGCAATTGGGCCGTTTAAGCCTTCTTCTGTAACCTTCAACCATGCAAGACCTTTTGCACCGTAGCGTCCAGCAAATTCACCTAAAGCATCGATATCTTTACGAGAGTAGTTAGCTGCAGCACCTTTAACATTGATTGCTTTCACTTCGCCACCATTTGCAACCGCACCAGCGAATACGCCAAATGCAGAGTCTTTTACGATTTCAGAAAGCTGTTTAAGCTCTAAGCCAAATCGAACATCCGGCTTATCTGAACCGAAGCGATCCATTGCTTCTTTATAGCTCATGCGTGGGAATGGAGCAACAACATCTACATCTTTAACATCCTTCATCACTTGCGTAATTAAACGTTCATTCATTTCGATAATTTCATCCATTGACATAAATGAAGTTTCGATATCGACTTGTGTAAATTCCGGTTGGCGGTCTGCACGTAGATCTTCGTCACGGAAACAGCGAGCAATTTGGAAGTACTTCTCGAATCCACCAACCATTAATAATTGCTTAAATAATTGTGGTGATTGTGGTAATGCATAAAACTCCCCTTCATGTACGCGTGATGGCACTAAATAGTCACGTGCGCCTTCAGGAGTTGATTTTGTTAAGATTGGTGTTTCAACTTCTAGGAAGCCTTCTGTTTGTAAGAAGTTACGAATTGTACGTGTAACGTCTGAACGCATTTTGAATGTATCGAACATTACTGGACGACGTAGGTCAAGGTAGCGATATTTTAAACGTAGGTCTTCAGCAACTTCTACTTTATTATCAATGGCAAATGGAGGGTTTTTCGCTTCGTTAATAATAATTAGGTTCGTTGCAATTACTTCAATTTCACCAGTAGCGATGTTTTTGTTCACTTGTCCTGCTTGACGAGGAACAACTGTACCTTCTACTTCAATTACATATTCATTACGAATTTTTTCCGCGATTTTTAATGCTTCTGGTGCGTCATCGCCAAATACAACTTGTACGATCCCCGCGCGGTCACGCATATCCACGAAGATTAATCCCCCAAGGTCACGACGTTTTTGTACCCAACCTTTTAATACGATTTTTTGACCGGCTTCTGCAGCTGTTACTTCGCCACATGCATGTGTTCTTTGTGCCATTGTGTTCTATCCCCTTATTCGCTCTAATTATTTATTTTCTAATACGTAGTTCACTAGGTCACCAAATTCAACTTTTTGTTGGTCCCCAGATTCCATGTTTTTCACGTTAACAACTTGTTCTTCCATTTCTGTTTGACCAAGTACAATGACGAATTTCGCATTCACACGGTCAGCTGTTTTCATTTGGGCCTTCATTTTACGGCCCAAGTAATCCATATCCGAAGAAATCCCTTTTGCACGGAATGAGCTTACTAACTCGACAGCTTTTAATTTTGCATCTTCATCCATTGCCACAACGTATAAATCTAATTGATCTTCCGTTTCAAGTTCGATGCCTTTTGATTCTAGTGCAAGTAACAGGCGCTCGATTGACATCGCAAAGCCGATACCTGGCATTGCAGGACCACCGATATCCTCTACTAAACCATTGTAACGACCTCCACCACATAAAGTTGTGATCGAGCCAAAGCCCTCACCTGTTAGCATAATTTCAAATGCAGTGTGATTATAATAATCTAACCCGCGAACGAGGTTTGGATCCACTTCATATGAAATGCCGAGTATATCTAAGTAACCTTTAACTTGTCCAAAGTAAGCAGCTGATTCACTCGTTAAATAATCCGTTAATGCTGGTGCAGTGGCCATCGCCTCATGCTTTGCATCTACTTTACAATCTAAAATACGTAATGGGTTCTTTTCTAAACGACTTTGGCAATCGCCACATAATTCTCCAATTACTGGCTCGAAGTGATTAATAAGCGCAGTACGGTGCGCGTCACGCGTTTCTTTGTCGCCTAACGAGTTAATTACTAACTTTAACTCTTTTAAGCCTAGCGAGCCGTATACGTCCATTGCTAATGCCATTACTTCCGCATCGATTGCTGGATCGGCTGAACCGATTGCCTCAACACCAAATTGCACGAATTGACGGTAACGACCTGCTTGCTGACGCTCATATCGGAACATTGGACCCGTGTAATAAAGCTTTACAGGTTGATCAGCATAACCGAACATTTTATGCTCAACATAAGCACGCACTGCTGAGGCTGTTCCTTCAGGACGTAGCGTTAATGAACGCTTCCCTTGATCCTCGAATGTGTACATTTCTTTTTGTACGATATCTGTTGTATCTCCAACACCACGTTTAAAAAGTTCAGTTGATTCAAACATTGGTGTGCGAATTTCTTTATAACGATATACATTACATAGGTCGCGAATTACGCCTTCAACTTTTTGCCACTTTTCTGTTTGCCCTGGTAAAATATCTTGTGTTCCTTTTGGTACTTTAAAGCTCATAAATAGCACTCCTTCCATTGTTTCCACATTTATTAATCATTTTCTAACTATTTGAAAATAAAAAAAGTCCTCCGTCCATTGCATAAATGCAAGGGACGAAAGACGATTGATCACTTCCGCGGTTCCACCCTAGTTGATATGTAAAATCACATATCCTCTCGAATCCGGATAACGGCCGGTTCCGTTTCTACCTACTACATGACGATGCATGGTTCGACAAAAAGCCTCTCAAGTGTTCTTCGTAAGTTACGTACTGTAGGAAAGATTACAGCCTATGTCTTTCCCTCTCTGATCAGCCTTAGTAGCTACTACTTTCTTGGTCAATGGCGATGTTTGTTTTTAGATTACTCCTAATGTTAATCATCTGACTAGTACTTGTCAACTATTTTAAAAAAAAGGTAGTTTTCATACACTAAACCTTATACAATAAACATAAGTGCACTAATCGACATTGTTTTACAATAAAGTAAAATTTTATAATCATTTACAATTAACCTGAACGTCCTCTAGTCGATATCTACTCGTTCTACGATTTAATACAGCTATTTCAAACAAATTGAAAGGAGTATTTCATGAAAAAAATTCAAATTATTCTCCTTAGTGTCGTACTTACTTTTTCATTAATGCCTATACATAACTTTTTAACTGTTCAAGCGGAGACAAGTCAAAATGATCTAATCGTAAATGCTTCGACTTTAAATTTAAGAGAAGGACCTGGATTATCTTATCCCGTACTCCTTTCATTGAAAAAAGATGAAAGTTTAACCACACTAAAAAAATCAGGCGACTGGATTCAAGTACAAGTAAATGGAGAAACCGGTTGGGTAGCAGCTTGGCTGACAAAAACGGTTTCAAATAAAGCAACTCAGACTGAAACTCAATCAAAGACGGTCATATCTCAAGTCGATTTTTTAAACATTCGCGTTGAACCTTCTTTATCTGCAAATGTAGTAGCACAATTATCTGTTGGCAATGAAGCTCGTTTCATTAAAGAAACAGAAGAATGGATACAAATTGACTATCAAAATAAGACAGGTTGGGTGAATAAAAAATACGCATCGATCTCAATAGATGAACAAGTAACTTCTGTTACTAAAGATACATCCGAGGAATCAAAAGCTACATCAACAAATATCTTCACCGTAAATGTAGATGCAGTTAATATTCGTAAAAAACCAGATTTAAATACCAAAAAACTTGGCACTATAAAAAATGGCGAACAATATGATGTGTTAAGCCGTGATGGTAATTGGATTGAAATCGAATATAGCAAGGGGAAGAAAGGCTGGGTTTATAGCTTTTATGGTACTTTTTCAACAACAAAAACACCCTCTCCTACATCCAATGCTTCAAAAGATACAGCAAACAGCGTAACCATTATTTACGATGGCACAAACCTACGCGAAGAACCGTCTACTGCTTCAAATGTAGTAAAGCATGTCAATTTAGGTGAAGTATTTACAATCATTGAAAGTTTAGATGAATGGTATAAAATCGCACTTCCAAACAATCAACATGCCTATGTTGCGAATTGGGTAGTTAACTTAAATCAAGGACAAGCGGGGACAATAAACAGCACCAAGACGCCAAAAACACAGCGTAAAAAAGGAACTTTAAATGGCTTAACGATTGTTATTGACCCAGGTCATGGCGGAAATGACCATGGGACAACAGGTGTACGTGGAACAGCAGAAAAGGGAATTAATCTAATTACAGCTGAATTGTTAACTTCAAAACTTCGCTCGGCTGGCGCAAACGTCGTACTAACACGCGAATCTGATAAATATGTCGATTTAAGAAAACGTGTTGCGGTTTCGCATCAAAATAATGCAGATGCCTTCATTAGCATCCATTACGATGCATCTGAAACAACCTCTGTTTCTGGATTCACAACGTATTACACGAATTCAAATCAGAAAAAGCTCGCACAGGCCGTCCATAATGGATTAGCTTCTAAGGTGACTTTACGTGACCGCGGTGCGCAGCCTGGCAATTATTTAGTACTACGTGAAAATCGTCAAGCTGCTATTCTTTTAGAACTTGGCTATTTAAGTAATAGTTCCGAAGAGCGGGCAATTACAACTGATTTTTACCGTGAACAAGCCACACTCGGTATTTATAATGGCCTGTTAAATTACTTTGATGATTTATTAAATTAAATGTATTCTCCCCTAAAAGTGCAGTTCATGAAAATGAATTGCACTTTTTTTCTTATCGTTATTGAATTTTACATCGTGCTCATTAAACGCTTTGCAATTTTTTGGAACTCTTCTGGACCAATGCCCGGTGCAAATTCTTCAGGGAGTTCGTCTAAATCAGGAATTTTACCACCCTTTGGCATGCCTTCCTTAACGATCAATTGCTCATGTGTAATTGGATGTTTCCCTTTCCAAATTTTATCAATATCTCTATAGTCACCTTCGTCATTCCATGTGAAAAGTACATTTCCATAACCGCGTTCCTCGTATTTTCTCGCAACATCAAATACTCGATTATCTAAATTAGGGATTGGGAGAATAGACGGAATATCTGCACCCGTCAAAATTTCTAGCGCCTTTGCATAAGCAACAGCATGAGCGGTCCCTCTCACAAGTAAATAGCCAATCATCTCGCGCGCTGTCGGATGATCTGTCATTTCATAAACGCGCATCTTATGTGTACGCGCACCACATTCTAAAAAGAAATTATGCAAAAGATCAAACATTAAATTACCGCTTGAAGTTACATATTCACCATTCCATGGCTTCCCCATCGAGTCAGCGGGCATTGCTGTCTGCGCTGTTGCAATAAAAAATTGTGTATTGCGCATGTTTTTTCCATTCATAAGTGGTGCTAAATCAGGTTGGGCTGTAAAGGACGTCCCCTTGCCAAGTAAATTGATAGCCGTTGCAACAAGCTCTACATGGCCAAACTCCTCCGCCGTAATGCTCGCAATCAAATCATAAAAAGGCTTCAGCTTTTTTTTGCCACGAAAATTGAACGATTGAAACATATAGTTATTTAATGTCGACATCTCGCCAAATTTCCCACCTAAAAGCTCCTGTACAGCACTTGCTGCATTAGCATCGCCAAATTCCACCTCTGGCAGCTCAATTTGCAAACGATTTACACGTTTAAACAAAAAAGCACCTCCTCTCACTTCATCTTTACGATATGAGTTGGAAGTGCTTAATATTCATTTTCCGGTAAATTCCCTAATGGTGAAGACTAATAATCAGTGATTAATTCCACTGATTGAAGTTTCATTTTACCCACGGTGATTCATTAAAACAGGCGAAACCCAAATGATTTCTTCTAATCGATAATAAAAAGGTACTTGGCATACTTCAAGGACGACAAGGTCAGGAAATGCCGCCGTTAATATCCCCTGTTGTACATGCATACCCGTTTGAATTGCTACTTGCTGACCTATCATTGACTGCAATGCTTCGAGAAATTGCGGACATGCTGTTTGTTGTTGAAAATATTGCACTGAAAAACTCCCTTCGCTGATCAATACTTTATCATACGAAGGAAGTTACCATTTGGTGCCTATTTTGATTGAATTTCGATTGTCACCGGTCCATCATTTATTAATTCTACGTCCATCATCGCACCGAAAATACCTGTCTCAACATGCAGATTATGTTGACGTAATGCATCATTAAAAGCTTCCCATAAAGGCTTCGCTATATCTGGGCGAGCAGCATTGGTGAAACTCGGGCGACGACCCTTTTTCGTATCGGCATACAATGTGAATTGTGAAACAGATAAAATTGCACCACCAACATCTAAAATCGAATGATTCATTTTACCTTCCTCATCCTCAAATAAACGAAGTTCAGCCACTTTTTTTGCAATGTATTGCACATCACTCTCTGTATCTTCATGCGTAATACCAACTAATAGCATATAGCCCTTGTCAATCGCTCCTGTTACTTGTCCATCCACCGTAACACTTGCTTTTTTTGTTCGTTGTAATACAACTTTCATGTAAAAAACCTCAATCTATTAATTATTTTAATTAATTACACGCTGTACCGTATAAATATCTGGTAACTGTTTAATTTTTTCTACTACTTTATGCAAAGCTGAAATATTTGAAATGGCAATCGTTAAATGAATTGTTGCTATCTTTTCGCGATCAGCACGACCTGCTACAGCTAAAATATTCGTCTTCGCTTCACTCACTGCATGCATAATATCATTCAGCACGCCTGGGCGGTCATAGGCTGAAATTTCGATGTCAACAGGGTATTCTTTACGCACATTCATCACATAATTTTCCCATTCTACTTCGATTAAGCGCTCTGCATTATCATCCTCTTGAATATTAGGACAATCTGCTCTGTGTACTGAAACACCACGGCCTTTCGTGATGAATCCGACAATTTCATCTCCGGGTACAGGTGTACAGCAACGTGATAAGCGAATTAATAGATTTTCAATTCCTTTTACGACAACACCGGATTCTGTCTTTTTACGTGGCAACGGCTTATTCATTTCTTTTGCAATTTTTTCAAGTGCTTCTTCGTGCTCACGCTCTTTTCGCATCTTTTCTGCAAGACGATTCACGATTTGTAGTGGCGTGATGCCTCCAACGCCAACCGCTGCATATAAATCGTCCTCATGCGTATAATTATATTTTTCAATAACGCGTTTAATATTTTCTAGCGTCAAAACTTCTTTTATATCAAATTCTTGTAGTTTTATTTCTTTCTCTACAAGCTCGCGACCCCGATCAATATTTTCATCACGGAGATCCTTTTTATAAAACTGCTTAATTTTATTTTTAGCCTGTGTACTTTGCGCAATTTTTAGCCAATCTCGACTCGGACCAAATGATTGCTTCGACGTTAATACCTCGACGATATCCCCCGTTTTTAACGGCGTATCAAGTGGTACCATCTTGCCGTTGACTTTGGCACCAATTGTTCGGTTTCCGACCTCTGAGTGCACACGATAAGCAAAATCAATCGGCACAGAACCTGCTGGTAGCTCGATCACATCTCCCTTAGGTGAGAAAACATACACCATATCCGAGAATAAATCGAATTTTAGCGATTCCATAAATTCAGCCGCGTTTGAAGCTTCATTTTGGAATTCTAAAATTTCACGGAACCACGTTAATTTTTGATCAATATTTTCTTTATTTGATTCTACCGCTTTTCCTTCTTTATACGCCCAATGCGCAGCAATCCCAAATTCTGCAATTTTATGCATTTCCTTTGTCCGAATTTGCACTTCTAACGGATCCCCGTACGGTCCGATAACAGTTGTGTGCAAAGATTGGTAAAGGTTTTGCTTAGGCATTGCAATATAGTCCTTAAACCTTCCTGGCATCGGCTTCCAAAGCGTATGCACAATTCCAATTACTGCGTAGCAATCTTTAATGCTATCAACCATAATACGTACTGCTAGCAAATCATAAATTTCATTAAATTGCTTCTTCTGAACGTTCATTTTTTGATGTATTGAATAAAGATGCTTCGGGCGCCCGTAAATATCTGCATCAATTTCAACTTCATTTAACTGCTCTTTAATTTCACCTATTACATTATCCAAATAGGCTTCACGCTCATCACGCTTTTTCTTCATTAAACTTACGATTCGATAATATTGCTGTGGATTTAAATAACGAAGTGCAGTATCCTCTAACTCCCACTTAACCTTAGATATTCCAAGGCGGTTTGCAAGTGGTGCAAATATTTCAAGTGTTTCACTTGAAATACGACGTTGCTTCTCTGCTGGCAAATGCTTTAATGTACGCATATTGTGAAGACGGTCTGCGAGCTTAATTAAAATGACGCGAATATCCTCTGCCATTGCTACGACCATTTTTCGGTGATTTTCTGCTTGTTGTTCTTCTTTTGACTTATACTTAATTTTTTCTAATTTTGTGACGCCATCTACAAGAAGTGCAACCTCTTCACTAAACTCACTTACGAGGTCCGCTCTTGTGACAGGTGTGTCTTCCACTACATCATGTAAAAAGCCCGCTGCAACAGTAGCCGGATCCATTTGAAGCTCCGCTAAAATCCCCGCAACTTGCACGGGGTGAATGATGTAAGGTTCCCCAGAGCTACGGAACTGCTCCTTATGTGCATTCTTCGCTACTTCATAGGCTTTCTCGACAAAAGCGACGTGTTCTTCATTCATATACGATTTAACGAGCTCGAAAACATCTTCGGGCGCCAATATTTGTTCTTTCGCCATTTTAAGTCCACCTTATTTTCGTAAATTTTCTCTTTAGATATAAAGTTAATTGTATTAAATATATAGGTATATTGTAAAGATTACGAGAAATTAAGTTTAAAACTTCGACAAATTCCAAATAAAAAAAGTCACAATTCACGTTTAAGTGAATTATGACTCTAAAAAATTAATAAGTAATTAATGTTTTAATTGGGTAGCCTTCAATTTTTGCACGGCCATTTAATTCTTCAAGTTCGATTAGGAATGCACAACCTACAACTTCTCCACCTAATTCTTTAATTAAGCGAATTGTAGCCTCTACCGTACCACCAGTTGCAAGTAAATCATCTGTGATTAATACTTTTTGCCCTGGTTTAATAGCATCTTTGTGCATTGTCAACGTATCTGTACCATACTCAAGACCGTAATCAGCTGAAATTACTTCACGAGGAAGCTTTCCAGGTTTACGAACTGGTGCAAAACCGATTTCAAGTGCATAAGCTACTGGACATCCAATGATGAACCCACGCGCTTCAGGGCCAACGATAATTTCTGCGCCAACCTCTTTCGCGTACTTCACGATTTCGTCCGTTGCATACTTGTATGCAGGACCGTTATCCATAATTGTTGTAATGTCTTTGAAGCTAATGCCTGGCTTTGGCCAGTTTTCTACTGTTGTTACATATTGTTTTAAATCCATCAATCTTTTCCTCCCTGAGAACTTAAACGTTCATCAAACCATTGTTTTAACTCTATATAGGTAGCATATAAAAGCTTCTGCTCAAGTTCAATTTGCTGCGCTCGCTTTTTATAAGCATCGGCATCCGTTAAATTACTTTTTGGTGCCTTTTCGACAACTGTCGACAGACCATTTTCTATTTTAACAAATCCTAGCTCATAAAACACCTTTGACATAAAATTAATTACGTCGATATTTAGTCCAATATGCTTCGATAATGCTGCAATATGTTGTTCCAAATTAAATTGTGGGCGTTTCATTAAAAATCCGTAATACCATTTGAAATGATCGCGCGATGGCATTCCATTAAAATATTGCGAGCTCGATGTATGGAAATGTGCATAAATACGCTCGATTTCATTTGACTGAAGTAACACCTCAAGTAATTCTACATCAGTTGGCATATCTAAAAGGACAATATTTGACTCCATTTTTGGCAGTACTTGCCCTTCTTGCACAAATAGTATTTCACTGTCTTGCACACCATTAAATTCTTCTAGCGTCGATTGTTGGAAGGCTAAGTAGCTCGTCCTTTGCTGTGGCACCTTTTGGAACCATTTTGTTGCCTTACTTTTACCACGTAAATCAAATAACTGCCATTCATCAACTGCTACATCCTGAATCATAAACTGTGGTTTTTTATTGCCCTGCCACTCATTGATTTGAAGATCTCCAATAAATGAAGCTTTCACACCATGAGCTAACTCATTAAATAAATACCCTTTACCAAAGCCAATTGCGTCAACAGATCCACTGACATCATCCAATTCCACCTTCAAATGATTTTCTGCCGTTCCAATTTTACGCATTGATTTAACAGATACATTTTGAAGCGTAAAAATCGGTTTTTTAAAGCCTGCACCAAATGGGCCAAGCTTACGAATGTCCTCGATTGACTGAACCGTTACTTCCCCTAGCTCGACAGGCACATCAATGACAATTTCCGGCGTTAGCATCTCCTCTGTCAAAATAGCCTTCGCTTGCTCATTTAATCGATTGCGTAGCTCATCTACATGCTCTGTAGCTAGCGTCATTCCAGCTGCCATCGGATGACCACCAAAATGCTGTAGAATATCACGATTTTTTGTAAGCTCATCAAAAAGATGATAGCCATCAATACTTCGACCTGAACCTTTGGCTATACCTCTAACCGGATCAATCGACAGCACGATTGTTGGACGGTAATATTTTTCGACTAGTCTCGAAGCAACAATCCCTACTACACCTGGATTCCAACTTTCCTGTGAAACTATTAAGACATGACTATCCGCCAAATGTTTATTCGCTTCAATTTGCGCGATGGCCTGCTCTGTTATTGTTTCAACAATGGCTTTTCGCTCCTGATTTTTTTCATTGAGCTGCTTAGCATAGTCATTTGCCTCGAGTACATTATCAGTCATTAAAAAATTTACACCAGGAGAGGCATCACCTAACCGACCGACCGCATTTAATCGTGGACCAAAATAAAAGCCAATCGTTTCTTCATTAATATCTCGCTGGGCTGCCCCTGACACCTCGCATAAAGAGCGGACCCAAGGATTTGAAGATTGCTTTAACGCTTTAATCCCTTTTTGCACGAAAAAGCGATTCTCACCTTCAAGTGGTACTAAATCGGCTATTGTTCCAATTGCAACATATTCATATAAATGATCCGGGAGCTCTCCATATAAAGCATGGCTCAGCTTAAACGCCACTCCTACACCCGCTAGCTCGCCAAACGGGTAATGCCCCTCTGGAATACGCGGATGTACTATCACATCAGCAGGAGGTAGCTCCTCACTCGCCTCATGGTGATCTGTCACGATAACATCCATACCTAATTCTTTTGCGATCCGAATTGGCTCATGTCCACTAATTCCGTTATCCACCGTAATAATTAATTGAACACCGTTACTATGCGCTTCACGGAACAGTGTCTCATTGGGACCATATCCATGCTCAAATCGATTGGGAATGACAAAATCTACATCTGCCCCTAAATCTAATAAGCAGTTCATGAGAACCGTGGTACTCGTTATTCCATCTGCATCATAATCCCCATAAACTAGAATCTTTTCGCCTTCCTCTAGTGCTTGTTCAATACGTGCTACGGCTTGGTCCATGCCATGCATTAAAAACGGATCATGATAATCTTCTTCATTAATCGTAAAATATTTTTTTGCCTGCTCAGCAGTTGTGATCCCTCTCGCCATACAAATTTTAGCTGCGATTGTAGAAATATTTAGCTCGTTCGTCAATTGCTGAACAAGTTGCTCATCTTGTTTAAAAACACGCCACTTTTTTGCTGATTTTATCATAACTAAGTCACTTCCTCATGACATGTATTATACCGAATTTTTTCACCTTCGTATCGTTTATAAAATAGAATTTTCTTCAAATTTGAATTTCAGAGGTATATTATTGCAAAAAACTGAGAGCAACAAGCACTCTAACAGACACAATGATAAGGAAATAGAATTAATGAAAAAAGGCAACGAGAAAATTTCTCGTTGCCTTTAGATTAAAGATTAAACCATTGGCTCATCTGAACCCCATTGTTTTTTCTCTTTTTTCACTACTTTTGTGCCTTTAGCATTCATTGAACGTACTTTTAACGTATACCAAAGCTGAGCTGCGATACAAATTGAAGAATACATACCTGTCACTAAACCAATTAATAATGCAATTGAGAAGTTTTCAATCGATGGTGCACCGAACAACATTAACGCTACAACTACTACGATTACTGTTATTACTGTATTAACAGAGCGTCCTAGCGTTTGGCGTAATGATTTATTAACAATCGATGCCAACTCTTCCTTCGTCTCAATTACACCTTTATGATTAATATTTTCACGAATACGGTCAAATGTAACAATTGTATCATTAATTGAATATCCGATAATCGTTAGAACGGCTGCGATAAATGTAATATCAACTTCTAAGCGTAAAATACTGAATGCCGCTACGATAAAGAATATATCATGTAGAAGCGCAACAATTGTACCTACACCCATTTGCCATTCAAAACGAATTGCAACATATAAGATAATACCTATCATCGCAAATAGTAATGCATAAATCGCATTTTTCACTAAGTCTTTCCCTACTTGAGAAGATACAGCACTAACACTTGGTTCAATTCCATACTTTTCAATGGCAGCCTTCTTTAGTGCTAAAATTTCTGCTTGAGAAAATTCAGTTTTATATTTTAATACAGCAATATTTTTCTCATCACCTGAAATGACAATATCATCCGTATCATGGTCAAGATCTGCTACAAACGCTAAAACCTCTTCTTTTGTTATTGCTTGTTCTGAAGAAATTTCAACGCGTGTACCGCTCGAGAAGTCAATCCCAAGGTTCAATTTGAAAATACCGATTACAATTGAACCCGCTAAAATAATTATTAATGAAATCGCATAAAATTTACGACGATGCTTTACAAAATCGAAACGGTCGAATTTTGTAGTAAGCTCTAACGTTTCTACGCCATCCTCTAATTTATGCTGCGTCGATTTTGAAATACCAAACCAAGCTGGATTGTTGAAATAGCCTGAGTTTACAAGTAAGCCAAGTAAGAAGCGTGAGCCCCAAACTGCTGTCACAAATGATAACACAATCGAAATCATCAATGTCGTTGCAAATCCTTTTACTGAGCTTGTACCAAAGTAAAATAACACAACAGCAGCTAGTAAAGTCGTAAGCTGTGCATCAAAGATAGCAGATAATGATTGTTTTGAGCCCATCTTAAAGGCATCCTTCACGCTACGGCCAACACGTAATTCTTCTCGAATACGCTCGGCTGTTAAAATATTTGCATCAACGGCCATACCAATACCTAAAACGATTGCCGCGATCCCTGGTAATGTCAACACTGCATTAATTCCATTAAATACAACTAACACTAAATACGTAAACACGAATAAAGCAATGACAGAAATTAATCCTGGTAAACGGTAGTACAGAAGCATGAAGATGAAAATTAAAATTACACCTAAAATACTTGCATATACTGTATCTTTTAGTGCATCCTCACCGAACTTGGCACCTACAGAAGTTGAATAAATTTCCGTTAATTTAACTGGTAATGAACCCGCATTTAAAATTGATTCTAAGCTTTTCGTTTCCTCTACAGTGAAATTCCCACTAATTTCTACACCAGTCGAATTGATGACACCGCCAACTGAAGCAGCTGATGAGAATTTAGGATCTGGTTTAATTGCTTCAGCTTTATAAGAGTCTACACCCTCTTCAAAGTCTAACCATACTACAAGTAAATTTTCACCAGGTGGCTTTTGCGAAATCATACCTGTTACTTCTGCAAATTTACTAGCATCTTTTAATGTTAATGTTACGATAGGACGGTTTGTATCATCGAATGTCGCAGATGCGCCACCTTCTTTTAAATCCATACCATCTAACAAAATATTATCATCAATATCACGGAACGTTAGCTCTGCTGTTGCAGATAATAGCTCACGTGCGGATGATTGATCACCTAGACCCGCTAATTGAACACGAATTCTATCTTCACCTTCAATATTAATATTCGGCTCACTTACACCAAATCGGTTAATACGATTATTTAAAGCAGAAGTCGTATCCGATAATACTTTCTGTGTGATTTCTTGACCGTCCACTAAAGACTCAACTTCATAAAGTACTTCAAATCCACCTTGTAAATCAAGACCTAGGCGAACATTATCAAGTACTTTTTGCACTGTTGAACCCATACCTGTAAATAAAAGTGCGATTACAAGTACGAATGTAATAATGCGGTTTGCTAATTTCATCTGAAAATCCTCCTCGATTTTGTGCAAAAGCACAAGAAAAAGCCCTATAGGAAAGAGCAATCCCTTTCCCTTATGTACTAGCCTGTTGTAAATATAGTATTCTAGGCAATTAAAAAAAAATGTCAATATGGTGCTAAAAGCAATAAATCTATTATGAAACACGTTACCTTTACTGTCAAATGCCTAAATAAATTATTCTTCTGATTTCAAAGGCTTTAGTAACATATTTATTGCCTCTAAATCTAACCCTAAATCTATACTTGTTTTTTGCAAACCGGAAACGTGCTCATAATTCAATAAATCAGACGGTTTTACTGAAAAGATAGTTGCAACAATTTCATGTAGGGGCACGGTTTCTATTTGGCGCTTTTTTAACTTTTTTTGCACACAAAAATTCCATAAATCTTCTATAGTAATTTCGGTGTATTGCTGCATATGGAACTCCTCAATTTTACTCTTTAATACAAGCTGCACTTGATCAAATAATGTTTTTTTTAAAATAGTCATTTGGCTCACCCTTGCCTAGTTTTAGTTTTCGGTTCACTTGCATACAAATATTGTATATGAAATTTTCTGAATTGAGAAGGGAATGTGCTAGTGGGATCATTTCTAAAAGGTACTTTTTTTCTGATTTTTGTTATTTTCTTTTCAAAATTGCTCGGATTTCTATTCCGAATGCAGTTTATGCAACTTGCTGGTGAAGAGGCAGTTGGCTATTATATGGCCGCCTACCCTACCTTTATTTTTTTCATTTCCCTTGTTCAATTCGGGTTACCAATCGCAATTGCCAAAATTGTAGCAGAGCTTTATGCAAAAAAAGAATTCCCACAAATTGCTAACGTTATGAAAAGTGTATTTCGCTTTTCATTTGCAGCATGTCTACTGTTAATTCCTATTTTATTACTCCTCTCGCCGACAGTCGCTAAAGTCTTATTAAAAAATGAACAATTAACACCACTTCTACAGCTTGCTGTTATAACAATTCCCATTGTCATTTTCGCAGGAATATTTAAAGCATACTTGCAGGGTTTAATGAAGATTACACCAACCGCTTTTGCTCAGTTACTGGAGCAAATCGCAAGAATCGCCTTGGTGATGCTACTGCTCCCGTTCCTACTGGACAATAGGTCTCCAATTGAATTAGCTACATTCGTGATGGGCTTTACGTTATTATCCGAATGTTTATCTTTTGCTATTCTATTTATTTCATATTATAGAAACCGCTTTATACGCACATCTGTTCAGCGCTATCCAATGAGTCCGTTGCTACGGATCGCCTTGCCTGCACAGGGAAGTAAACTATTTGGAACGTTCACCTGGTTTTTAGAGCCAATAATTTTTTTAAAGGCATTAACTTCAACCGGTTTAACCGTTGTTGCTGCTACAAGCCTATATGGGGTTATTTCCGGGGTACATATACCATTACTTTTATTCCCTGCATTTATTCCTGCAGCACTTGCAATTGTATTAATACCGGCAGTTAGCGAGGGGATTGCAAGGCAGAAGCATGCGAGTGTGCGCCATCGTGTTATTCTCTCTATGCGCGTTTCCTCAATTATTGGGTGCTTTGCTTGTACTGTATTTTTTTTGTACGGGGACGAGCTAGCTAAGTCGCTCTTTCATTTAACATCGGACTATGGCTATATGAAAATTTTAGCACCTATTTTTTATTTTTATTATATCCAAAGCCCGTTGCACTCAGTATTGCAGGCAGTTGGCGAGGCTAAAGTTGCAATGATGAATTCAATTTATGGTGGTGTTGCAAAGCTATTTATTTTATTTACATTAGCCTCTCAGCCAAATCTACAGGAAAAAGGTGCAATCATTGCCATTGGTTTCGGCGTTGTTATTACATCCATTCTTCATCTCGTTTCCTTGCGCCAACAAGCATTAATTAAAATTCCATTAACACCCATTTTATTTCCTTATTCACTTTTCATAGCTGCTACTATCGGCCTAAGTCTTTTCCCATTTAACATTCCACTTTATCCAGCAATATTTACGACATGTGGCCTACTTTTAATAATATGCATCATCACAGGGCAAATTCGTTGGCGTGACTTTACCTTTATCGTTGAGAAACTACGTGCACTTTAATTGCACCAGTAACTTCCCTTGCTCAAGGCTACAAAAAAAGATTTGCGTGATATCCAAATAGCCTAAAGTTGCTAATTCTTGCAAAAGCCACTTTTCATCCTTACCAATTAATCTCAAATGACGATGATCAATAAAACCATCTAATATGATTGGCAAAATATAGGGATTTTCATCTTTACGATAAACAGAAAGCTTGCCCGATTGCTCCAAAAAAGCATAGGATACCGATCGAATCGAGCTTACTCCCTGCTCGCGCAATTGTTGCAATAAATCATCCAAATTATAGCGCTGTTTTTTCATTTCTTTTTCCATTAGTTGACCATTTAAAATAATAAGTGACGGGTCGCCATCAATAAAATCTCGTAACCTTTTATTACGTAACACAAGAAGCGCGTTACCATATTGGATGCATAATAATATAAGAATTGGAAAAATGGCCGTCATAAGTGGACGGCTAATATCATCGAGTGCAAATGAAGCCACTTCCGCAATAATTATGTATACAGCCAGATCCGATAAGCCTAACTCCCCGACTTCACGCTTGCCCATCATACGGAAGACAAAAAGGATTAAGACATACAGAAAGATTGTTCGAAATAAAATAACTCCATACTCTTCCATAGGTAAAAGCCCCTTTTTAGAAATAGTTTGCGTAAAAAGGGGCCTCTCTATACAAAAAACTCTAACCATCACTGGCTAGAGTTTTACTTTTTATTGTGTTACGATACGACCAATTGCTTGGCGCTCGAACTTAATAACTGTATCCGCATTAATACGAATGTGTATAACAGCGTCTTCGATTGCATCTACTTCTCCGTGTAACCCACCAACAGTTACGACATGATCTCCACGCTTTAAACTACTTTGCATGTTTGAAGTAGCTTTCGCACGCTTTTGCGCTGGACGAATTAAGATAAACCACATTGCAGCAAGCATAATAATAAATGGTAAGAAGCCCATTAATTGTTCCATTTTGTAAAGTCCCCCCTTCTAGTACATTCTTATTTATTATAGTATATTTCAGCCACTAAATGTTACTTCAATAGTGAAAATTTCTACTGATGTTATTTATTTGCTATAAAAATTAGAAATTTCTTGGATTAGGTACATTAT
The DNA here is from genome assembly GCA_045617525.1 of Solibacillus sp. Classification (GTDB taxonomy): domain Bacteria; phylum Bacillota; class Bacilli; order Bacillales_A; family Planococcaceae; genus JAZLIT01. Next base: position 13,611 of record JAZLIT010000217.1, on the reverse strand, counting down.
AACCATATTTCTCGAAAAATTCTTCTTTAAAATCGCCTAAACGATCTTCACGAATTGCTTGGCGCACCTGCTCCATTAAGTTAATTAAAAAGCGTAGGTTATGATATGACGTTAAACGTAAGCCAAAAGTTTCCTCCGTACGCATTAAGTGACGTACATAGGCACGAGAATAGTTTTTACAAGTGTAGCAATCACAATTCGGATCTAATGGCCCGAAGTCTTTTGCATACTTCGCATTTTTAATAACTACACGGCCTTCTGAAGTCATTAACGTACCATTACGAGCGATACGTGTTGGTAATACACAGTCAAACATATCAATCCCGCGAATTGCTCCATCGATAAGTGAATCTGGAGAACCTACACCCATTAAGTAACGAGGCTTATCAGCTGGCATCATTGGCGCTGTAAAATCAAGTACTTTATTCATAATATCTTTAGGCTCACCCACAGATAAACCACCAATTGCGTAACCTGGGAAATCAAGCTCCACTAATGCTTCAGCTGATTTACGGCGTAAGTCTTCGTATTCCCCACCTTGGATAATACCGAATAAACCTTGGTCTTCTGGACGTGCGTGCGCTTCTTTACAACGTTTCGCCCAACGAGTTGTACGGTCAACCGAAGCTTCCATATACTCATGTGTTGCAGGGAATGGAGGACACTCATCAAATGCCATCATAATATCCGAGCCTAAGTCATTTTGGATTTCCATTGCTTTTTCAGGAGAAAGGAATAATTTATCGCCATTTAAGTGGTTACGGAAATGGACTCCTTCTTCTTCAATTTTACGGAATTTAGAAAGTGAGAATACTTGGAAACCGCCTGAATCCGTTAAAATCGGACGATCCCAGTTCATGAATTTGTGTAGACCGCCTGCAGCTTTCACGATTTCATTCCCTGGACGTAGCCATAAATGATACGTATTTGATAGGATAATTCCTGCATCCATTTCTTTTAATTCTTCTGGACTCATTGATTTAACTGTAGCTTGTGTTCCTACAGGCATGAATGTTGGTGTTTCAAAAGAGCCATGTGGTGTGTGCACGATTCCAAGGCGAGCCCCAGTTTGAGCACATGTTTTAATTAGTTCATAACGTATTGCTGGTTGTGTCATTGTAAAATCCCTCTTCTCTGAAGTAAAAACAGTACTTCGAATAATAAGCGCGCTACAAATGCAGCGCGCGTGTTTATGCTTTTATACACAAAGCTTTATTGTAGGTTGTATTGCATGCAAATGCAAACGATACCTTATTTTTTTGCCGGGCGAATATACATCGCATCGCCAAAGCTAAAGAAACGGTACTTTTCGTCAACCGCTGTTGTATAGGCATTCATGATTGTTTCTTTCGTGGCAAGTGCACTTACTAGCATCACAAGTGTTGATTTTGGCAAGTGGAAGTTCGTGATTAACCCGTCAATCGCTTTATATTCAAAGCCTGGGAAAATGAAAATATTTGTCCAGCCGTGGCATGCAACTATTTTCCCTGCATTATCACGTGCGACTGTTTCTAGCGTACGCGTAGACGTTGTACCAACAGAAATCACATTGCCACCGTTAGCTTTTGTGCGATTAATCACTTCTGCCGTTTCCTCTGGCACACTATAAAATTCCGAGTGCATGTCGTGATCCTCAATCGAATCCACGCTAACAGGGCGGAATGTACCTAAACCAACATGAAGTGTAACAAATACTACTTCCACACCTTTTGCACGAATAGCATCAAGTAAATGCTGTGTGAAGTGAAGCCCTGCTGTTGGCGCTGCCGCTGATCCACGTTCCTTCGCAAATACAGTTTGATATCGTTCTTGGTCATCTAATTTTTCACGTATATACGGAGGTAATGGCATCTCGCCAAGCTGATCTAAAATTTCATAAAAAATACCTTCATAGGTAAATTTAAACGTACGCCCCCCGTGATCAAGCTCACCCGTGCATGTAGCTGTTAGTAAGCCTTCGCCAAATGTGATAACCGTACCGACTTTCACACGCTTTGCAGGCTTAACTAGTGTTTCCCACTCGTCTTCATTCTTTTGCTTTAATAGTAATAGTTCAATATTTGCACCTGTATCGGCCTTCACACCCATTAATCGTGCTGGTAATACGCGCGTATCGTTTAACACAAGGCAATCCCCTGCGTTTAATTCTTCTAAAATATGAGCGAATTGATGATGCTCAAGCTCCTGCGTATTTGGATTCACTACCATTAAACGGCTTGCAGTACGATCTAAAAGAGGCGTTTGTGCAATTAGCTCCTCAGGTAGGTGAAAATCAAAATCTTCTACTTTCATTGTTTAACCTTCTTTATCATTTTCTTTAGTTGGGCTAATACCAAAATGGTCATAGCCTAAATGCGTCACAACACGGCCCCTCGGCGTACGTTGAATGAAGCCAATTTGCAATAAATAAGGCTCGTACACTTCTTCAAGTGTAATACGTTCCTCACCAATTGATGCAGCAAGTGTATCAAGTCCTACTGGTCCACCGCCAAAGCGTTCAAGCATGGCAAGCATGAGCTTATGGTCAATATGGTCAAGACCTTTCGGATCAACTTGCAACAGTTCGAGGGCCTGCGCCGCTAATCCCTTAGATATTGTACCATCTCCCATGACCTGTGCAAAATCTCGCACTCGCTTTAATAGACGATTGGCGATACGCGGTGTCCCACGTGATCGACAGGCCATTTCATGCGCTGCATCTACCCCGATTTCAACATCAAATAACTGTGAGCTTCGCAGCACAATTTCTGCGAGTGAATCGATATCATAATACTCAAGACGTAAATGTACGCCAAAGCGATCTCGTAACGGTGCAGAAAGCGAGCCAACACGTGTTGTTGCTCCGACTAATGTAAATGGCGGTAAATCAAAGCGTATCGAGCGCGCTTCTGGTCCTTTTCCAACGACGATATCAAGGCAAAAATCCTCCATCGCAGGATACAGTACCTCTTCAATCGCGCGTGGCAGACGATGGATTTCATCGATAAATAATACATCGCCCGGTTCAAGTGAGCTTAAAATTGCCGCTAAATCACCCGGACGTTCAATTGCAGGTCCACTCGTCATCTTCACATTTACGTTCATTTCATTGGCGATTACGGTCGCAAGTGTTGTTTTCCCTAGTCCGGGTGGGCCATAAAGGAGCACATGGTCAAGACTTTCCTGACGAAGCTTCGCTGCCTCAATGAAAATCTTTAAGTTTTCCTTCACTTGCGACTGCCCAATATATTGTGCTAAACGTTGCGGTCGCAGTGAAAACTCAAGCTGTTCATCTTGTCCAGAGGCTTCGCTCGATAAAATACGGTCTGTCATGCCCATTCCCCCTTTCCTTTACTTCATTTTCAATAGTAGTTTAAGTGCCTGTTTCATATAGGCATCTGTTGTATTTAATTTGTCGTCCTCATCTAATTGCGGACGGATTTTAGTCAGCTCTCGGTCTGAATACCCCAGTGCCGTTAACGCAAGCATTGCTTCATTAAGTTCATGTTCTGTTGCATTAACACCGAATAATGGAAGCTCATGCTCAGTACTTGGCAATTCAATTGTGTCAAGAAGTGCACCAAGCTTTCCTTTTAAATCTAAAATCATTTGACGCGCCGTTTTCTTCCCAACTCCTGGGAATTTTATCAAGAATGTTTCGTCTTCCATTTCAATCGCTTGAATGACATGCGTTGGGCTACCCGATGCTAAAATCGCTAATGCTCCCTTTGGCCCAATACCTGATACTTGGATCAATTTTCGGAATAATTCACGCTGATCGAGGCTCGTAAAGCCATATAAAAGTTGCGCATCCTCACGCACTTGCATATGTACATAAATTTGTTGTTCATTATTGCTTGTTCGGAATGCGAAAGGGTTCGGCGTGTATAACTGCCAGCCAATTCCTGCATTTTCTAAAACGATATATTCTGGTGTAACGCGCGTAACTTGTCCTTTTAAATAATCATACATTCGAATCGCCCCTTATCTTCATTGATTATAGCATATTGTTCGCTTTTTTTACGAACAGAGGCATTGTTTGAGATGAAATTTTTCGCCTTTTTTGCATAAAAGAAGACCGCCATAAATCGACGGTCAATTGTTCTACTAGTTTAACATATTCATTCGCTATCAACTATCTAGCTTTTCAATTTGCTTTTGTAGGCGGGCATAGCTGGCTAGTGCTTTTGATATAAACCGTCGATAAAAGACCTCATATACAGCCCGATTTTCTTTAGGAAGCCTTGCAATAAACAAAGTCTCCCTCATTATTTCATTCGGATATAGTAAATATGGAAATTTACCTTCCACCTGTTGCAGATATGGCTGTTCGCGTACTAACGCCTCTAAATCATACTTCATGAAAGGAAGCACTCGATGCATCCACAAAATTAACTCCTCTTGTGCGTCACCTAAATAAGCTAAATCAAAGTCAATAACTACAACCTTGTCATCTTTCACCATAAAATTATGATGCGCTACATCACCATGGCAGAGAGTAAGGTTTTTTGGTAGTTTCTCTTCAATAAGGGGGAGAACTTGCTCAGCATAACCTCTAACAACGTAATAGTCCTCACCCATCAATTCAATTATTTGCTCTTTATGCGCGTAAAATCGTTCTAAACGCTCCGTCCATTTTTCAAATAGGGAATATGTTTGTAGCTGGTTGTATTTTTCCCAATTAATAATACGATTCGTCTGATGTAACTTCTGTAACGTGCGTAAGGTTAAAGTACGTTCCCGTCTTAGTGCATAATTAGCCCCTTTAAATCCATTCAACCATTGCTGGTAAATCATTTGATTCTCTTGTTTTTCAATTGGTATGACATATGGAAATTCACGCTTTTCTAATTTCTTATGAATCATAACAATTTTCTTTAAAGTATCTCGATTGTCGTACCTTTTAACAAAATACTCCTTGTCAAGAACTCGTTTCTTTAAGGTATTACCCCTGCCCATTACATTGAGTTCCAGGGAGAATTACCATGTTTATGCGAATAAGGTTGTGGTTCATTACAGCCACAATATCCGCTTTCTAACATATTAATTTGTTCATAATACATACGATGTAGCTCATCTTTTGCAGCACAATCACATGGCATTGGCGGATAATACTGCTGCATTTGTTGCATTGGCATCATTTGTGGCATTGGTTGCATTTGTTGCATCGGCATCATTTGTGGCATATTCGCATATGGCATTTGATGCATCATATGATGATGTTCAAATGGCTGTGGCATACACATTTGCCCTGGCATCGGTACTTGTGACCACTGCGCACAAACAGGGCAAGGCATTTGATGCATCATAGGTGATGTTTGTGGCATTGGCTGTGGCATTGGCTGTGGCATTGGCATTGGCTGCTGCATTGGCTTTGGTTGTGGCATTGGCTCTGGCTTTGGTTGCGGCATTGGTTGTGGCTTTGGTTGTGGCTTTGGTTGTGGCATTGGCTGTGGCTTTGGTTGTGGCATTGGATGTGGCATTGGCATCGGCTGTGGCATTGGCTGCGGCTGCGGCATTAGCTGTGGTTGCTTTGGTTGTTGTGGTTGTTGCGGTTGCTGTGGCTGCTGCGGTAGTTGTGGTAGTTGCTGCGGCATAGCAAACGGAAATGGAATTGGCATTGGAAATGGCATCGGCATTGGCATTGGCATTTGTTGTGGTCGCTGTGGAACTGGCGCTGGCGTTGGTGTTGGCGCCGGTGTTGGCGCTGGTGTTGGCGCTGGTGTTGGTCTCGGAGATTCCTTTACCATTTCCTTTTGTTTCGGTTGCTCTTTTTTCTGCCCAGCTGGTAAAAAGATTTCCATCCCTGGCACAATATAATCGGGATTTGCTAAATGCATATTTAAACGCTTAAGTTGCTCAAAGCTAATGCCGAAATTTTTGGCAATCTTCCATAACGTATCTCCCTTTTGAACGATATAAATAGTCAACGTGTCCCTCCTTCATTCGCCTTATCATATGTTACGCAAATAATTTCGCCACAAATATTTCCCGAAACTTTTTAACTAAATCATGGTAAAATCAAACATACGATTAAACAATGGAGGTTGACGGTGATGAAAAAAATACTAGGAGAACAACGTAGAACGCTTCTACTAGAACAATTAAGGTCGTCTAGCTCAGCCATTACAGGTACTGATTTAGCAAAATTGACGAATGTTTCAAGGCAAGTAATTGTTAATGATATGAACTTATTAAAAGCCCGTAATGAACCAATTATCGCCACGAGCCAAGGCTATCTTTACATCAAAAATGAAACAGCAAATATAGAATTCGAACGAAAAATTGTATCGTATCATACTTCAGAGCAAACAAAGGAAGAATTATTTACCATAGTAGACTTTGGAGCAAAAGTTAAAAACGTTATAATCGAACACCCAGTTTACGGTGAAATCACAGCTGCTCTTCATCTTTCTAGTCGTCTAGATGTAGAAGATTTCGTCAAACGTGTAGGCGACACAAATGCCCAATTACTATCCGCCTTAACAGATGGGACACATCTTCATGTTATTAGCGCCTCCTCTGAATATATTTTAGATAAAGTCATCGAAAAACTTCGCGAAAAGGGCTTCATAATTGAAAATTAATAACTTTTCTTAACACTCGTAAAGATGAAAATGAAATTTAATAACTTAAAGATTCATTAATCAGGAGGAGTTAAAAATATGTTAAGCAGAAAATTATTTTCCGCAGTTTTGACAACGATTATTTGCTATTTTCTTGTTCCTTTTTTCTTTAATGAGTTTTCTAGCGACTATTTCCTTATAGGGTTAGCAGTAAGTACGATAACTGTTCCGATACTTTTTATTGTTGGTATACTATCTTCAATTGCAATTGAGGCATCGAGTAAACAGCACCATTTTTTACTTTCTTACGTTAAACATTTAGGTTGCGGAATCATTTGTGGACTCATCATGTTATTAATTACAGAGGGAAGCATGGATTCTATTGTCCTTTATTTATTAATCGCTATAACTTATGTAACGGTTTTTTTCGCTAATGACTATACGATTAAATATATTGAAAATAGGCATGCCTAACTTAATTATTTTTCGAGTTTAAAAAAACATATTCCAATGGAATATGTTTTTTTTAACTTTAAGATAAAAAGCGAGCGCGTTCCTCAGGTGTTGGAATTTTACAAACTTCCTGCTTCCCGAACCACCGATAACGATTCGCTGCAAACCAATTATAAAACGGATCCCTCATAAACGCTGGGATGATACGTAAAATCGTAAATAGCTTCCAAAAACCATCTAAATGCTTCGCAATCTGCAATGCTGCTGTCGACCTGGTATATGCTTTTTCATTTTGTATAACAACTATGCTATCGATGCTTCGGTCCACTTCATACTGCCCTAATAACGCCTGCCCAATTTCACTCTGAAGTGAAGCAAATTGAAATATCATCGCTTGATCACGTTTTATAATAAATTGAACTGAAGAATTACAAAAATTACAATCACCATCAAATAAAACAATACCACGCTTCATTTTAGCTCACCCCCTACTTAAGTACGATACGTATAATAGGTTCCTAACGACTTCACCTTACAGCCAAGTGCTACAAGTTCCTCCATAGCACCTTTCATCAACGGCTCTTGCTCATCAGCTAAAACATCGACAATAAAGAAGTAATCACCTAATCCCGTTTTTAATGGACGTGATTCAATTTTACTTAAATTTAATTTTCGCCAAGCAAATACAGATAATACTTGATGTAATGCACCCGAAATATCCGTTGGTAACGTCACCATTAGCGTTGTTTTCGGTGCAGGATCAAATTTTGGCGATTCAATTCGACTATTTTCCTTACTTAACACAAGAAAGCGCGTGTGATTAAAGTGGAAATCATGAATATTTTCCTGCACAATGGCCAAATCATACGTATCAGCAGCAGTTGCATTTCCAATCGCCGCCATTAATCGGTTTGGTTGCTCCGAAACAAGCTTTGCAGCTGCCGCTGTTGAAGAATATGGGATTTGCTCTGCTTTCGAAAATGTATAAAATAAAAATTTATGGCATTGTGCAAGCGCATGAGGATGGGAATATACTTCCGTAATTTCATCCCACTTCGCAGCATTTGATTTATGTACAAGTAGGTGTTGCTTAATTTCAGATAAAACTTCCGCCGTTACATATAAATCCGCCTCGTGAAATAAATAATCCACCGTCAACGGCACGGAACCCTCTAACGCATTTTCTAGCGGCACTACAGCTAAATCAACCTTCCCTTCAACTACTGCTTCAATGCATTCAGGAATCGATGTAAAAGGTACATGCCATTGCCCAGGAAAAATTGCCTTTGTCGCTAAATTCGTAAAGGATGCTTCCGGTCCTAAAAATGCGATCCGTTTATCCCACTCTTTTTTTCCCACTATTAATAACCTCTTTCACTAAATTTTCAGTCTTTTAATTTTAAAAGAGAAGAGCGCTAGAATAAACGCTCCCCTTCTTCTTTCTTCTTATCCCAGATTAACAGACAATAGGACTCCCACTGAATAGGATTTCACTTATAATGCCCCAGAACTAATTACAGTTGCTGACTCAATAAAATCAAGCCGCTTTAATGACTGGAGTAATTCATCTAATTCTGTGGACATGCTTGTTACATCAAGTGACAATGTAACGTTTGCACGCCCTTGAATCGGAATCGTTTGGTGAATCGTCAGTACATTACAATGTGCATCTGATACAGTTTCTAATAGCTTCGCAAGTGTCCCTTTACGATCCTGAAGTAATATTGATACTGTCAAAATTCGCTCTTGAACAATTGAGTGAAATGGAAAAACGGCATCGCGATACTTATAAAACGCACTGCGTGACAGGTCGACTTGCTTAACAGCATCCCATATAGATGTCACTGCTCCGTTTTGGAGAAGCTGCTTAGCATCTAATGTCTTTTGCATCGCATCAGTCAAAACATCTTCACGCACTAAATAATATCGCTGATCTGCAACGTTTTTCATATTCTTACCCCCAGGCATTAATCTACAAAGTCAAACTCAAATTCCATTAAGCGAACCGTGTTACCATTTTCAGCGCCACGCTCACGTAATGCTTCATCTACACCCATTGCACGTAATTGACGGGCGAAACGACGGATACCATCTTCACGGCTGAAGTCTGTCATCTTGAATAGACGTTCAATTGTATTACCAGATATCACGAATGCACCATCGTCATCACGTGTAATCTCGTATTCATCACTTTGTTTTTTGTGTTTGTATAATACAGTTGCATCTGATTCTTCTTCTTCCATATCGAATAATAAGAAGTCAGGTGTAACATCTAATAAATCGGCAATTTCAAATAATACAGGTTTTAAGCCTTTACGAGAAACAGCTGATACTGGGAAGACTTTCACATCTTCACCTATTTTTTCTTTAAAAGCTTCTAGATTTTCTTCTGCACCTGGCATATCCATTTTGTTGGCTACAACAATTTGTGGACGCTCTGTTAAACGCAGGTTGTATTGTTTTAACTCATCGTTAATTACAAGGTAATCCTCATATGGGTCGCGACCTTCCATACCACTCATATCGATTACGTGTACGATTACGCGTGTACGTTCGATGTGGCGTAGGAATTGCATACCAAGACCAACACCTTGGTGTGCGCCTTCGATTAAACCTGGTAAATCTGCCATTGCGAATGAACGACCATCCTCCGTTTCAACCATACCTAAGTTTGGTACGATTGTTGTGAAATGGTACGCACCGATTTTCGGCTTCGCTGCTGACACAACAGATAGTAAAGTTGATTTACCTACTGAAGGGAATCCAACTAGACCAACGTCTGCTAATACTTTTAATTCTAATATAACATCTAACTCTTCACCTGGTTCACCTTTTTCAGCAAGCTCTGGTGCTGGATTTGATGGTGTTGTGAAACGACAGTTTCCGCGTCCACCACGGCCCGCTTTTGCAATAATTGCTTGTTGGCCATGCTCAACTAAATCGGCAATAACTGTTTTTGTTTCAGCATTCATTACCACTGTACCCGGTGGCACTTTAATGATTAGATCATCTGCACGTGCACCGTGCATTCCTTTACTCATACCGTGCTCGCCACGCTCAGCTTTGAAAATACGTTTGTAACGGAAATCCATTAACGTACGTAATCCCTCTTCTACTTCAAATACAACGTTACCGCCGCGTGCGCCATCTCCACCAGCTGGACCGCCATTTGGTACGTATTTCTCGCGACGGAAGGCTACCATACCATCTCCGCCGTCTCCACCTCTTACAAAAACCTTAACGTGATCGACAAACATTTAGTTCACTCCTTAATAGTCAACACATAATGCCACGATGTATTCGTAGACGTAAATGTGTGTATTGTTAGTTTTGAATTATCAATTTTAGTATACTCTGCTTCCCATTTCCCTATTAGCTGCGCTTCTAAAGAAAAGTGATTAGGTTGACACTTGAGCGTAATCTGTTGCTGTTGCTCAGTAAATGGATCTAGCGTGTCATATACATGAAGAATTGTCTTTTCCAAGTATTGTTCGATTGCCTCATCCCATTGTACATCGAGTGGTACTGTAACGTCACTTATTAGCTTCAAGGAAATAGCAGGATAACGCCATTCAAACGTTTGCAGCCACTCAGTTGTTCTTGGTAGACCTACTTTATTGGTATTGGAGAATATATTACATTGCTTTGAAATCGACCCGATAATTTGTTTCGCCTCGTCCACACGATTTAAATCCAAGTTCATTTGAATTAAATGTAGGTGATTTAAAAAATCATGATTGGCAAAGCGTAATGCCTCTTGTACAGATAATGACGTCTTTGACATAATCTCACTCCAATAAACTATTACATTTAGTATAACAATTTTCTACGCCTACCGCTCGTAGCTTCATTAGGATTAACAAAAATACTGATGAAAAATTCCAATCATCCATCTTCTATAGTTACTATATAAAAAAGGACTGCAAATTTGCAGTCCTTTAATCAGCAGATATTAAAGTGAACTTTATTAACTGCATAAGCATGATCACCAACTTCTATTAATAAATAGAAGTCAGGTCATACTACAAGAATTATGCTTCTTGAGTTACTGGGTATACAGAAACTTTTTTCTTATCGCGACCCATGCGTTCGAATTTAACAACGCCATCGATTTTAGCGAATAGAGTATCATCTCCACCAATACCTACGTTTGTACCAGGATTAATTTTTGTACCGCGTTGACGGTAAAGAATTGAACCACCAGTAACGAATTGACCGTCAGCGCGTTTAGCACCTAAACGTTTAGAGTGAGAGTCACGTCCGTTTCTCGTAGAACCTACACCTTTTTTAGAAGCGAAGAATTGAAGATCTAAAGAAAGTAATAATTTCATTTGTGTTCCACCTCCTACGACATTTGATATTTCAATTCAATATAATCGGAGTAACTAGCAGTCATTGTGTAAAACTGCGTTACCATAGTGTTCAAGATTACTTGAAGCTTATTGTCAGTTTCAGAATCCAGATCATTTGGAAGTTGTACTTTTAAAAAGCCACCTTCTGCACCTTGTTCGATATTTGGCTGGATACCTGTAATATGAGCAATTGCATTTACTGTACCAAAGGCAATAGCAGATGCACCTGCACATACAAGATCGCGACCATAAACGTCCGATAATGCATGACCTGAGATTTCAAATCCATTAGATTTACGATTTGCATCGCTATAAACTGTAACCGTAATCATGCCCATCACCTCACTTATTATGCGTTGATAGATTCAACTACTAATTTTGTGTATGGTTGACGGTGACCTTGCTTACGACGGTAGTTTTTCTTCGCTTTAAGTTTGAATACAACGATTTTCTTTTGCTTACCTTCTTTAACAACTTTAGCTGTTACAGTAGCGCCAGCAACAGTTGGAGCTCCAACTTTAACCGTTTCCCCACCTACGAATAAAACTTTGTCAAAAGTTACTACTTCATCAGCTTCCATACCTAGTTTTTCAACGTAGATTTCTTGGCCTGCTTCAACTTTGATTTGTTTACCACCAGTTTCGATAATTGCGTACATTAAAATGCACCTCCTCTTAGACTTAGACTCGCCCGGATTGCAGGTGACCAATAAAGGTGCTTAAAAAACCTGTTCAGTGCGGTTGCAGTAGCACGGGTGCTACAAACAATAACATTAAAATATTACCACATTCTATTATTCAAGTCAACCGCCTATTAATGTTTTTTTCAAATGCAGTCCTGTATTTACGTACCTTCCATTCATTAAATACTTTAATCAATAAAAAGAGTGAGAGAATAAATAGCGGTAGCGCCGCAGGTAAATGCATGCCTGCATACAAAACAAAACAGCTCCCTAGTAACATCGAGGTCGTAATAAATAGATGGTAGACTTTTGCCTCATCATAAATGGCTAAAGAAAAATATAATAGCACACGCCCACCATCTAGCGGCCAAATTGGCAGTAAATTGATACACAATAAAAAGAAATTCATTTTGTAAAACGGTGTTGCAAACGGTTCCGTTAATAATTCTGCAAAGACTAAGCAGCATGCACTTGCCATCGGTCCACCTAAAGCAAGTAAAATTCTCTTTTCATACGGAATCGTCCATTCATTCTCAATAATAAGCTCCCCACCATACGGATATATGGTACAACGTTCAACCTTAATTCTGCAAACCTTTGCCATTGCAAGATGACCTAATTCATGTAAAACTAGTGCAACAAAATAGATTGAAAACAGTGCAAACTCACCATTCAGCAAAACTATAATACTTAACACAGCAAATAAAGGATGAATTTTAATCATGCGCTTCAAGCCACATAATTGTTTCTTCCTGTGTCAAAATATGTTCCCCCCGCTGAATTTGAATATAAATCTTTTCAGTTTCATTCATATAGGCCACTAAATCTCTAGGCTTCACAATCACATACGGAAGTTGCTTTATATCCTTTAAAAAGCCATAGGTTACCTTTAAATCTATCGAATCATAGTATACCGTCATCAACTTGCCGTATTTTTTTGTGTTGCCTGTATATAAAATAATGCCTGAATGCCTTGCGCGAACTTCCGTTTCATTCAATTGTATTAGAAAACCCTCTTCAAACGGCTGAATTTCTGAAACCTTTAAATTTGGCTCATAACTCACTTGAATCAACACATTATCTTCATCCGCCCATAAAGATTGATAAAGAGAGCGCATCCAAAGTAAATCGTCCGAAGTGTATACAATACGCGTTAGAATCGCTTGTGCAGTAGGTTGACCATATTTATTTGTGAAGTAAACAATTAGACAAATGAAAAAAGCAATAAACCATTGCCAACGCTTCATCTAAACCCCTCCTTCCAATACTATATGTAGCAATTCAAAATCAAAGCAGTAAATAAAGAAAAGGTTTACGAATCATCTATGAACGCAAATAATGAGAAGCACACCAAATATAAAAGGTTCTACATCAAATGTTGGGGTGTAACTGAAATTAGTCATTAATTTCAGTACACCCTTTCTCACGAAGGCGTTGATTGGAGCTCCGTGGGCCCGAGGGCCAGCAGGATGCTGGTCATGGAAGCGTTGCGCTCACGACGAGCGCGCTCTTAGCTTCCCTACCTAATTCTTTAGGGCACGGCTCCAACTAACTAATTCCCTGCCTTTACGGAGGCAGA
>JAZLIT010000216.1:0-1049 GCA_045617525.1 Solibacillus sp. | reverse complement strand
TCTTGAATTGTCAAATTAAACGCAACACCTTGTTAAAGAAGAGCTCATAAGGTGTTTTCCAACCTAAGCACTTACGAGGACGCTTATTTAATTTTTCAATACACGTATCAATGTATTGTTTAGAACAGGATGTTAGATCTTCTGCTTTTGGAAAATACTCTCTAAGTAGACCGTTTGTATTTTCATTTGTCCCTCGTTGCCATGGGGCATGTGGATCAGCGAAATAAAATGGTATAAAGTCTAGTTGTTCCGTGACTTCTCCATGCCTAGAAAACCCTTTGCCGCGGTCTGGCGTAATAGATTTTCTTTTGTTTTTAGGTAAAGGTGATAATAAATCAATCACTGAATCGCGTACGTGTATAGATATCTTCTTATCAATTTTCTCTGACATTAAATAGCGTGTTTTGCGATCTGTGAGCGTGACTAAACAAGCTTTTCCTGTTTTACCTGCCACCGTATCTGCTTCCCAATGTCCTATGGCAGTTCGGTTATTGGCTTTAGCTGGTCTTTCGTGAATCGTATGTGTCACTGAAATCTTCCCACGTTTTTCGACATGGTTTTTAGTGTGGCGTGTTTTTCCTTTATGACGTAGTTTTCTAACGGCTCCTCGATTCCCATGACTTAAATTCACTTCATTAAAATCCCCACGATAAATCGCTCTATAAATCGTATTAAAACTAATGGTATAAGCTGATTTTTCAAGTTTTAAACGGGCAGCGATTTGTTCAGGCGACCATTGCTCATTTAAGAAAAGCTTTTTAATAAGGGTCTTTAATTGAGCGTTTTCTAACAATAATTTCCGCCCACAATTTGATTTTCTTTTCGTGTATTTTGATTGTGCAATCGTTGGTGAATAGTTTTGTTTTTCAATGTTTCTGGCCAATTCACGACTAATTGTAGATGGACTTTTTTAAAGCCTTCGCAATCATTCGAATAGAATCGCCTTGATGATGAAGAAGAAATATCTGTTCTCTTTCGTCTATGGTAAGATGTGTATAGAGACTCATCGTTTTCATTCCTTTCAATAGTTGTCGTCGTAAACACTATTT
>JAZLIT010000215.1:0-1152 GCA_045617525.1 Solibacillus sp. | reverse complement strand
TGGTGGTGTTGTACCTCGTGAATACATCCCTGCAGTAGAAGCGGGTCTACGTGACTCTCTTGACCGCGGTGTAGTAGCTGGTTACCCACTAATCGACATTAAAGCGAAATTAGTATTCGGTTCTTACCATGACGTTGACTCGAATGAGATGGCGTTCAAAATCGCTGCATCTATGGCTCTTAAAGAAGCTGCTAAACAATGTAAAGCAGTTATCCTAGAACCAATGATGAGTGTTGAAGTTGTAGTTCCAGAAGAGTACCTTGGAGACATTATGGGTAACATTACTTCTCGCCGCGGACGCGTTGAGGGTATGGAAGCTCGTGGTAACTCACAAGTAGTACGTTCAATGGTTCCACTATCTGAAATGTTCGGATATGCAACAACTCTACGTTCAGCAACTCAAGGTCGTGGTGTATTCTCAATGACATTTGATCATTATGAAGAAGTACCGAAATCGATCTCTGAGGAAATCGTTAAAAAAAATAAAGGTGAATAATTGTAATTTCATCTTGCATAAAGTATAACTAATTTGTAAGCTATGATTGTTGGTTAAGCTGGGCCCAGTTTGGCCAACTATTATAACATAAAATAAAACATATATTTAGGAGGCTCTCTCAAATGGCTAAAGAAAAATTTGACCGTTCGAAAACCCACGCTAACGTTGGAACAATCGGACACGTTGACCATGGTAAAACTACATTAACTGCTGCAATCGCAACGGTATTATCAAAAGCAATGGGTGGCGAAGCGAAATCATATGCTGATATCGATAACGCACCTGAAGAAAAAGAGCGCGGAATTACAATCAACACTTCTCACGTTGAATATGAAACTGCATCTCGTCACTATGCACACGTAGATTGCCCAGGACATGCCGATTATGTTAAAAACATGATCACTGGTGCTGCTCAAATGGACGGCGGAATTTTAGTAGTATCTGCTGCTGACGGCCCAATGCCTCAAACTCGTGAGCATATCTTACTTTCTAAACAAGTAGGTGTTCCATACTTAGTAGTATTCATGAACAAATGTGATATGGTTGACGACGAAGAATTATTAGAGTTAGTAGAAATGGAAATCCGTGACTTACTAACTGAATATGACTTCCCAGGCGACGACCTACCAGTAATCAAAGGTTCTGCTCTTAAAGCT
>JAZLIT010000214.1:0-40374 GCA_045617525.1 Solibacillus sp. | reverse complement strand
TAGCACGATTAGCTTCGTGGGAAATGGAATGGGCATTGCATTCTTTTTCGGTAGTGTCATTTTATACGGGTTGCAGGTGTTGGCATTTTTCAAAAAGGCGCCAATTCTCATTTCGTTTATACTAAGTAGCTTATTTGTGGGCTTAGTCTATGTGACGATTATGCTTTCAGTTGCTGTTCGATAAATAACTAAAGCATGCACATATTGTACTGGCTTTTATGCTTACTGCAAGTAAGGGTATTAAAAGAATCTTCTGCATTATAGAAACATATATTGTTAATGTATGTAATTTGTTGTGAATATTGTTTTATTGTTAATTTATATTAATAGTAAATAGTATAAAAAGGAGAGATATGGAATGAGTGAATTTAATGCTCTCGAATTTATTGCAATTGTAGGTTTGTATTTGTTACCGATTTTGATTGTCTATAAAGTATTGAAAAATTTTAGGATGAAAAAGCTTCAAGAAGAAGAAAAGATTATGATTGCACGTGAGCAAGATAAAGTACTTGGAGATATAAATAAAAACTTAATTTTGATTGTTAATATGTTAATGGAAGAAAAAAGAAATCATAACAAATAAAATATTTTAATGTTAAGCTTCCAGGGGAGCGTCAATATTTTTGTGTAAATGACATTCCAACCTAGCGGTAAACAAAAACGCTCAGTAACTTTATCTGAGCGTTTTCGGTATAATTTACTGTGCTTCTCAACAAAGCTTCCCGTTAATTTGAGTACATAACTTCACAATCTGCTGGCTTGATAAGTTGCAATTTCTCTCACATCTGACTTTTTCGGAAATCCCTTTAAATCAACAAATATAAGGTAATAATCTTCTTTTGAAATTTCCTTATGTAGTTCTTCCCCAGTTAATAAGATAGTTGAAAATAGGCGGGGTCCTAATGTATTATTTTCAATAAAATAGGATTCTCCACCACCAATTTTCCAAGTTAATCCTTTTATATTGATCCCATCTAATATCTCGCACAAATATTTCCCGTAAGCGTTTGGAATTTCAAAAGATATACCTCTCACTTATAATCCCCATTTCTCCTTTTTAATTAACTGTCTCGTCAGTAGAAAAGGACATTAATCCTTCTTGGATCACGCCCTCGTTAGTTGAATAAGGTGATTTTCATTCTCCTTTTTACTTTTCTTTGTGTATTTTTCCAATAAGTGTTTTGTCCATTGTTTTTTAAGATTGCATTTTTCGGTACCTGTTTAATTATTAGAAGAAGATTTAGCAGGTCAACTGACGATGCCATTGCATTTAATATTATTAAGAACTTTAATGTTGTTGTTAATAGTCCAAGTGAACCTAATACCAGTGGCAAAATGATTGAAATCATCAAAAATGGAGCAATTGTAATGAGTATATATCTCGATTTTGAAATCTCTTCTTCTGTTATCACAAATCCCCCAAACAGTGTAAGCCCTATATGTGTTTTTTCTGATTTAACAAAATTCGGAATTAAAATCAAGTGAATTAATTCGTGCGTTACTAACAATAAAAATAACCAAAGAATTATATTTAAGTTAATGGTAATCGTTATTTCATCATTTAATCCAAAATCGCTCAAGGAAATACCGGAAAAGATGTTTATTATCCCAATAGAGATGGATGCGGCGACAATCATTAAAGGAGTGGATAATAAAATTGCACTTATAAGATTTTTAGGTTCTTTCATTGGAATCCATTTATTTTTTACTAATTCTAGATGCATACTTGGATCAACTTTTGGTAATTTATATAAAATTTTCATCAAATCTAACTCCTTCATCTCTTAATTAAATTCAAAATACCCTAAATATTGCCGTATTAACAATGCAGATGTATACGATCTTCCATTAAAAATGCCCCTTTAGTACAATATCTTCTACTAAAAAGGGCGTTAATCCTTCTTGGATTAACGCAAGGAGGCGAATATGGGAAGAATTAGAGCAATGCTATTCGATTTAACACAAGAATAATAGAACAATTTATATGAATTGGAATAATGTCATTGTAGTAAATAGATGCTTTAGCTGAGAATTTTGTGTTTTATGCTCAATTTTCTTATTTAAAAAATACTGTACTAAACAGATTAGTTTCGACTCCTTTGATGACAAGGTATTTCCATCTAAAAAAAGGTAAAGCCTTTATATAAGACGTTTTTTATACATAAATTAAATTCTATTTCCAATTAGTTGTACTAGTACCTGTTATAGTGTTGTTTGTGGTTCCTCTTTATTTAGTAAAATATGAACAAAGTGAGAGTATTTAGTTATTAAAGTAGATAAAACTGTATTTTGTGGAGTAAAAAACGTCTGATTTATATTACTTCTTTTTTGTAAAAGGGTTTTTAGAAAATAGGCTGTAAATACTATTTAAAACCATATGATATAAGGGTTTTAAGACCGATGTTTGCAGTAAACAATATCGAAAATGTCGTAATTTCGTACTTTGTGTTAGTGAATTATGTTTTATTGGAATAATAAAATTTGCTTGCATAAAATGACAGTGCAATGTTAAATTAAATTCATGGACGTTCATATTTTTGTCACAAAGGGAGAGAGAGAGAATCTATTACATAAGTGATGGTTTTCTGTAGTTAGGGGAGAGATATATGAAGAAAAATCGTTGGTTAATCGCTTTATCTGCAGTTGCAATCCACCTTTCGATTGGTGGTGCATATGCATACAGTGTGTATAAAAATCCAATCACGTCACAGCTGGGCTGGCAGGAGTCACAAGTTACAATTGCATTTACCATTATGATGGGACTAGCAGGATTTTCAGCAGCTTTATTTGGAAGTTTTGTGGAAAAGAATGGCCCTCGTAAATCTGCAATGCTTGCAGCAGTATTATTCGGACTGGGACAAGGTGGCGCGGGGGTAGCTATCTTGATGGATTCTGTTGTATTGTACTGGCTTACTTATGGTTTATTAAGTGGACTTGGGATGGGGATTGGCTATATCGCACCGGTCTCTACGTTAGTGAAGTGGTTCCCAGATCGCCGCGGTCTAGCAACTGGTATGGCTGTACTAGGCTTTGGTTCTGGTGCTTTACTTACAGCACCGATTGCAGCAGGTTTAATGGAATCTGTTGGGATTTCCACAACTTACTTTATCTTAGGAGTTTCATACTTTATATTAATGTTTTTAGGAGCGAGCTATATTGCACCGCCCAAGCCTGGAGATATTGCTACAGAAAATGTCAGCAAATATGCTCCAACAGGCACGAAGGAATTGGCGCAAATGTCTGCACGTGAAGCAGTAAAGACAAAACAATTTTGGATGCTTTGGTCGATGCATTTAATAAATGTATCTGCTGGACTGATGATGATTTCAGTTGCTTCACCAATGGCACAGGAAATTGTTGGGTTATCTGTAGCTGCGGCTGCAACAATGGTTGGATTAATGGGATTATTTAATGGCGGAGGACGCTTAATTTGGGCTGCAGCATCGGATTATATTGGACGCTCAAATGTGTTTGTCATCTTCTTTATCATTCAATTAGTAGCATTTTTAACATTGCCATTTACGACGAATGTGATTATTTTCCAAGCATTTATTTTCTTAGTGGTTAGCTGTTACGGCGGGGGCTTTTCGAATTTACCAGCGTTTGCGAGTGATTTGTTCGGCACGAAGCAACTGGGTGTAATTCATGGATATTTATTAACAACATGGTCACTAGGTGGAATTTTTGGACCGATGATTGTTTCTACTATACGTGAGACGACTAATAGTTATATACCAGTCTTCTACGTTTTTAGCGCGCTAATTGCACTGTCGTTTGTGATTTCGATTTGGTTGAAAGTAGAAGTTTCAAAGTTACGCAAGCAGCAAATACAACAAGAATTAGCAAAAGATGCAGAGGTAGGGGTAGTAAAACCGGCACTTTAATATAGAGAGCATGATGGTGCAATTAGTGCACTTATCATGCTTTTTGCTTTTTCAAAAGGAAAACTCGCGACAATTGTTGAATGTTAAAAGGTAAGGGGGAGCGAATTGAAAAAGAAACGCTTGATTACGTTATTTATCGCACTAGTAATAGTAGTGGGAGCCTATTTTGCTGTGGGTAATTATTTTTATAATTTCGCATTAAATGCGAAGGGTGACAAGGATTTTTTAGTGGATAATCCCCATTTAGCTGTAAATCCAGCGGTGGATGTAGTACGTGAAGCGGAAGAAAGAAGCAAGGATAAAACGTTTATAGAACAACATACTGCGGCCCAGTTAGATATCATTTCAAATGATAAATTAAAGCTGAAGCTAAATGCGAATTTATATGAAAATGGAGATACCAATGAGAAATGGGTAATAGTTGTGCATGGTTATACGAGTAAGGCGAATGATATGACACGTTGGGTACGTAATTTTTATGAGCAAGGCTATCATGTGTTAGCACCTGATTTGAGAGGACATGGGGCGAGCGAGGGGGAGTATATTGGGATGGGATGGCATGATCGTCTGGATTTATTACAATGGGTTGATGTTGTGACGACGATGAATCCTGATGCGGAAATCGTATTGTTTGGCGTTTCGATGGGGGCTGCAACTGTTATGATGGCATCTGGTGAGGAACTACCAAGTAACGTTAAAGTAATTGTTGAGGACTGTGGGTATAGTACTGTTGGCGATGTATTTGTGTATCAATTAGATGATTTATTTGGACTGCCATCGTTTCCTGTTATGAATGCGGCGAATACGGTGACAAAGTTGCGTGCGGGGTATGATTTATTTGAGGCTTCTGCAGTTGCGCAGGTGGCCAAAAGTATAACGCCTATGTTGTTTATACATGGTGATTCAGATAGCTTTGTGCCATATGAAATGTTAGATTTAGTGTATGATGTAGCAACAGTAGAGAAGGATAAGGTTGTTATTGAAAAGGCTAGACACGGGGATGCGGTACGGGTTAATCCAGATCTATACTGGGCGACAATTTGGGGTTTTGTGGGCCAATATATTGAATAGAATAAAAGCCGAAACATTGATGCGTCAATGTTTCGGCTTTTTTTAACGTAATCTTGAGAAAAAAAGGATAGAGAGCATTGCTAAAAGTACAATTACTAAAGGAGCGCTACTACCTTCCTCTGTATCTGGCAATATTGACTCGCTTTTTTTGCTTTCGAAGAATAATGGTTCCTCTGGTGAAGACAATTTCGTTAATTGTGCTGACATTAATTCATTTCCTTTTTGATCTGAAACAGTTAAAAGGCCTTCGTTATTAACGTTTGTTGTAATTTTTTCATTAATTAATGATGTATAAAAAAGTGTATTCGAAGTTTCGAAGGTGTTATTTCCATTAGTGAATTTAGAGCCAACTGGTATTTCTTTTGTCTCAAATTGTTCGAGGGCAAAATTCACCAGGGCTTTCGTGTCTCGATAGATCCCATACTTCGTGCCCTTTAATGTAATGGCGATTAAATTTACGTGCTCATTCTCTGCTGTTGTTGCTAATGTAAAGCGAGATTGTGGTACATAACCCGTTTTGCCACCAGTAACATTTGGAACAGGAATTTCACCGTTTAGAATACGATGATGCGAGACGATTGTCGTATTCCAAGATTCACCTTCCCAAGGTAATTCCAACATACCGAAATTTTCCATAAAAATGTCGTTGCGGGCTGCATATTGCGTTAATTGTGCTAAATCACTTGCAGTAGTCACGTGATCTGGATGGAAAAGCCCAGTTGGGTTCACAAAATGTGTATTAGTTAAATGAATTTCATTTTGTAAATAACCATTTAAATCAACTGAAAATTGCTCAACGGAACCACTTAAATGTTCAGCAATCGCAACACCTGCATCATTTCCAGAATTAATTAGCAAGCCTTGAATAAGTTTTAGAAGGGTAACTTGTTCTCCTTGCTCTAGATATACGCGTGTTCCAGCAGTTGAGCGAGCATTGGCGCTTACAGTAACGATATCATCTAGCTGTCCTTTTTCAATTGCATAAATAGCTGTAGCAATTTTTGTTAGGCTAGCGGGGTATAAGGTTTCATGTGCATTCTTTTCATATAAAATAGCGCCAGAGTTGGCTTCTATTAAGATGGCAGATTCACTGTTAATTGTAGGTGATGGGATTGTATTTTCCGCAAAAGTAGTTGTTGTTGTGACAATAGTATAAGTTAATAATAGTATGAGAAGTGTAATAGTTTTTCGCATGTAATATTCGCTCCATTTTATGAATTGTGTATGTGCTATATGTGAATGATTCAAAAGTAATGTACTACTATTCTACCACTATTTCAATATTTTAAATTTAAAAGTTTTGAAAAAAAGATATTTTTTGTGAATCGAAAAATAAAAGTAACTATTCAGAAAATTTTGCGTCCCTTTTAAAAAGGAGGCGAATGTCTTGAAAATTGCTATTTGGGCAAATACGTTGTTTATCTTATCTATTGCATTGGTTGTATTTCATTATGAATTAATAGCTACAACTCTGTGGTTCCCTTCGAATATAGGTGTATTTCTTTTATTTTTGATGCTAAGTATTACCTTTTATGTTACGAGAAAGTACATGAAGGCTGTGCTAGGCTTTCGTAAAGTATGGGCATGGTTGATCAGCTTTTTGTCAATCGCGTTTTCAGCATTATTCCTGCTCTTTTTATCCTTGCAAATTGTATTAATGGGCTTAGGTAGCTCAACACATTTAATGGAAACGAAATCCCCAGATAAGCAGTATCGTATTGATTTTTATGCATTTGATGCAGGGGCAATGGGCAGTTTTGGTGTTCGAGGTGTGCTTAATGGTCCACTCTGGTTCAAAAAGGCTGTCTATTACGAACGCCATGCTACAGAGGCTACAATAGAGTGGATTAGTGATGATAGTATTGTTATTAATGGTCGTAAACTTCAGCTAAATAAAGGTGAAACATTTGGCTACTCTTTAAAAGCCAAAAATTAATTTTGAGAGGAGCTTTCTCGATTTTCGTAAATAAAGCGTGTTAAAATGAAGGGAGTAAAATGAACGGCGTAGCGAAGCAAGGGGCGAGAAGGATGGACATCAATGTAACAGCGAAAAGTATCAAGGAATTATGCGGCTCTGTTTCTTATAAAAGAGGCGACTCTTTCTATAAGGCAGGTAAAGTCGTATTTCATACATATACGGATGATTTATGCGAGGCGATTGTACGGGTAGCAGAGGATTTTTCCGTGACAATCGAAAAACAGCCTAGTGCAGGCTTTAGCGCAACGTGCAGCTGCCCAACGCTAGAGAACTATGATAAAAGCTGTCAACATGTTGCAGCGGTATTAATTGCGATTTATGAAGGAAAAAAGCATCAAATAGAGCAGAGTGAGCAGCAACTTGTCCCATCTGATGATATGGCAACCGATTTTATGTCGTTGTTTTCTCAGCAGAAGCCAAGGGAAAGTGGGCATCAGCTTCATTTCGAACAACGTGAGGTACTTGAGGTAGGCTTTATATTAAAGCCAATGGTAATGGCTGATAATGAGTACTTCTGGGGAATTGAGCTCAAGGTAGAACAGATGAATGTTCTTGACATTCGGGCATTTTTACAAGGTATTCAACAGAGTGAGCGTTGTAAAGTTGGCCATAACTTTACGTATAATCCGAAGCAACATTGTTTTGAACAGGCTGTAGATCGTGTACTGCATCAATTATTCAACGTAGTGCGAGATGAAAGCCTTTATATCGAAGGAACGCCTGCATTGATGCCAGCTTCTACGCTTTTAATTCCACCGTCCTTGTGGCAGGCGCTCCAACATTTGTTGCAGCAAGCACCAGTAGTGACGATTTCACAAGATGACCGTAATTATTTTGGGTTAGATGTAATTGAGGGCGTGCCACCACTCCAATTCTCATTGCAGGAAACCAGTAGTGGTTTTGAGCTCTGTATTGATGGCTTTGATAAATTGCTTGTGCTACCTATGTATCAGTGTGCGCTCAGCGAAGGCAAGGTGTTTCGTCTAACAGAAGAGGATAGTACGCGTTTAGTGGAGCTGAAAGGGATGCTTGCTGGACCTTCGCAAAATAAAGTCGTAATTGCAAAGGAACGACTGGATTTCTTCTTGGAAAAGGTTGTGCCAGGGCTGAAAAAAATCGGCCATGTGTCACTGTCTCCAAAGCTTTCACAGCAACTTCAGAAAACGCCACTCGTTGCGAAGCTTTACTTGGATCGACTGCGCAATCGGTTGTTAGCAGGACTTGAGTTTCAATATGATCAGTTTGTCATTCAGCCACTTGAGGCACGTGATATACCTGAGGGTCCTATGCTACTGCGCGATCATCAGAAGGAAAATGAAATTTTAGATTTGATGGATGAATGTGGCTTTTCCAAGACGGATGGCGGCTATTTTATGCAAAATGATGACTTGGAATATGCGTTTTTATACCATGTATTACCTAAGCTGCAAGGATTAACGCAGGTGTACGCAACAACTGCTGTTCGAATGCGTCTTGCAAAGCCAAGTACGTTCCCGAAAATTACGGTGAAGGTGCAGAAAGAGCGCACCAATTGGCTTGAATTTAAGTTTGAGATGGACGGTGTACGAGATGCTGATATTCGCGAGATCTTAGATGCGCTAGAGGTAAAGCAAAAATACTATCGCCTTCCAAACGGCTCCCTGTTGTCACTTGAGACGAAGGAAATGGAAGAGATTCAGCGTTTCTTACTAGCTGGACCCGTTCAAGACGACCAGTACGAGGCGACATTCAATATGCCGATTACGGAAAGCTTGAAATTCCTGGATTTGCTGAATGAAAGTGAGGTTTTTGAGCCTGAGCAATCATTTAAACAGTTTAGTGAGCAGCTACTGAAACCTGAGACATTAAATTTTGAGGTGCCAACACAGCTGAAGTCGGTGCTGCGCGATTATCAAGTTCAGGGCTATAAATGGATGAAGCTACTTGCAAGCTATGGTTTTGGCGGGGTCCTTGCCGATGATATGGGCCTTGGAAAAACGCTGCAAAGCATCACATTTATTCTGTCAGAGCTTGAGCAAATTCGCACGCGTAAGCAACCAGTTTTAATCGTCTGTCCATCGTCACTCACATACAATTGGCTGCATGAATTCATGACCTTTGCACCTGAAATTCAAGCGCTTGTAATGGATGGATCAGCAGTCGAACGAAAAACGATGCTTCAAGAGCTTGGAAATGTTGATGTAGTAATCACTTCCTATCCACTACTACGTCGCGACCTTGGCTACTATGAAAAGCAAACATTTCATACGGTATTCTTCGATGAGGCGCAGGCGTTTAAAAATCCAATGACGCAAACTGCACGTTCAGTGAAGAAAATTAATGCGGACAATCATTTTGCTCTGACAGGGACGCCAATGGAAAATTCACTAGCTGAACTTTGGTCAATTTATCGGGTCATTTTCCCGCAACTTTTCAACTCATTAGAGGAATTCAGCAACATGCAACGTAAAGACATTGCACGTCGTGTCCGTCCGTTTTTACTGCGTCGCATGAAAGAGGATGTACTAGAGGAATTGCCAGGCAAACAGGAAATGATTGAGTCGTCAGAATTGTTACCAGAGCAAAAGCAATTATATGCAGCTTATTTAGCAAAACTTCGCCACGATACGCTGAAGCATCTTGATAAAAAAACATTTGGAAAAAGTCGAATTCGTATTTTGGCGGGTATTACACGACTGCGCCAAATTTGCTGTCATCCTGTGTTGTTTGTGGATGGCTATAAGGGGAGTTCGGCTAAATTTGAACAGTTGCTACAAATTTTAGAGGAATCAAGACATGCCGGTAGGCGCGTACTCATTTTTTCTCAATTCACGAAGATGCTACAGCTCATTGCCAATGAACTGTCATTACGTGGTCAAACTTATTTTTATCTAGATGGACAGACACCTTCTGAGGAGCGTGTCGAGTTATGTAATCGCTACAATCAAGGAGAGCGTGATTTATTTTTGATTTCGTTAAAAGCTGGAGGTACAGGGCTTAATTTAACAGGTGCAGACACAGTTGTTTTATATGATTTATGGTGGAACCCTGCAGTTGAAGAACAGGCAGCTGACCGTGCGCATCGTATGGGGCAGAAAAATATCGTTCAGGTAATTAAACTTGTTGCACGCGGAACGATTGAGGAAAAGATGAATGAGCTGCAAGATAAAAAGCGTGATTTAATCGCGGATATTCTCCAGCCTAAGGAAAACGCTTCATCTTCTTTATCGGAACAAGATATCCGTGATATATTAATGTTGTAAAGGGAAGTGCTTCGTGCTTAAAAGGGCACCTGATTTGCGACTATACAATTAGGTTTAGCATAGAATTTTGGGGTTTTTCGAATTAAGGGTATACTGAATAAAAAGAACGAGAATGGAGGTCGTGTGAATGAACCTTTGGCTAATCAGCACAGTTGTTGTGCTTGTTGTGGCCGTTGTATTTTTGGTCGTAAGTTTACTTGCGACGATATTTGGTATTTTTAAAATCTTATCAATCATTAAATCACATTTAACACATATTCAAGAAAATCAACTTGCCCCGTTACTCGCAAAAACAGTTGAATTGAATGCAACGATTGTGAACCTTCAATCGGACATTTATGAGAAAAAGAATGATGTCCTATATGTTATTCAATCAGTTAAAAATATCGGTGAAAATGTAACGGATATTAATCGTTCTGCTGAAAATTTTATATTATCTTCCATTCAAAAAGCAGAAAATAATCAAAAACGTAAAGTGCAAACAGAGCAATGGACGAAAGTTGCGATGAGTTTATTAAATCGAAATGCATAGAAGTTGAAAGAGCCCTGAAATCATTGAGATTTTAGGGCTCTTTTTTTGTTAAGGTTTATGTGTAGTTATTTTGTTATTTGCTTGAACTTGTATATTTTTAGCTTTTTTCTTTGATTTTGTGCGTTTGAGCGCTTAATTTTATGTTGATAATATTGATTCTTGGAGTCTATAATAAAGAAAATTTAGATTATTCAGAAAAAGAGAGAAGGATCATCTATGAAGAATTTCATAAGTAAGTTATTAAATGGGATGAGCGTTGCCATTCTTGTTGCATTACTTCCAAATGCATTGTTAGGGGAAATTTTGAAATTACTAATACCTCATGCACCAGTTTTACAGAATCTATTTGATGCGACGGTTATTGTTATGAGTATGCTACCTATTATGGTGGGCATCATGGTGGGTCTTCAATTTGGATTAACTCCAATTCAAACGGCTAGTGTGGGAATTGCAACAATGGTTGGTAGTGGTGCTGTGATGAAAACGGTGGAAGGTGCTTTCACATTAAACGGCATTGGGGTTGTAATTAATGCTGGTTTAACTGCTGCATTAGCTGTATTGTTTGTGCAATTATTTAACAAGGGCTTACGTGAATATACGGTTTTACTTGTGCCGATGTTAACAGTGGCAATTCCAGGGATGATCGGTTTGACCATTTTACCTTCTATTAAAACAGCATCTGGTGTTGTTGGCGATGTTGTTACTTCTTTAACTACATTACAACCTGTTTTAATGGGTGCGTTAATAGCCGTTACATTTGGTGTTATTATTTTATCGCCCATATCTACTGTTGGTGTAGCGACGGTAATTATGCTAAGTGGTATAGGTGCAGGATCTGCGAATTTAGGTATTGTTGCAGTAGGAATGGGCCTTTTTATCGCATCGTATAAAGCGAATTCATTTGGGACAGCACTTGCTCATGTAGCAGGTTCTCCGAAAATTCAAATGCGTAATTTCTTTATGAAACCTATGATTGCGCTGCCAATGTTAATTACTGCAGCGGTTATAGGGGCAATTGGAGGAATTTTAAATGTACAAGGTACGCCATATAGTGCGGGCTTCGGGCTTTCGGGTTTAGTGGGGCCATTAAATTATATTTATCTTGCAGAAGGTGGATGGACTACAAGAAATATTTCGATTATGCTTTCTACGTTTCTAGTGCTACCAATTGCATTGAATCTTGTATTAATTTATATTTTCCAGTCAAAATTGAAGCTCATTAAAAGTGACGATTATAAATTGGAGTTTGAATAAAAATGAAAGCTGTTTCGTGCACATATACTTGTGGCGAAGCAGCTTTTTTATAGGGTAAAAATCTTCCGTTAAATGGTAATATAGTGGAAGAAGGTTCTGGAAGGAGTGTGCAGCTATGGAGAATCCAATCGCATTTCCAACTGTATTTTATTGCAACGAAATGACACTACGTTTTTCGTTTGCAGAAGAAATTTCGCCGTGGAATTTGAACTGCGTGAAGCAATTCGATATGTTTTTAAAGGACTGTTTCCAGGGTTATTTTATTGAAACGGTACCGAGTTATCATACGATTACTGTTTATTTTCCCAAGAAAATGAGTTTACCACTAGAAGAACTGCGTGCATGGTGGCTCGATTGGCAATCGACGGAGACTCGTCTGCAGGATACCACGAGCAAAATACTTAAATTACCCGTTTGCTATGACGAGGAATTTGCGTTAGATATCGAGCGCATAATGGAGTTTACGAAGCTCACATATGATGAGGTTGTGAAACTACATAGTGAGAAGATATATGATGTATATTTAATGGGCTTTTTGCCAGGATTCCCGTATTTAGGTGTATTGAATGAGGCATTACATGTGCCGCGTTTGAAGGAACCTAGAAAGTATATTGCTGCTGGTACGGTGGGCATTGGAGGGGAGCAGACAGGCGTATATCCAATCGATTCGCCTGGAGGTTGGAATATTATTGGAAAAACGCCACTTGCCTTGTTCCATCCTACACAAAGCCCAAATTTTTTACTGACACCACATTGTAAAATTCAAATCGAACGAATTACAAAACAGGAATACGAACGCTTTCTTAGAAAAGAGTTGAACTGATGAAGCCATTATTACGTGTGAAAAAAGTAGGTGTTTTTGCATCCTTGCAAGATGCGGGCCGTTACGGCTATCGAGCGTATGGGGTGCCATGTTCAGGACCGATGGACAGCGCATCCTATCAATTTGGAAATGAGGTTTTGTCGAATGAAGTGAATGCGGTAGCCTTGGAAATATTCATCGGCGGTTTCACCTTTGAAGCACTTACTTCGCAAAGCTATGTGCTGACAGGGGCGCCTGGGATATGTTCTATAAATGGTGAATTGTTGAAGCAGTGGGCTACTTTCACATTAAACGAGGGTGATGTGCTGACTGTACAGGAAATTATTGGCGGTGCGATTGTCTATTTATGTACAGTTGGGGGCTTTGAAACAACGAGCGTACTTGGTAGCAAATCAGCTTATTTTCCTGCAGGTATTGGCGAGAAAATAAATGATGGAACAATATTGTTTGGAGAATGTTCTACGAGGTTACAGAATAAAAGGGGCTTGTATCATGCGTACTTGCCTTCGTTTACAGAGCGCAATGTTCGTGTATACAAAGGGATTCATTTTGATTTATTTTCACAGGAAAGTATCGATGCGTTTTTTTCGGACGACTATCAATTTACTGGTGGCAATCGCATGGGTTACTATTTTAATGGAAATAAATTAGCGTTAAAAGCACCGAAAGAGATTTTATCAGAGGCAACTCAGTTCGGGACGATACAGGTACCTGCAAGTGGACAGCCAATTGTATTAATGGCAGATGCCCAAACGGTAGGAGGTTATCCAGTTATTGCAACTATTCATCCGAAAGATTTACGGGTAGTGGCGCAGCTAAAAATGTATGAAAAAATACGTTTTGTCCCCATATAATCGGTAGTGAATACCTAATACATACGTTACTTGTAGATTTCAATTTAAATAGATAGAAGAGGTGAGTGTAATTGGATATTAACTGTGATATAGGTGAGAGTTTTGGCGCTTACCGATTTGAAAATGATGAGGAAATTGTGCAATATGTGACATCCGTTAATATTGCATGTGGCTTTCATGCGGGCGATCCAATGGTCATGCAACAAACCGTACGAAATGCCATCAAGTATAAAGTGAAAATTGGTGCGCATCCTGGTTATCCCGATTTACAAGGGTTTGGCAGACGTAATATGGAGCTATCTGCAAAAGAAATCTACGCATTTGTTGTTTATCAAATTGGTGCTTTGCAGGCATTTGTGCATGTGGAAAATGGAACGTTGCATCACGTAAAGCCACATGGCGCACTTTACAATCAAAGTGCAAATGATGTTGTTAAAGCACAGGCAATTATAGATGCTGTATATGATTGCAATCCTAAGCTTGTTCTCTATTGTTTATCGGGTAGCAAAATGGCCAAGCTAGCAAAGGCTAAAGGACTGGTAGTGTATGAAGAGGTTTTTGCAGATCGACAGTACACGGATGAAGGAACCTTAGTCAATCGGAGTGAGCAGAATGCATCGATTCACACTCAGGATGAAATGTTGGAGCATGTGAAGAGGTTAATAGAAGAGAAGCGTGTGAGGACAGTTAGTGGAAACTTTATTCGAATAGAAGCGCAAACGATATGTATTCACGGGGATGGTGGGCAGGCGGTGACATTTGCTAAGCAGGTACGTTCATTAGTCAAGTAGTTCGGCAAATATATTACAATAGTATTTCCGTATATTCCCAAAATGGTATAATAAGAAGAGCTAAAAGCGTATTATTTTAGTGATTTAGATGCTTTCAAGGGGGAGATTGGGAGATGTATAAAGCATATTGTCGAACAGTCCAACAATCATTTAAGGTTGGGATGAAATTTATGAACTGGCGTATTCCAGAGCTATTAGAAGGGGAAAATAGCTTACTGAAATTGCCTGCACTTGTGAAATCTAAGGGGTTAGTGCACCTGATGATTGTTACCGATCAGGGGATTATGAAGCTTGGCTTAATGGATTCTCTATTAGCTGAGCTTGATGCACAAGGAATTGGCTTTGCAATTTATGATGAAACTGTGCCAAATCCAACAATTGATAATATTGAAGCTGCGGTTGCGGTGTATAATGCGAATAATTGTGATGGGATTATTGCTTTTGGTGGTGGATCACCAATGGACTGCGCAAAAGCTATGGCCGCACGTATCATACGTCCGGAGCTGCAAATTCCGCAAATGAAGGGACTCTTTAAAATTCGTCGAGAGATTCCACCGTTTTTTGCCGTTCCAACTACCGCTGGAACGGGGAGTGAAGGAACAGTTGCAGCGGTGGTTTCAAATAGTGAAACGCATGAAAAGTATGCGATTAATGATCCAGTATTAATTCCACATTATGCGGTGCTAGATCCTTTATTGACGGTAAAACTGCCGAAGCATATTACTTCAACAACTGGGATGGATGCATTGACGCATGCAGTGGAGGCGTATATTGGCAAGAGTAACACGAATGAAACGCGTGAATACAGCCGTGAAGCTGTGCAGTTGATCTATTCAAATCTGATACGCGCTTATCAAGATGGCGATGATATCGAGGCACGCACAAATATGCAACGAGCTTCGTATTTAGCGGGGATGGCATTTACACGTGCTTATGTTGGTAATGTGCATGCAATTGCACATACTTTGGGCGGATTTTATGGTGTTCCACATGGCTTAGCTAATGCGGTGATTTTACCATATATTCTTGATTTTTATGGTGCTTCAGCCTATGAGCCACTTGCAGAACTTGCAGACTTAGTTGGCTTAGGACGAGGAAAATCACAGAGCGAGCAAGCCGAGGCGTTTATTAAATGGATTAAGGAAATGAATCGTGAAATGAATATTCCGTCAAAAATAGAGGGTATTCAAAAAAAGGATATTTCATTGATGGCAGACCGTGCATTAGCTGAGGCAAATCCACTGTATCCAGTTCCGAAAATAATGAATAAAAATGATATGGTGTATATGTATTTAGCGATAAAAGCTTAATTAAAGGGAGTGAATTTGGTTGATCAAATTCACTCCCTTTTACGTTTCTGGCTAGTCGATACTTAATATCCAAAGAAAATCACTTTCTTCAATTAGCTGTATGTCATGGCCAAATAGAATAAGTTGTTCTGCTTTTAGTTGCTTACTACTTTTCCCACGTCTTTTATCACCTAATACCACAAAGTCAGTGTCCCGCGTAACTGCACCTTGCATTGTTGCCCCGCACAGTCGTGCGCGTTTTGCAGCCTCACTACGCGTCATGGTTGTGAGCGCGCCAGTGAATACGATTTGTTTGTTGTGAAATGGATGTGTGATGGGGTTATCGTGTGTTGTGAAGATAATTTCTTGTTGGTTTTCGTTCATAGGGCAATCTCCTGTTATTTTAAACATAGTATTTAATATTGTGGAATGAATATGTAAATACGTCAAGTGGGGACTAGCTATTAATGATATTCAGCACCTTAAAATTAAAAAGGTGTAAATTTATATTGAAAGCGAAAAGTATTATTTTGTGAAATATGTGAGAAAAGAAACAAGTAGATAGTTAGCCGAATCGCCCTGATTTTATACGTATCTACTAACATAAATTTTAATAATTAGCAATCTAATTGCTAAATGAGTTATATAATTTGATGGTCCATATTTTTAATAAAGTAAAAATAATTCTAGAATTTAAAGGATTTTAGTAGAGGACATTTATTAAAATTTGTTACACTAGTAAAGTAATAGTGGAATTTAGATATTTCTATCAAAGACTCAATGCTTATTAAGTACATAATTTTATGAGGCTAACTTAAGAGCTATTATCAGGAAAGAGGATTGTTATGGGGAAACATGAAACAAAAATGCAAAATTTCACAAAAAAAATTGGTCGTGCAGTATTAGTGATGATTGGTGCGATTGTCGCAGCATACGGCCTTGAAGCTGTATTAATTCCGAACATGGTTTCGGATGGTGGGGTTACCGGTGTAAGTATCGTACTTTCGCAGATGTTTGGCATGCCACTAGGTGTTCTGATTGGGATTCTGAATATCCCATTTATTTGGTTGGGCTATAAGCAAATTGGTCGCAGCTTTGCGATCTACTCAGTAATTGGGATTGTGACATTAGCAGTAAGTACATCATTAATGCATCACGTGGAAACGATTATTCAAGGCGACACACTATTAATCACGGTAGTCGGCGGTATCATTTTAGGTTTCGGTATGGGACTTGCACTTCGTAATGGTGGAGCGCTTGATGGAATCGATATGTTAGCCGTACTATTATCACGTAAATTACCTTTTGGTACGAGTGATTTGATTTTATTCTTAAATGCTTTCGTCTTCATCTTTGTTGCGACAGTGTTTGGCCTACAAGGAGCTCTATTATCCGCATTAGCCTACTATATCGCATCAAAAGTAATTCTTATTGTTGAAGTTGGATTAAGCGGATCAAAAACGTTTAAAATTATTTCTAAGGATCCCGATACTTTAGTGTCGGCAATTCAAGATCGCTTAGGTCGAAGTACAACGATTTCAGAAGTTTACGGTGGCTATTCAAATGATGCATTTAAGGAAATTACGTGTGTTATAAACCGACTAGAAGAAAGCAAATTAAAGACGATCATTTTTGATATTGATGAAAATGCCTTTATTACGGTATACGATGTTGCTGAAGTAAAAGGCGGCAGCTTTGGTAAGAAGGATATTCACTAATTTTAAAAGAATGAAATGCCCGCTGAATACTCTCTTCAGCGGGCATTTCTATTGAATTTATTTATTCACCGTACCAAATAGCAATTTCAATCTCCTCGTCATTTAAATAAATGTGAATACGTTCATATTCCTTATCCAAATCGATCGCATAGACTTCAACACCAACTTCTTTTTCCAGTTCACTTTGCGTTACTTGAATTAATAGCTGGTCGCCGTCTGGTTCAAGCGTTACAGAGGTTTCACCTGATGTATTCAACAATAAATAGCTTGTTTTTGTAGGACTATAAATGAGTGATGCATATGTTGCATCCTCTGTAAGATCGATAACCGATTGCACATCGGCATCCGGTTTTTCAACTTGCTGTATTTTTAGTTCGTGTTCCTCGCCACACGCCATTAAAAAAAGGGCGAATACTGGGAATAATAATTTCTTCACTTTGCGCTTCACCATCCCTCTAGTGCAATATAGCACAGCTAAATAAGAAAACGATATCGATATGCTGGTGAGTGGAGTCTAATCTAGGTAAAATGCGGTCATTTTGCGGAGCTTTACAGGCATGGAATCAATATCCGATAAATTTAAAGCCTAGTTCAGTTTATGAACTAGGCTTCCTTTTATAGCATTTCTTCAGCTAATAAGCGGTAACTTGTTAGGCGTTGTTCAGTTGAAAATTGATTGCAGTTAAGCATCGCTTCGTCAAAGCCGTATAGTTCCTGCTCTTCGCGGATTTGATTGGCAACTTCTTTCGCAGTACCAACAAGTAATAAATGGCGGTTATTTTCGATTAGAATTTTATCCATTTCTGTCAGTGGATAATCCTTAGCGTCCTCAGGAGATAGAACTTGAATTAATTGGCCACGCATTAAATTTAAGCGTGTAATTTGCATTGGAAGTGCTAAATATTCAGCCTCCTCACGTGTTTCAGCAACAGAAACGGCATATGTCGTAATGATTTCAGGTTGCTGCATAAAGTAAGATGGCTGAAACGAATTACGGTACGCATCAAAAATTTCCTTCGACATTTGCCCATTAAAGAACTGTGCAAATGAATAGCCTACGCCAGCTGCACCAGCCTGTCTTGCACTTTGGCCACTTGAGCCTAAAAGCCAAGCTTGTGGCAGTGTAATCTGCGCTGGTGATGCAACAACTGCATCGTAAATTTGTTCACCAGTTGGTTTTTCATTCATCATGCGTAAAATAATTTCTAATTTATCATATTGCTCTGTCATTTCTGGACGTCTGCCACTCGCAAGTGCTGTCATTGCCGCACCATCACCACCAGGGGCACGGCCAGCGCCGAAATCAATGCGGCCAGGTGCTAACCCAGCTAATGTTTTAAACACCTCTGCAATTTTGAAAGGGGAGTAGTGCATCATCATGATACCACCCGTACCGACACGGATGCGCTCCGTTTTTGCTGCTATGTAGGCTGCTGTAATTTCAGGTGCTGAGCTCGCCAATGTTTTGGTGTTATGATGCTCGGCTAACCACATACGTTCATACCCTAATTGATCGCCTAGTTTGGCAATTTCCACACTAGAAGCAAGTGCCTCGGTAGCGTTACTTCCTTTGGAAATAGGAATTTGATCTAAAATACTTAGTTTCATCGTAAAACCTCCTAATTCTTTTAGATTAGCGAAATAATTAGGATTTGTAAATCAAACTGACCTTTTAATGAAAATGATTTATAAAAAAAAGTAATTACAGTATAATAAATACATAATTATAAGAAGAGGATAAAGACGCCACAGAAAGGTTTAAGTCCTTTCTGTGGCGTCTTTTCATTATTCTACATTTGGATAAATCATTGTCGCGGGATCTACATATTGATCGTATTGCTGTTCTGTTAGTAAACCAGAGGCTAGAGCTGCCTCTTTTAGTGTTGTGCCTTCTTTATGCGCTTTTTTCGCAATGGCAGCAGCATTTTCATAGCCGATGTAAGGGTTAAGAGCAGTAACGAGCATTAGCGAGTTACGTAAGTTCCTCTCTAAAACGTCTAAGTTTGGCTCAATACCTACTGCACAGTTGTCATTGAAGCTCTGCATTGCATCACCAAGTAAACGAACGGATTGCAGAAAGTTATAAATAATGACGGGTTTAAATACGTTTAATTCAAAATTACCCTGCGATGCAGCAAAGCCGATTGTAGCGTCATTACCGAAAACTTGGCATGCTACCATTGTCATTGCCTCTGATTGTGTAGGATTCACTTTCCCTGGCATGATGGATGAACCTGGTTCGTTTTCAGGAATTGTAATTTCGCCGATACCCGAGCGAGGCCCCGATGCTAACCATCGTACATCATTGGCAATTTTCATTAAATCTGCTGCAAGTGCTTTAATCGAACCATGTACTGTCGTTATTTCATCATGAGACGTTAGGGCATGGAATTTATTTTCTGCTGTAATAAATTTTTTGCCCGTGTACGTAGAAATTTCGTCGGCCACCATTTCACCAAACTTTGGATGTGCATTTATACCTGTGCCTACAGCAGTACCGCCAATCGCAAGTTCCTTCATAAAATCAGTTGCTAAGGCAATCATTTTCTCAGATTTTACGAGCATATGTGTCCAACCAGAAATTTCCTGCCCAAGTGTTAAAGGTGTTGCGTCCTGAAGATGTGTACGTCCAATTTTAATAATATCGTTGAATTGTGCAGATTTGTTGGCCAATGTTGTTTTAAGGACGTTTAGCTTCGGTAATAAAAAATCCTCAACTGCTAATACTGCAGAGACATGAAGAGCAGTGGGGAAAGTATCATTCGAGCTTTGTGACATGTTAACATCATCATTTGGATGTACTTTTTCGTCGGATCCTTGCATTGCTAAAATTTGATTTGCACGGAAGGATAGGACTTCATTGATGTTCATATTGGACTGTGTACCTGAACCTGTTTGCCAAACAACAAGGGGGAACTGGTCATCCAATTTACCTGTAAGCACCTCATCAGCTGCAGCAATGATGGCATTGACCTTTACGTCAGTCAGCTTTTCTAGTTTGTGGTTGGCAATCGCAGCAGAACGTTTAAGGATAGCGAAGGCACGAATAACTTCAATCGGCATTTTTTCCGTCCCAATTTTGAAATTGTGCAGACTTCGTTGTGTTTGCGCTAGCCAATATTTATCAGCTTCAACTTGAATTTCACCCATTGTATCTTTTTCAATTCGAAAATCCATTTAAAAACAGCTCCTTTATACGTTAATTTACCCCAAAAATCCGTTAAAAATGAAAAATGGCAAACCACCTGTTGTGATTTGCCATTCAATTTCATGAGAAAAGCAGTTTTGGAGTTCTCGAAACAATACCTGGGGGGAACGGTTCCGAAAGTTATTACTTAAGAAGTCTTACTTACAACGTTAATGATAATCTTTCTCAATTAAAAAGTCAACAACTGTATATTCAGAATCTTAACTTTAATAAATCCGCCATATGGTTAGCCAAAAACCTACCTTAAATCCAAGCTTAAAGAGGAAAAAAGTATTGCTGTATCGAATATGGTTAGGAAACATAAAAAGTCGGTGGTCTTCTGCATACATACAATTTAATAGAGTCCATATTATTCCCGCCAACATCTTTTAATGAGGGGAAACTTCGAAAAACGTTACAGGGAAAAAGTATTTTAATAACAGGTGCAAGCTCTGGTATAGGGGAGCATTTGGCTATTTTCCTCTCTAAGTTAGAAATTGAACTACAATTAATTCTAGTTGCAAGAAGAGGGGAAAAGCTTGAAGCAATGAAACAATCTTTACAATCTGAATCGATAACCATTCACATTATCCGCGCAGATTTACGCGTCCAGGAAGACATGGATCACCTACTTGAATTCCTACATAAGCTACCTGCAGGCTTAGATATTGTTGTTAACAATGCAGGGCTGTCCATCAATCGTTCTATCCTTCAATCGATGGATCGCTTTCATGATTTCACTCGAACAATGGCTATTAATTATTTTGCACCGGTTCAATTATTGCTTTCTGTTATCCCATTGCTTCAAAATAATGCAGGGCAAATTATTAATATCTCAACAATTAATGCATTAATTGTCCCTATCCCTAACTGGGCAGCATACCAAGCGTCAAAAACTGCCTTTGATACATGGTTACAGTCTGCTGCTCCAGAATTGAATAAAATAGGGATTACAACTACTTCAATCTACCTGCCTTTAGTAAAAACTCCGATGATTCTTCCAACAGAGGCATATAAAAAAATGCCCGCTTTGACGACTGAGCATGTAGCTAAAATTATTTGCCGGTCTATTTACACGAAACAAAGGCGCTATAAACCTTGGTGGCTGATTTTTGGGGAACTTTTCTCTGTATTATTTAAGAAGATAATAGATTCGTTGTTTTACAAAAAAGCTTAAGGGGAAGAAAATAATATGAATTTTATACGTTTATTTTTAGCCCTCTCCAAAAGTGGATTGCTCTCCTTTGCAAGCATAACTAAGTTATTGAGGGCCATTTTAAAACAGGGTCTAAACCTTATGACTTTGTTGGATTTCGCGGCAAGTAAGTATGGAGAAAACGTTGCATTGATAGATGATACAGATGAACTTACTTATTCCGAACTATTGAAGGAAACTATGAAGCTATCTAGCCTTTTAGAAGGACAATACTATCTCGAACCGAAACATAAAATCGGGATATTATGCCGTAATCATGCTTCCTTAGTAAGAGTGATTTTTGCCCTTTCGCGTTTAGGCACCAATTTATATTTGATTAATGCTGAAGTCGGTAAAGTACAGTTTCATCAATTAGTAAAAAAACATCGATTTGATCTTTTCATTTATGATGCGGACTTTAGCTCATTGGTCGAAGAATCAGATGAGTTAAAACAAAAACTATGTGTTACTGAGATGCTGGTATACCTAAATCATGCGAGTCTAGACAATCGTCCCATTCGAAGAACTTCAACTAGCAACATTGTGTTATTAACTAGTGGAACGACTGGGACTCCTAAAGAAGTGATCCATAAACCATCGCTTTTTAACTACTTGAATCCCTTTTTAGGGATGGTACAGCGTTTAAAACTCGTCCAATATAAGAATGGCTATATTGCAACTCCTCTTTACCATGGCTATGGTATCGCAATTTTATTTTTGTTCATAACGCTCGGGAAAAAAGTAGTCTTAAGTGAGAAATTCCGTTCGAAAAAAGCTTGCGAGCTCATTCGAAAACACCAAGTAGAAATTGTCACCGTAGTACCGCTTATGATTCATAAAATGCTAAAGGAAAATATTTCAGATTTAAGCTCCCTCCGTTGTATTGCTTCTGGCGGTGCAGTATTAAGTCCTAATCTAGCAGAAGAAGTAAAAGGAACTTTAGGAGACGTTTTATACAATTTATACGGAACTTCAGAAACAGGACTGAACATCATTGCAACTCCGGATGATTTAACCTATTCTACTCGTC
This sequence comes from Solibacillus sp., assembly GCA_045617525.1. Lineage (GTDB taxonomy): Bacteria > Bacillota > Bacilli > Bacillales_A > Planococcaceae > JAZLIT01. The sequence continues at coordinate 17,526 of JAZLIT010000214.1, read as the reverse complement.
TAATTGGGAAAGGCATTAAGGGTGTAAAGTTAAGGATTGTAAACCCTCTTCAGGAAAACGTTGAGAGAGGAACAATCGGTCAATTATGGGTGAACAGCAAAGGATCTATGGTTAATCCGCAGCAACATTGGATTTCAACAGGGGATTTAAGTTATCAGGATGCCAATGGTTATTATTTTCTGGCAGGCAGACAGGATGACATGATTGTATCAGCAGGCGAAAACGTTTATCCCATTCACGTAGAGAACATTCTACTTGAACACCCCCTTATTGAAGATGTCGCAGTGATTGGCATACCTGACGAACAGTTTGGACAAAGACTTCAGGCATTTATTCAAAAGAAAAATGGTGCGGACATTACACAAGAGTCCTTTTTCGAATGGCTACAGTCAAAAGTAGCACGCTATGAGATGCCAAAGGAAATTACCTTCATTGATTCCATTCCTTATACCGCTTTAGGAAAAAAGGATAAAAAGCAGCTGAGCAATTTAGTCAATGAACTGTGTCCCAATTGTTAGACGTCTAAACAATTGGAGACGCAGTTTTTTTATGTCCAACTATACGAGCGAGGAGATAAAGGCACTGTATACACATCATATAAATATCAAAAGGCAGCTTAATGAAAACATGCGTATGCCCCCCAAAGAAACACCAAACTAAACAGCCAGTCACCGGTATAATACCGACAACTGACTGAAATATCGTAGGGCAGTACTGAATATTAAGCAACAGGCGCTTTCTTCTTCGGCACAAACAAAGTCAAAATAAGCGCGATGATTGAAATAATAAACATAAATTTATAAGCAGCACTCGCAGCAAAAATTGGCGCTTCTGCTAGCGCTGATGCATGTGCTGTTGCTTGAATTGTATAGATTGTAATGATAACAGCAGTTCCAATTGCACCAGCTAATTGGCGAACCGTATTGTTAATCGCGGAACCGTGTGAGCCTAGTTCTCTAGGTAATGCATTTAATGCGGCCGTATTTAAAGGCATCGTGATAAATGCTAGACCTATACGTAAAATAATCGTACGAATTAAAATGTATAGGTACGATGTAGATGTTGTTAAATCTGTCACTGCCCACATGGATACAGCGATTAAAATCAAGCCTATTATAAATAATGGTTTAGCGCCAAATTTATCGAACAATTTCCCTGTAACAGGGGATAAAAATGCATTAATAATCGCACCAGGAAGAAGTAATAATCCTGCATCCAATGCTGTAAATCCACGACCATCCTGTAAGAAAATCGGAAGTAGTATTAAATCAGCATACATTAAAATCGTAATGGCAATATTGATAATTGTCGTCATCGTAAACATGCGGTATTTAAATACGTACAAGTTCAATAGAGGATCTGCAGAAGTAAGCTGACGTCGACAGAAGAAAATCGTCACGATTATTCCGAGCGCAATTGTTGATAGTACAAGCCAGTCCGCCCAACCACGACTTCCAGCACTACTAAATCCAAATAGCACGAAGCCAAATCCAATCGTAGAGAAAATCATACTCGTCACATCAAGCTTCACTTTTGACGTTTCCTGTACATTGAATAAATATTTATTGGCAAACAATATAATAATGACCACAAATGGAATTATCCCAATAAATAGCCATCGCCATGAAAGATACTCTACCACAAAGCCAGCTAAAGTAGGTGCAATGGCTGGCGCAAAAATAATCGCAAAGCCAACTTTCCCCATCACAGCTCCACGATTTTCAGCGGGATATAAATACAGAATAACTGTCATCATCAGCGGTATAATAATCCCAGCACCAACAGCTTGAATCATACGTCCTGTCAGTAATACACCAAAATTCATTGCGCATGCACTAACAATCGAGCCAATTAATAAAAATAGCATGGAGCTAATAAAAAGCTGACGTGTAGTAAAGCGCTTCATTAAATAGGCTGTTAACGGAACAAGTACACCATTCACTAACATAAAACCTGTTGCAAGCCACTGAATTGTTGCAGGCTTCACATTGAAAATAACCATTAAATCACTAAGTGCCACGTTGAGCAATGTTTGATTTAGTGTAGAAAAGAAGCAGCCAGCAATCATAACAATCAAAAGCAGCGTCTTTGTTTTATCGGATATTTCGTTTTGCATTTTAAAACTCCTCGCGTTATATTTGTTTTATAGACAAGATGTCGATAAAGTATATTATAGCAATTTAATGAATCGCTTGACCATGAACAACTTTCATCAGTCTGTATAGTAATAGACAATTATTATAAGTATGTCGATAAAATAGCGAATAAAAGACAGGGAGTGAAAAAATGTATAAAAAAGAGGATCCTCGAACGATTCGAACACGGGAGATGTTTAAGCAGGGGCTACTACATTTATTGCAAGAAGGCACGACGATTAATAGCTTAACAGTGCAAAAAGTGGCAAAGCAGGCGGGCTTAAATCGCACAACGTTTTACTTGCATTACCAAGATATTCCGGATTTAGTGACCAAATTAACAGAGGAAGTCTTACTAGAATTGTCAGGGAAGATTGAAGTACTGATGGAATTACAGAATTCCTCTGAGAAAAATGAACTTATTCAATTATTGGAATACCTACATATAAATCGCCAACAGCTAAGCGTTTTATTCCAAATGGAGCAGTTTGAAAAACAGCTTTTCACCTTAATGAAGCGGTTAATTGAAACGAGGCGTGAAAAAATCGTCAAATCACCGACTAAAAATTATGTAGCTATTGACATTAAAGCGGCATCCTTAGTGGGCATAATTATTTGGTGGTTACGTGATGGGCAGCAGTTCAGTGCAAATTATCTTGCCGACCAAATTCACATGATGTATAGATAGAGTGGATGTACATGGTCAGTGCCCCGAGCATGTACTCATCACGAAAATCGTTCTTTACAAATTCACCAGGCTCATAGGCGCTAAATGATTTCCGCGCAGAAGATTTAGTGACAAAACGCATTACACTAGATGAAGTTGAAGATTTTAGTGAAATCATAAAAATAATGTGTGAGAAGGGGCTAAACTTTCTCACACGTTTTTACATGCTTTTATATTGATTATGCCAACTAGTTTACGGTTTTCTAAGACCGATAAAATACTTAATCATCGGGATAATTAATATCGAAATAACGAGTACACGGAACAACTGGAATGCCGTCACTACTGTACTTTCTGCATTAACTGAAGCTGAAATGATGCCCATTTGATCTAGACCACGAGGAACGATACTTAAAAAACTTGTTTTGAAGTCAAGTGGGTAAAATTGAATTACGAGGTGCGCAACACCGTAAGCACTTCCTATGTAAATAAACGCCGAAACAAATGCATAAAAAATTACTCTCCTAGATAAATGTAAATCCTCTCTTCTTAGCAATAACCCTATATAAATCCCCATTACTAGCTGAGCAATGTGTAGTGCACTTACAGGAATCGCGGGAATTTCCACCTGTGCAAATTGTAAGCCAATAAATAAGAATACGGGACCTAGCATATAACCTGTAGGAATTCGAATCTTTGTGGCAAGATAACCTGCACCATAGCTAATCACTAAAAATAACAAAAACATCCACGAATAGGCTGCATCACTCAACACACTAGCTTCACTATTAGACTGTCCAGCAACAATCAGTGGCACAAATCCAAGAATACAAAGTACACGTAGTACCTGATAAAACATGATCATCGTCATATTTTGACTACCTTGCTCTTCTGCATAAACAATAATTTGCGACATTCCGCCAGGTACAACACTCGTAACAGCAGTCAGTTGATCGACCTGTGTTCGCTTTATGACAAGCCAACTGATAGCAAAAAATAATAGGATAAATAAAAAATTTACACCGATCATTAATGGGGAATACTGCCGAATATCAGCTACAGCATCCATTGTAAATGCATGTCCAATTGAATAGCCTGCAAGTACCAGGCCAAAGTCACGGAAATACTTATTCCATTTCAAAGGGAGTGGGGTAGTTAATTTTAATACTAAAATTGTCAGTAAGGGTCCAAGAAGCCATGGCATAGGGATGTGTAAAAATCCGAAAACCACTGCCCCTGTTACACCAATTATTCCTGTTAGTGCATATATTTTCACTTGATTCAATTTAAACACCCCAATCATTGAATGAATTCTACTTATTAAACATTCCTAACTTTCCCAAACATCCGCTTCAGCTTCCAACTTGCTCACTATACAACAGTTTTTACCTATAAAACAACTGCTAAACAAAGGAGGATGGGCCTATACTCAACCATAAAAAAATCTATAAATTGCACTGTAAAATAGGAAGAATTTGAATTATAGAGGATTTCACACTCTTTATTTCATGAGAATTAGCCCACAGCGCTTCCTTTTTATGTTATTGTAATATTATAAATTTTCGGAAAGGTGGTACGTGAATGAAGAAGTTATTGATTATAATTGGGCTTACGTTAACACTTGTCGGCTGTAGTGAAAAGGTAAATGAAGCACATGAAGCATTCTTAAATGATGCTGGTTGGACAATTGAATCGTTTGGTGAAGAAGAAGCATACATAATTGAGGTTCCAGAAGATTTAATGGATAAATATCACACGGCAAAAATTCACTTTTTAGATGGTTATAATGGGAAAGATGTTGAAACTACGCAATATATACTAAAAGAGTCTGAAAAGGATGGAGAAAATCTGATTATCATGATTTACGAGGTAGAAGGTGAGATCATCGGTGGGATTGGCCGTTTACCGAGCTGGACTCCAGGTATTTTCAATGCGTTAGATAAAGAAAAATTAATTGATTTAGGAGTATTAGAATAAGGAGTTTAAACATGATTAACACTAAGTTCTGGACGATTTGCATGATTCAAAATGGTGACCAGGTACTACTACTAAATCGAACACATGATGAATTTGATGGCTATATCCCTCCTGGTGGGAAAGTGGATTTTCCTGAAAGCTTTACGGACAGCGCGATTCGTGAGGTGAAGGAGGAAACTGGCCTCGATGTGAAAAACATACAGCTAAAAATTCTATACGAATATGTAAATCCAACATTGAATGACCGATTTATTATTTATAATTATTTAGCAACTGAATTTAGTGGAACACTTAGCGAAGGTGGAAAAGAGGGCAGACCACAGTGGTTTTCGCTATCTGAACTTGGAAATCTGCCGATGCAAGCTTCAATTCGTCGCCGCATTCCGTACTTTTTCAAGGATGGCGTGACTGAAATCCAAGTCATTTGGGACGAAGAAAATAATCGCGAGGGCGAAATTCGAGTACAAGCAATTTAATTACAAGCAAAAAGTGGATTCGGAAAATGTGCTATTTTCCAAATCCACTTTTCTATTTTTTCCCCGCAATCGACAAGTAAGCCACGAATATTAGCATCAGCACGATCCCCGTTAACTGCCAAATGTGAAGTGTCATCTGCAGCCAAATAACTGAAATCACCATCGCAGTTACAGGTTCAAAGCTTGAAAGAACACTCGTTTCAATGGCGCTAATATATTTCATACTATTTAAAAACAGGATAAATGCAGCAGAGCCGATAACAATTAAAGCCAACATCATCCATACAATTGTTGGATCTTTCAGTAGTGACCATTCGTCTGTTGCCCAAATTCGTCCGATTAAAGCTGAATAAATCCCGCTTAAAATCATACCCCATGCAACAACTGTCAGCACGCCCCATTTATTCATAAGACGCACAGGGTACAGCGTATAAATTGCATATGTAATTCCAACGATTAAGCCCCAGTACAACGCCTTTTCACTAAATAGTAATGACGTCAATGAGCCATTTGTTAATAATAAAAATAAGCCGAATAACGTACCTGTAATGCCGATTACCTGACTTTTAGGTGGCAAGCTTTTTTGACGAATACTCAAGTAAATAACAATGAATATAGGCGCTAAAAATTGTAATAATGTCGCAACTACCGCATTACTCTCTTGAATCGTCAATACAAATGAATATTGTAAACCGAGCATCCCGACAATGCTGAAAATAAGCAGCTGCCTGCGCCAAGTTGCTTCCTTCCAAATCGCAAATATAGGTTCTTTTCGGATTTTCAAAAATGCTAATATTAATGTTCCCGCAACAATTAAACGTACAGCAAGCATAAATGAACTCGTCATTCCTGCATGCACTAACAGCCATTCCGTAATGGGACCAGTCATTCCCCAAAACATGGAGCCCACAAGTATCATCATAATTCCTTTAAAACGATTCAAAATTCTGCCTACTCTCTCTAAGGTGATAATAATTCCTCATTTTAACACGGGAAATAAGGAATGAACATACGTATTTGCAATTTTTAGAATGGCATGTAAGTTAATAAATGCGCCTAGGAAAATTCATTAGGGATTTTTTACATTGCATGCGGTTACGAGACAGTAATTGTCTATGAAGATACTGTAAAGCCATAGTACGACACATTTAAAGATTAGTCTAAGTAACAATAATTCGTCTTTTCAAAAATGTTTTCAACAACGAGGTAACCACCTAAATTTTGGTATAATAAATAGGGGACTAATATAGTGGCTAATTCACAATGGGCTTATTCTTTATCTGACCAAAACAAGGGATGTTTGTTTTTGGCTGCTTACGATCAGTATGTCCTAAAAGACGGCTTGGGAATGGTTGCACTTCAGCTAACAAGGCAATAGAGTTGAAGAAGAAAAAATAAAGAAACGAAACATATTGGGGGGAAGGCTATTATGACCTTGATGATATGGAATTTAATGAACAGGAATTACTGAACGTTCAAAGAATAAGGGATGTAAAGTAAAAAGAGAATTTATTATATAAAAATTACAGGAGGTAGTTATGTCATATATCATTGAACCAATTGCTTTTGTAAACAATAATAGAAAAGAGATTTTGGATGATAATTGGGGATCGATTATATCCACAGTTGAACTGGCTGAGAACATAGATGAAACTTCCCTAAAAGGTATTGAAGAATTTTCTCATTTAGAAATTGTTTTCTACTTTAATAAAGTGGAAGATAATAAGATTCAGTATGAAGCGAGGCATCCAAGAAACAATAAAGATTTTCCTTTGGTTGGGATATTTGCTCAACGTGGAAAAAACAGACCGAATAAACTGGGTGTGACAGTTGTAAAGCTTATTGAAGTAAAAAACAGACAACTATTTGTAAAAGGATTAGATGCAATTGATGGCACGCCAATAATTGATATAAAACCCGTAATGAATGAATTTTTACCTAAAGGACATGTAAAGCAACCTAAATGGTCTTCATCTTTAATGGAAAAATATTGGGGATAATTAAATGCTAGTCAGGAGAAAAGTTAGGTACATAGTTATTAATGACAATTCAAATAACGTTCCAAAGCAAAAGGTAGAGAATCAATAAGCCCCGTTCAATTGAATGGGGCTTATTTGGCTGCTTATGTTCAGTAGTTTCCCAAACGACCGTTAGGGGACCCTTTTAAAAGATATTTTGAATAGTTAAAATACATAAATGTAGTGAATTTTTCATCCCTAAATAAACAATAATCAATAAAATTATCGTTGCTGGTAAGCCCATTAAAAACCGACATATGAAACAACAGGCTTAAAGCATGACACAAGGATGAGGGAGCCAATCGGCTACCACTTCCTATAGGAAAACCAACAGATCCTCCAGTTGTCCGGATCAACTGGAAATTCTTTCGGAAAGAGCTCTTACTACTAATATACGAGGAGGGTGTATGTGAAGAAAATTATAAAGATAAATTTCATTAGTATCTTATATGCTTTATCACTATTTAGTGCAATTGAACTTATAATCAACGTATATCGCATTAGCAGGGTAACTGAATGGAATTTGGATGTTGTTATGGTTATTATTCCTGTAATTACCTTAGTAGGACTTATCTTGTCGACACTATTAGTTATTCACCTTACAAAAAGATGGATGTTAAATAAAAAAATCTCTTACTGGTTAGCCCTTAGCTGGTGTCCATATTTCATTCTTTTTTATTATATATTTACCTATTTGTTTCCCCTAAGTTCTGGTGAAACATTGTTTCCGATATTTAACATTTTCATATATGGCATTATAGTTTTATATCCATTCTATATATTAATTATTAGCCGATATGCTACGTCAGAAAATTAAATCTAACGTTTTTTATTAATATGTATTCAAAATAACGTTCCCAAATAAGCCTTACATTCACTCAAGCAGCCAAGATAATATTAAGATTTTGGCTGTTTTTTATTTAACAGTGAGTATAAGTGCTATAATTTACTTTTTTTCATACAGTTTCAAAAAAGAAGAAGAAACAAAAAAGACCTAAGGACAATTTATATTGCCCCCAGATTTTTACGAATTGTGAGTTATTAAAATAGGATAATTCTTTACTTATATTTTTTAATGCTCTTCGAAATTTGCTTCGATTTACGTTTTTCTGCCAACTGTGCTGTAGCATTTGTTTTTTTCTCCATATAGGCGATTTCTTTCTGTAGCTTAAAATAACTGTTTAAACGTGCCTCATCCAGAGCACCATCTTCAATCGCGGATAATACACCACAATTAGGCTCTTTTTTATGTGTACAATCTCTAAACTGACAGTTCGTAGCGAATTCATTAATATCTGAAAAGCTTACATTTAAGCTATCTGCCTGATCCATAAGCTGTAATTCGCGCATTCCAGGTGTGTCGATTAAGCATGCTCCAGTAGGTAACACCACTAATTCGCGGTGAGTCGTTGTATGGCGTCCTCTTGCATCGTCTTCTCGAATTTCAGAAACATGCATTTTTTCCTCTAATAGAAGGGCATTCGTCAACGTTGACTTACCAGCACCCGACGATCCAAGCAACGCAGCTGTTCTACCTTCAGTTAATAGCGCGCGTATAGCATCCAAACCTTCACCAGTCATCGCACTTACGACCATAATTTCCACACCGAAAGCAATTGCCTCCACCTGCTGAACATAATCATTTACCTGATCGCAAAGATCTGCCTTTGTTAATACAATGACAGGTGTTGCACCCGAATCCCAAGCAGCCACTAAATAACGTTCTAGCCGGCGAACATTAAAATCCGCATTCAAGCTCATCACAAGTAGTACAACATCGACGTTTGCTGCAACAATCTGTTCATCTATCTCAAAACCAGCCATTTTCCGCACAAACTTTGAAGAACGCTCAAATAAGTGATGAATAATCGCGCGGTCTTCACCAGGCATTTTTTCCACTAACACAAAATCCCCAACAGCGGGGTAATCGGTACGTGAAAATGATTGGAAGGCATAGCTACCTGAAATTGTCGCAAGCCATTCACCTTGCTCTGTAGCAACACGATAAGAATGCTTATGTTCAAGAAGTACACGTCCTGGTACTTTATTTTTTAATTTATCCTCTGATAATTCCTTTAATTGTTGTTCGAAAAACGAACGAAAACCTAATTTTTTTAATTTCACTGTTAATTCCTCCATTTTTTACAAATAAAAAACCTTGTGATCAGCAATTCAGCTCATCACAAGGTTTACACGCGCAAATGAAAGAAGTGTATACGCTAAAAAGGCGCACACTGTAGGCATGTATCAAAGGATAAACTAAATTGCTGTTGTTCAATCGCCATTAAATTCATCATGATACACCACCCACTTTCTTTTAATAAATTAACTATATCAATTATTCTGTTAATTGTCAATAACTCGCGCTCACGTGAGCATTAGGCGCAGTTATATTCATAGTATTAGCTGCGATTACTCAAAATCAATTGGGAAGTATCATTTTAGCGAAGATTTGGAATTTAGAAGTTATAGAACCCTTTTCTAGTTTCTACCACTGTGAATTAAGAGTTTAAAGAAATTGAAGGTGTTTTAAGAGTAATGAGGGAGTTGATAACAAACATACTGCAGGAATAAAAGATAAAATTTTCGCGTATTCAATAGTAAGAAAGGGAGGTTGGAAATTGAGAAATGCTGATAATGCCAGTAACATTGGCTTTATTAAAAGCAGAGGTAATGTCACGTTGGTATTTGGAATTTTTTCGATTATCACTTCTTTTGTGAGTCTGGGTTTCTTTCTAGGAATCATCGGATTAATAATTGGTTTCATAGATTTAATAACAATAAAACAAAGTGGGAAAAAGAAAATTGCTGCGGGTATAATTTGTTGTCTTTTAGGTATTATCTTTACAGTAATATTTTCAATATCCTATGTATATATGCTTAAAAAATAAGGGAGGCTGTTTTAGTTGAAAAACCTACTAATATAATCAAACTAACTTATAAAACCTTCATACTCAATAAAAATACTTTCTTTTCATTTATTCTTTTACATAACGTGTAGAGTGTTAAAATCGAAATTCTTAGTTATATAAGGTGGAATGTCTGCTGATTATCTACTTACCAAATAGACAAAAAGGATTTTGTGATACGCTTAAAAACACCAGTCAAGGGTTCCAACATTATAGCTGATTTCACCTGTAAATTCTAAGCCCCCAAAATTTGATGATTTTGGGGGCTTACTTTACGGGAATATGGACTATTTATGCTTTCTAGTAAATATATAAAACGAGACGAAGCCAAGAATCACAATCGTTCCACAAATAAATAACACACTGGTAGTATTTGATACAATCGAGCCGTTTATCTCATACATAACACCGAAAGTAGTCTTATATGAATCGGCGGCAGCAGCATTCCCTTGAAATACTTCGTTAATAGAATCTGCCATAAATGATTCGCGCAATAGCACAGCGATATGGCTGATTGGAAAATAATGAATAATGGATTGAACATAGCTTGGCAGGGAAGACATCGGTACATAAATTCCACATAAAAAACCGATAGCAGAACCGATAATTGTACTAACCGTTGAAAAGCTCGATTGTGTTTTGATAAATAGCACAATAAATAAATTGATTGTGCTGCTTAATAGCACGGATAAAAATAAGATGCCAACTACTTTTAATGTCGCTTGAAGAGATAACAGATTTCCACCTGTAAAGACGATGAAGATTTCACAAATAATAAGCGCCACTAAGGACATTGCAAATCCGATAAATAAAGCGCTGATTACGTAGCTGAATTGGATTTTAAGGCGAGACGCAGCAGTCGTTAAAAAGTCAGCAAACAGCTTTGTTTCAAAATCTTTAATATACATCCCAAATACGCCAAGCGTTGTCGTAACGGCTATTATTGTAAGTAAGCCAGCAAACATCCATTCATTAACGAGTATTTTAATTGCATCGGATACGGGAACTACTCGCTCGATAGCATCAAGCTGCATTTTTTGTAAAAATACTACATAAAGCGTAATTGAAATAATAACGGAAAACAGTGAAAAGAAAACTAGCATACGATTACGTAAAAATACTTTGTTATGTCGCACTACTAAACTCATCAATATATCCATTTATTGCACCTGCATTTCTTCATTGATTTGAATAAAGACATGATCGAGTGAACCTTTAATCACCTCAAAGGATGTGATAGATGGCTCAATCGTAGCTAATACAGATAATGCCTCTAAAGTCGATGCAATGCGTAACTTACAAACATCACCATGTCGCACAAAATTAAATGGTAAGGCTGAGATATCCACATCCTTTTTAAACGCCACAATAAGTTGATCCGAAGCAAACCGTTCCTTTAGTTCATTTGGTGTGCCACTAGCTACAATTTGCCCTTCCTTTAGCACGATAATTTTATCGGCAACTACAGCTTCCTCCATGTAATGTGTTGTTAGGAAAATGGTCATATTCGTTTCTTTACGTAACTTTTCAATTGCTTCCCATACAAACTTTCTCGTATGTGGATCAAGGCCAGTTGTAGGTTCATCTAAAAATAAAAGTTTCGGTTTATGTATAATTGCTCGAGCGATATCTGCGCGTCGTTTTTGGCCACCTGAAAGTTTCCCATAATATTTATTTTCAATATCACTTAAGTTTAAATAGGTATTCACAAAGGCATAGTTCTCAACTAATGTTTTCTTATTAAGTCCGTAAAATCGCCCACGATGAAGGATATTTTCCTTTACCGATAATTGATCGTCTAGAATACTGTCTTGAAACACGATACCAATCGATTGGCGAATGGCATTGTTGGCTTTAATTGACCCTAATTGATGTCCATTAATTAGTACCTCGCCACTTGAAGCTTCTAATAAGGTACATAAAATTTCGATGGTCGTAGATTTGCCAGCTCCATTACTACCTAAAAAGGCAAATAAAGAGCCTTCCTCTACAGAAAAGGTAATACCTTTTACTGCTTGTATTGTCCCGTAATTCTTCTTTAAATCTTTAACATCAATCACGTTTCTCATCGGATTTCACTCGACTTTCCATAATGTATTTATTAATTACTCTCAGTTCATTTTTTTGTGCAAAGTGAAAGTACAGTGTAATGATTAGATAAATAATAATGAAATAGATAGTTAGTTGGATGTAAGAAGAGAAGCTTGTAGGATCGTACCATTTGCCAATTGCTCCAATAACAAAAATAGTGAGCAGAATAAGTGAAAAATGAATCAATAGTATTCTTCGATACGACCAGCTTTCAATCGAAAATAACAGATTTAAAAAACCGATAATAATTCCTAAAATGAGGGCAAGCATAAACTGTAATTGCAGTTCTTTACCACTCCATAATCCAGTTGAGTTTATCCCTATTAGCATGATAGATAAATAGGAGATACTTAAACTAATCATCACGCTACGAAGTATTCCCTGAAGGTACTTCATTCTGAATCCCTCCCTAATCCAAGCTTTTCCTTCAATAGTTTGAAATATTTACGACTAACGCTAACACTCATTTCATTACTTAATAGTAATTGTGGATTGTTCAACATTTTTGATTGAATGGACGAAATTTTATTAATATTTACGAGCGTTGATTTGCTAATTCGTACGAAGATAGTTTCGTAGCGTTGCTCGAGCTCATATAATTTTGATTTACATTCAAATTCATCGTCATCTGTTTGTAAAAATACGCGTCCTTCCTCGGAATAGATTGTATAGACTTCGTGGGGCTTGAGTATGCGCATATCGACTGCGCTATAGCCAACAATTGTATCAATCGAATTCGTTTTGATTTTTTTCATCAACTGTTCAATCGCTTCATTGTATTCAGCTGCATAAATATGGATTTCAGTTTCTAATTGGTCATTTTGAATATGTAGTTGAACCTTCATACGTTGGCTCCTTTCATATGTATACTGTAGCATGTCAGATTGAATCGAAATTAATCTGCGAAGTAAGTTGCGAAAAAATGGTTATAAGTGGAACTTTTTTAGGCGTGAAATTAATCGTAAAAAATTTCACTTTAAAAACCTAATATATAATAATGTACCATAGAGTTCTTAATATTCAGTTAATAATTCAGGTAGAACAATATAAACTTTGAAATTTTCGTGAGCTTTCCACCAATATGAGGGTGATTAAATTACTAAATATAAAATAATACGTTGTCGCGTTAAAAATACTGCGGAGCTTTTTGTGTTTGTGCACAGTACAGAGATGTGTGATTCCATCTCATCCAGATTCTCGCTTGAATCGTGCTTACTATTGCTTTACCTACGTATAGAAGGTTGACGCACACCGTAAATTCATTATAAAGTTATTTACGCTGCATTCGTTTAGCATAGAATTATGTACTAGCAATCGTAGACGCTTAACTATGGAAAGAAGATTATTATGAAACAGCCTTTATGGACAAAAGATTTTTTATTATTTATTGGATCTAACTTTTTCGTGTCGTTAAATTTTTATATTTTGATGACGACAATGACACTTTATTCAATTCAACAATTTGCAGCCTCAGAAAGTATTGCGGGTCTTACTTCGAGTATATTTGTCATTGGAGCATTGCTAGCGCGTTTAATCGCGGGTGGTACCGTTGAAAAAGTAGGACGCCAAAAAATGCTTTACACGGGACTTATTTTATTTTTAGTGGCGACAGCCTTTTATTTTATTAGTAGCTCTTTACTACTTTTATTTATTGTACGAATTGTGCACGGTGTTGCATTCGGTTTAGCAACGACTGCACTGAATACTGCTGTGATGGATTCACTGCCAATGGAACGTCGTGGCGAGGGGACTGGCTATTATTCATTGAGTGGGACTGCAGCAACTGCCATTGGGCCATTTTTAGGTATTTGGCTAATGAATCATTATGATATGAATGCAATTTTTACGTTTGCCCTTGTTGTGACAGCCTTTGCGCTACTATTCGCGTTGATCGCGACAATTAAGGAAGCGAATTTAACGCAGGAAGAACGAAAAGCAATTCCAGTGAGCTTAAAGCCAGATCGTTTATTGGCGTTTGAGGTGTTGCCAATTGCAGGCTTAACACTGTTGATGGGGATTTGTTATTCAAGTATTATGTCGTTTATTAACGTTTATGCGATTGAAATTAATCTTGTAACAGCTGCTTCCTATTTCTTTATCGTATACGCGGTGTTCTTATTTATGTCACGCCCAATTGCAGGGAAGATTTTGGATTCGAAGGGTGACAATATAGTCATGCTACCGTCGATCATATTTTTCTCAATCAGTCTATTTTTCATGAGTATCGCAGACAGTACGCTTTTACTATTAATCGCGGCTGCATTTGCTGCGATGGGCTTTGGAACATATATGTCGAGCGCGCAGGTTATTGCGTCAAAAGCAGCGCCTAGGAATAAAATTGGCTTGGCCATTTCAACTTATTATATTGGCCTTGATTTCGGAATTGGTATAGGACCCTTTTTACTCGGTTTGCTCATTCCATTAACAGGCTATCAGAATATGTATTTAATTTTAAGTGTTTTCGTGCTTTGTTTGACGGCTGTATATTATGTAATTCATGGTCGTAAAGTTGTAAAGAAGGTAAGTTAAATTGATCCCGAGATCCCTTTAAGAAAGACAGTATTATTGTCTCTCTTAAAGGGATTTTTTTGTCCCTTTAACATTTATTTTGTACTCCGCAAAATAAATTGTGAGGATATGAACCGCGTAATGACGGGGTTTTTTATAATACCCACTAAATTTATAAGAATAATAAAATAAATATGTATTGACGGATTATTTTTAGTTATGATAATTTAATAGTACAAATTGTAATTAATGGAAGGTGAATATATGGCAACTGGAATTCCTCTTGAAATAAAGGAGCTTTCGAAAAAGTTTGGTGATAAAGAGGTATTGAAAAATTTAAATCTATCTATTCCTGCTGGTCAATTCGTAGTGATTGTTGGAAAAAGTGGATGTGGGAAAAGCACATTACTTCGTCTATTAGCTGGCCTTGAAGGAAAAACCACTGGTGAGATTTCGCAAAATGGTCATGAAGTAGTAGCGTCTTCAGATGTACGTGTTATGTTTCAGGAGGACCGTTTATTACCGTGGCTATCGATTATTGATAATGTCGGTGTAGGTACTGGGCTTGCAAAAGGGTGGCAATTGCATGCGCAAAGAGCATTGCAACAAGTAGGGTTAATTGATCGTGCGAAGGAATGGCCAAGTGTACTTTCAGGTGGTCAAAAACAACGTGTGTCTTTAGCAAGAGCATTATCAGCTAATCCAAAGTTATTATTACTGGATGAACCTCTTGGCGCTTTAGATGCTTTGACGAGGATCGAAATGCAAAAATTAGTGGAAGATTTATGGTTGGCCAAAAAAAACACGGCCGTGCTAGTCACGCATGACGTTTCGGAAGCAATTATTTTGGCGGATCGAATTATATTAATTGAGGAAGGGCAAGTGGCTTTAGATTTGGCAGTACAATTACCTCGCCCTCGTGTTCGTTCGCATGAAACATTTCTTGAAATTGAAGAGCTGCTCCTTAATCGCTTATTAGGTAGAGAAATTCAAAAAGAAAAAATTTATCAATATGCAACGAACTTAAGTGAAGTAGTTATTTGAGTTTAATTATCAGAAAAAACTAAAAATAAATGAGGTTAACATAATGAAAAAGCTTTTATCATTCAGTTTATTACTTGTTTTACTATTGGCATTAACAGCATGCGGTTCATCTAACGGAGATGATAAAAAGATTCGCATTGGGTATCAAAAGAATGGCGTAACGTTGCTTTTAAAGGATAAAGGGGAACTAGAGTCAGAGTTAAAAAAACTAGGTTATAAAGTAGAATGGTCAGAATTTAATACGGCAAGCTCTATTTTAGAAGCGTTAAATTCAGGGGCTATTGATCTTGCCAATGGTGGAGATGCACCTTCTGTTATGGCAATTTCAAAAGGCATGAATATTAAATATATTGCTGCCGAACGTCCTGCATCTGATGCTGAAGGGATTTTAGTGAAAAAAGACGCGAATATCACAAAGATTGAAGACTTAAAAGGGAAGAGAGTCGCCTACAATAAAGCTTCTATCTCAGAATATCTTTTAGCAGTCGCTTTAGAAACCGTAAATTTAACATTGGCTGATGTTGAATCCGTTATTTTATCACCCGCTGATGCAAGTGTTGCTTTTGAAAAAGGTGAAGTAGATGCTTGGGTAACATGGGATCCTTATATGACTGTATCAGAAGCAAAGGGCAATAAAATTTTAACGACTGCAGAAGACCTAGTAAATTATCGTAGTTATTATTTCGCATCAGATCATCTAGTTGAAAATTACCCTGACGTTGTGAAAGCTTATGTAGAAAATGTCATTAAAGTTGGTACGGAAATCGATCAAGATCCAACAAAGGCAGCACAAATTTTAGAGGAAAATACAGGTATTGAGGAATCGGTTTGGGTTGCATCTCTAAAACGTAAATCATCAATTCAAGAATATATAAATGAAGATGTTTTAAACGATTTGAAAACATTAAATGACGGATTATTTGCAATTGATTTAATAGAGAAACCTGTAGAAGACTTTAAACAATACAGCTGGCAGCCATAGGAGGAATCGAAATGAATGAAAAAGCGAAAAAGCTACATAATTGGGTAGCACCATGGATTATTCCGGTTTTGATTTTATTATTTTGGCAGGCAAGCACGAAATTGGGTTGGCTTTCAAATACGATTCTACCAGCTCCTACTGAGGTTATCCAGGCAGCAATAACACAAGCACAAAGAGGTGTGTTGTGGGATCATTTACAAATTAGTTTTACACGTGCAATGATTGGATTTATTATCGGTGGTAGCCTGGGCTTACTAATCGGTGTTTTAAATGGGACTTTTCCTTTTGCACAGCGCTATTTAGATACATCGATTCAAATGTTTCGGAATATCCCGAATTTAGCGCTTATCCCATTAGTCATTATTTGGTTTGGTGTGGGCGAAGAGGGGAAAATCTTTTTAGTCGCGATAAGTGTGTTTTTCCCGATTTACATTAATACGTACCACGGCATTCGTAATGTAGATCAAAAGCTAATTGAAATGGGGAAAATTTATAATTTACCCCCTCTGAAACTATTTTATAGAGTGAGCTTTCTTGGTGCTTTACCATCAATATTGGTAGGTATTCGTTATGCACTTGGCGTTATGTGGTTGACGCTGATTGTAGCGGAAACGGTGGCAGCAAGTTCAGGAATCGGATATATGTCGATGAATGCACGTGAGTATATGCAACTCGATGTAGTTGTATTGGCCATTTTATTGTACGCCATCCTAGGAAAG